>NZ_JAWOTC010000008.1:0-158574 GCF_033338675.1 Vibrio sp. Vb1574
AAACGTTTTTGATCTATAAACTGCATATGTTTCTTCAGATCTGGTAAGTCAAGATACCTCGGTGAACGCTTACGCTTAATGGGGATGGGTATATCAATCAGCCCGGTAGTTGGCATGCTATTAGGCGGGCAGCTTACAGCGCTTGGTGGATACCGTTATGTGTTTTTTGCCTTGTTTTTAATCGCGTTAGTATTGCTCGCTTATAACGTTATTAAGCTTCCTGAAACACAGAAGGAACAGACACCAGTACGGTTGCATCAACTTAGCTGGAAAATGGTAAGAGACGCGCGAATTTGGCGCTCAGGATTATTGGTTGCTTTGTATAACATTGCTCTATTTTCTTATTACCAGCTTGGCGCATTTACTTTCTCAGCACTTGGGTATAACTCCGAACAATTTGGATACAGTGGCATGGTACTGGGGTTAGGCACTCTGCTTGGGAGTTATTTAAACAAATCCCTAGTGTCCAAAAATGTTCAAAAAAGCCAGCTACTTTGGTTCTCAGCAATATTGATTAGCGTTGGATCAGTCGGTGTGTTGATTCTGAACCAATCAATCTGGTTTGTTGCTCCAATGGTGTTAGTCGTCATGTCTTACGGGATTGCGATACCCAACATACTCAGTGATGCACTCGTTAATTATAAACAACAGGTTGGCAGCGCAGGCGCTTTATTTGGGCTCATGTACTACATCATGATCGGGACGGGATTAGCGATGGCTGGAACAGTACAAAACTTAGGTGTCGTTCTATTATCATGTAGCTGTTTAGCGATTTTATTAGCGTTTTCTAAAAGGCAAGTTCATACCAACTTGTGACCAGATACTACGCATTGCTTGCCTAATCTTCCGAAGATTGGTCTACATCTTTTCTAACGGTTAACTAAAACGTAAATAAAAAGCGCCTGTCGGCGCTTTTTTATAAATGTGTCATAAGGGCTAGGCGATTGTAAAGTAAAAAAATTTGACTATTTTTCAATGAAAGTACTAGGCTTATCTTTAAAAAAAAACTATGTACCTCCCTCTATCTCGAGTGATATTGTCAATTAATACTAATTTTATTCCATGAATTTTCAAGATAAAGAATGTGATTCAACTTGTAATTAACATCATAAACAAAATAATAATATTTATATTTACCACGATGCCCTTTTATATCAAATTTAACAACAGGGCTAGAGTTTATAAAATCATCCAAGGAATAATAAATGATATTTGCATAATAATAATTTAATTTATACTTTTCTATTTCCAACCCACTACCATTATCAAAGACAGACAGCTTATCTTCAGAGAATATAAAATTATTTTCTTTATCACTTACTTTATCAATAATATTAGAGTAGTTATCCAATGCATCAACTATGTCAATGAAAAGACCACAAACTGCATTTCTATTTAGTATGCCATTCATTGGGTTTCGGCTATTATTATAAATGCAGTTTATTTTATCAACTTGACGCTCACTAAAAGTAAATATAGCATTGACACCATTTACATTGGTTAGTTCTAATGCAGGTTGACCGTTAAACTTAATAAGATCAACACTCCTTGAATAGCCATTTTTCAGAATATCATTGTATGGTTTATCTAAAATCAATAGGTCACCATCGTCTTCTTTATAAACTGTGCTCGCATGAGCACAACCATAAATAGCTATGGAAAGCACAAATAGAAATAATTTTTTCATATCGAATCACCTAATATACTTTCAAATTCTTTTGCATAAGAAGCTATCAAATCTGCTTGATCTGAACCATTAATTATCTTTCTAGAATTTATGTAATCTGTATTTTTACCAATGTAGTCATCTAAGCTCTTACCAGTAAAAATACCTTCTTCCATCCCCCACAACATTATCATAAAAGAGTTGTGAAGCGTCATTGCCAAATCAGGAGAGTTAACAAAGTCAATACCAAATTTATCCTTAGCTCTTTGATAATTATTTTTCCATGTTAAATGTACATATCCTCTTCCTCGATACTTAAATCCATCACCTTCTTTTAAATTACCATTTAGTTTTGCCCTTTCTCGATACTCATCTGTATCCGCCAAAACGGGATCATATTTATTAAAGTAGTCTTTGCTTCCTATTTCGGGTTTTAAGCTAAAATATTCACCACTTAAAAAGTGGTAGGCTTCATGTTGCGCCGTAGCCAACATATACGCCACTTTTCTAACATCAAACTTGTATTCATTACTAGATTCAGAATAGTATTCGTTTATAACTTTTAACAAATTCCTCAAGTTTCCCTCTGACCGAGAGCCGAAAATAAATGGTTGACGTAGCTTAGGAAACCTAAGCTTATACTGTGTTATAAAATATTCAATATCGATACTAAAACCGTAACTATGAGGCGTAAAAGGCCAATAATGCCAAAGGCTCTTATCATCGCTTAGTTGCAAATCACCATGTAAATCTTGCATCCATGAGAACTTATCTGCTCTTTCCAGTTCGAATTGCGAGAAAAGATCAAAGCTATCCATCACTTGATCGCGCCATGGGGAGTTACGGTAGTCCTCTATAGTCACAAAACCAGCGGAGCACTTAATATCTAGAGCTTCCTTTGCGGTCTGATGGATTGATTCATAAAGACTTTGTGACGACTCTGTATGCCAATCTGTAGGATGTTTCACAATAAATCGCTCAAAGTGTTTACGCTTACCGTCTAAGTATACTTTGGCATCGCGAGCAGTGAACGAGGAGAAGTCCGTTACTTGATCTTCTGTCACAGATTCAAGTAATTGCTGAATAAACGAATTACTCATATCAACGGCACCGCTACTATCGGCCCCATCGAGAACAACAAGTGGATTTTCTTCCGCATTTTTGGGAGAAATCTGTTTTTTGAAAAATTCGGGCGGCTCCTCAAAAGAGAACATCTCGATATGCACACGATTATCTTCTTTCTTAGTTCCAATTGCATCGTTACTGTACTCATGCAGTCCCATGTAACCGATATCTTCCCCAGCTGAAACCTTTATCCCCTCTCTAAATAGGAGTGGGAGTAAAGAAACCACACTACCGTCCCTAATCATTGCCGCCTTGTCCGACATCCATTTAGGTTCTGAAACTGGTTCTGATAGGACAGCAGAGGAATCTTCTAAAATGTCAAAGTCACTATTGAGACCCGAAGCAAACCAAACAATCTTGTTTAACAGTGCTTTTTCGCTACCACTTGCCGATTTACCATTCTCTACCACACGGCACTTTATCATTTTGTAGGTATTTTTGTCGATCTGGTATGGATGGGTCTCCTTCTCTTCTGCATACAGGTATTCAAGTAATGTTCCTTTAGACATCGACTGTTTTTTTTCACCAGAATTAGTAGGCACATCACTATGTTTGAAAGTGCGTACATTTCTCGCTTCTTGTAAACGGTAACGCGTGGTTATAGATGAATTGGCGCCAATATCTGAAGGTGGCGCAAGGTGCATATAAAGTGTATAGAACTTAAATACATCTTCATTATCTTCGGGGTTTACAGCCTCATGCTCGATAAGCACAAAGTTATTACTATACTTAAACTCTTGCTCTTGGTACGTTGATGTTAGGTAATCAGGATTTATGCGAAATGCCACTATTTTTCCATCAAGCATCGCTTGAATAGGTCTGAGCCCTTTCCCCCACGGTAACATTTTTGATGTTAAGTGAATGCCACTATGCCAACCGTACCCTTGTCCTATTAAATAACGACCGCTCTTAGCTTGATCAAACAATTTCGTAAAATCACTGAGCGTGTAGTAAGCGTCACCTTCTCGTTGCGCTATCGGAAAAACTGCATCCATGATTTAAATGTCCTAGTCAGAAAAGTTATCGTCAAAAGTGACAAATGATGGGCGGTTCAAGTTGTTTGACTTCGTGTACACCACCGCATTAACCCTACCTAAATTAGTAGCAAAGCTAGATTGGCTCGCTATGTTAACGGTACTCCCAAGGGCCATTGCCGATATAGAAATTAGGGTGTCATTTTTGGTTTCGAAAATTTGGCTAATGACGTCAGGAAGTGCTTGTTTGAAGTGGTTAAGTGCTTTTTTATAACCGTTTATACCCTCTTCAACAGAACTCAACGACCTTGCAGAAGCTTGGCTTTGTATGAAATCTAAACGACCGATGATTTCACTGTTTAGCTCATCGATGTATGAACAGATTTGATTGTTTATCAACGTCCATAAAACAAACTGCAAATACTTCACAGTATTCCCAGTCCCTAAAAAGCGAAGCTTCGCTAATAATTCATAGGGAGGCTCAAACACATCAGCTTGATATAAGACTCTCAATATATCGCCATTTTCGTGCACTTGCTCCAAGAGCAGTTCAACTAAAGGTTCATATTTCTCTAGCGCAGTAGTATCAGTTTGGATGTGATAAAGTGCCGAAACATAAGCATCAGAAAAATCTTTAGAGTGATTTTGACTAATCGCATAAGGAGACGATATACGGCTTTGCTCTAACACAATATCTTTAAAGTCATCATCACTGAAGGATGGGGACATCAATATCCCCCAGTCATTAGCAACCCCAACACGATCCTCCCAAAATGGCGAGCGGCGACCTGCGACAAACGTACAAAAATCATTCGGATCAGGGTAAGTTTCCGTCACAATATTTTCAGCTAAAGATTGGTTCGGCGTATAAGAGTCTTGAGTTTCGCTGAGCACTAACTTGCATTCTTTTAGAGCGAGACCATTAACAGTTGCTTTTCCGCTAGAATCCAGCGCTCCACTCCCAATGACAGCACCTGAAGGTTCGACTAAAGAAAATTGTGCATTAGAGTAAGGGAGCCCATTTGGATATTTGCATTCTATATCCAACGTATACGTCCCTTCCTGATCTTCCGTAACAGAAACCGATGGGTTTTGTGCCCCACCCAAACACATGGTGTTGGCTTTGTTCATGGTCATTTGATCGGACAGGCGACATACGCCCTTACCTTCAAATTTAACCGTTGGTGAGGCTGAAATGAATTTTGCTTCAGCTTCTATCGTGCCAGAGGAAACGCCTTTTCTGTCACCGCCCGCATCGCCGGTACTTTTTGAGAACGTACTGCCCTTGATAGCGACACTGTTACCGCCATCCATAGAGACTGTCGTAGTCCCACCAGCAAGGTCTGCTGATTTAGCATTGTTGCCATAAGGGATAGGGACGACTGGCTTGCCGACCTTAGTTAAACAAACATCTGGGAGCGTTGCATTCGCTTCACCACCTGAGCCTTTATGAACTATCGAAAGTCCATTCGCACCAACTGTTACGCCCATAACCAATCCATTTGAATTTTATTGATTGAATGATAAAAGAGATCGCAAACTGCAATCTCTCTAAATAACTAGTGAATTTCACTAAAAGACCAGTGATATTCACAATAAGCCCTAAAACTGGCAGAAGATCTCATTTTAGATCTCTGGTTATCTATACATTTCAAGCAGTTGCTGAAATTTTAAGTCTATGACGATGTAGGTTGCCGCATACATAAGCACAAACGTCATCGCACTAAGACTTAAGATCAGCTTGGGTGAAATTACCCTTTTTAACGGCTTCTTTAGATATTTAGCTTTAAGGTTGATTAAAGAAACTTTTTCTTGTTCTGCTAGGCGGTCATCTCGCACTAATCGATAAATGGTGCTGCCAATTTCCGCTAACTTTTCGTTGCCACGCTCTTCACGGCCGTACTTGCCTTGGAAACCAAGTTGAAGCAATAAATAGAGAAACTCTATAACGTGACGGTATTTGCGAGGGTCGGCTTTTAAGCGGTCGAGAATAACGAAGAACTTATCACCACCAGACGTTTCATTATGGAATTCAGACAGTAAGCTGTTCTGGCTCCAGTGACTATTTGCCCCCCATTCTTGCCGACAAACAGATTCATCAATCGCCGCACACAAGCAGTAACGAATTACAAGAACCGAAGCACGATCGAGCTCCATTTCATTAAGTTTTCGTTCGCCTTTTCGAATCTCACGTGCCACTTGTTCACGAAATGGCATCGGGTCATCAAGCCAAGGGATCGAAGACATACAAGACAGACTGGCGATCAACCATGAGAACTGGTCCACTAGCGGGTTAATACCCATGTTATCGATAGATAGATCTTGTACTGCGATGTTTCTCGACAAGTCAGGCGCTGGCATTACCTCCATTGGTTTGCCAGGCTCTGGTTGGAATAAGACTACGGTGACGTCGGTTTCTGCGTAACTCATAGACGAACGGCCCAAAGTTGCAATGATAAGTTAGCGAAATCGCCCGCAACGTGAATCGCAATCGCAGCAGTGTTCTTCAATGCCATCCACTCTTCGCCCGTTTTATCGAGCTCGAAATAGGTGTAGCCAGCGTGATACGGCAGCGCACGTGGCACTACTGGCATTGGTTTGATCTCAATCCCAGGCAGTTGAAGGTTAATCAAGTCACGTATGTTATCGATAGAACCGATCTTCGTTTGGCTGACAAACTGGGTATGCAGGACATCCAAGGTCACGTCAGCTTTAACTGCGAGGATAAAGGTCGTCGTATCGATGATCTTATTGTCAGGGATTGCTGCCGTTCTGATGCCATAGTTCTGATCTTTTAAGGTCAGTGGAATTGCTCTTTGCTCAGACATCACGCTCAATGTCATTTTCGCACTGTCTAGGACGCGAGAAAGACAGCTAGTAAGATCACCATGATTGTACTTCGTAAACTCAATAGGTCGGCGTGTCGTTGAGCACAGCGTCGAAAGCTCACCTTCTGCCTGAAGAAGAATTCGATACAAAGACTCAGGATGCACAGCTTCTGTGCTGGCGAAATGCCAAAACAAGGGTTCGTATCGGTTGAGCGCTTGCAATAGCATAAAGTCAGAAACCGATGATACACCTTGTTGATCCACCACCCCTAATCGCTGAACTATCGATTCCGCGCGATGCTTCAACATAGAAGCAAACTCGGTCGCAAATTTACTCAGTACTGTCGACGCATGAATATCGATACAGGTAGGAATGAAACTATCATCTAAGATCACGCTGCCATCAGGCTTCACTTCTGAGATCTTTAAGATCGGAATAGACGTGTAAGCACTCTTATCTTCATGATCGTACATTAAGCAAAAGTTAAGCTTACCGACGACGATATTTGCCATGTCTTCCGAATCATAACAAGCGTCAACCGCTTCTTGAGATTCCATCGTATAGCGCGCACCGTCTTTTTTGGTACCAAACAACTCAGAACGTTCCGATGGTAACGGACAGCACAAATAAACGACTTTATCGGCAATAGAAGGATCTACATCTTTCACTTCAGGCAGCTCGGCAAGCAACGGAAGCTCAAATGGTGTCCGGTCTTGTAAAATACCTTCAGCACGAGTAATACCGATTTTACCCAGTGCTAGTAACTGAGAGTTGATTTCTAAACGTTTAATTCCCCAATGCAAAGGCGATGCATTGGCACTCAGTAGGCTCGATAGTTTACTTTGCGAACGATCGAGTTGTTGAAAATGCTGCGGCTTCATGAACATTCCATCTTGCCAAACAACTGGATTGTATAAAGACATGTTTCTATCCCTTAAAAGTAAACCTGTTCAATGCCGCGAGTGTTATCAGAAATTAACTCACTGCCCTCTAACTTGAGCTTGATGTAGTACTCGCTCTTCTCTTCAATAACTTCCACTTTTCGCCATGACGAACCATCAATATCACGAAAAGCCACTGAAAAACCGACGGCACGAGTGTCAGGGTCTAGCGTTAGCATTTCATGAACTTTTCCACCTGGCTGTATTTGATATTCGTAACGTTTGATGTACTCATCACCCAACGACGCTTTATCGCTCTCAAACAAGGCAAAGAAATCTAAGCTTCGGAACAATACTGGCGAACTTAATTCGTGAAGACGGAGAATAACTGGAGATGACTGGCCCCCATTTCTCACATTGAGTACAGGTGATGCCTCAATAACCAATTCAATCGACGAAGTTTCTGGTGTGATACCTGTGGACTCTTTAAATTGATCCCACATGGAACAACCGGACAACATGGCAAATCCGAGTAATACGGCGATACTACGCATGGTTTCCCTTAATCACTTTGTTATAGTTTTTCTTAATCAGCCCTTTTAAGGATGTTTCATTAAGCAGGCGACGATTATTAGTGTAGAAATCTAGGTATTCGGCCCACAGCTTTGACTTAGTTGAGAACAAAGACTGGCTAGCGACCCTGTTAGCAAATGCTACGGGATCGTTCGTTTCAGACTGTTCTAAAACGAGCTCATTCAGTGCTTTGTTAAACATAACTTGGTGGTCGTTCAGCTCATCGAGCATTTGTTCAACCAGTTCATTTGGAGCCAGTAATTGCTGACTATTCAAAGTGAGCATTAGCTCTGCAATGTTCGAGTTAGCCTCACTCGCACTCTGCTCATCCTTTAACGATTCCACTTCGTGCAACTCTTTCTGTAGGTTATCAATACATAAACGCAAGCAAGTGCCCATTTGCTTGAATAACTGCGCCTCGTTTGTCATCAACTCTGGATTTCGAATACCCAAACCATCAAAAAACGCTTGCGCTATATCTTGAGAGCAAACGGCCGCATCAGTATCGACTTGTGCTTTCGTCGTACTGTTTATCGCGTGCTCTGCCGTAGGTATTTGAAGTTGCTGATTAGTGTTAGGAGAAGGCGTAAAAGATTGGGTCATCTCTTCCCATTTTGACCCTGTGTTAGCCTGCTCTACGACCATCTCAGTAACATTAGGCGTACGATGTTGTCTTTGAATCGTGCTATCTGGGGCTACCGTGCCAGGTTGCATCACCTCAGCTGAGGCAATATCGGCTCTATGTGCCTTACCGCTTTCTGGCGCTAATGCATCATTGACTGATGCGTTACTCTTGGTTTCCGCAGCCATCCAGTCTTCAGGGATTAGGCTTGGCTGATCGAATTCGGAATATATACTGAAACTGTCATCGACCACCTGACGCGTGCTTTCCACGGTTCTAGGTTGTTCAGATTCTGTACGCTCATTATCACGAATTAAGTAATCGTCATCTCGCTGCATCGAAAAGTTAAGGTGAGCAACAGGATCATGACAATCAATGTCATCCTGTTTAGTCTCCATAAACAAATCTTCTAAGGCACCGACTTTTTCTTCCTCTTCGACAACCGCATCTCCTAGACTAACCAGAGGATCGCTAGATACTCGCTCAGGAGCAATATCAGCGGCGATGTCTAGTGTTGAGGTAACGTGCTCAAGAGAAACACCAATCTCATATTGCCCTAAAGAAATGATGTCGCCATCAACTATCGCAACGGGTTGATTTTTTAGTATTTTATTCCCATTTACCATTGTGCCATTAGTTGATACGTCACTTATATAGTAGGTATCTCCATACACGCTGAGCAAACAATGAGTGCCCGATATAAAGCGGTTGTGATCGGCTAAAGACACGCTACAGCTTGGGGAACGACCTATCGAACCACCACTTTCAGGCATTTCAATATGCTTTGCACCGGTGTATTCCTCTGGACACTTTGAGATAAATAAAACTAGCTGATTTGAGTACATTTACGAACCTCAAAAGAGCAAAGAAACTGATAGTTCAAGCCCACCAATTCCATCATTTACAACCGGAAGGATATAAGAGGCCTGCGGGATAATTTGTATATGGGCGTCAGGATTACTGCCTAACTTTATAGCAGTACCAAGGGTCACAACCGCACCTAACTCAAACTGGTCGATATCTTCAACACTCTCATAACGATAGCCCTCTTGGTCTACTTGCCAACGATTAGAATATTGCGAGTAACCGACAGACAAGCCCGCACCAACATATGGCGTGAAAACACTCCAAGAAGTCAACGCATATTGAGGAACAACACGAAGTTCATAGTTCGTCGCTTCTTGATATAAGCCGTTTGCTGGCGCTTCAATATCTTCTGCTAGATAGTTTAGCCCTAACCACCAACGCCAACGGTTATTGTTTTCATCAATAGGACGAGTATGAACCAAGCCGAACCTAAGCGTATCCTGCTCACCACTTTTACCTTCATCGTATTTAATGCTATCGATAGTCAACATACTGGTAGAGAGTCCATATCGCTCCCCTTTTGCCATTGCAACAGAAGAAAATAGACACATGGCTGAAATCAGCCCAATTTGACTTGGTTTTAGCATTTCGTCCCTCTAGGAAAACCGATATTCTACTTAGAGGCGAAAGATATCAATTATATTCTCTTTTTCAATAAGCCTAAAAAAACACCTATAATTTAATACATTTCAACTATCAGGTTGGTTGTTTTACCTACAAACAAAAACTAAAGAACCGACTACAGATTAAGTGACGAGACAGTAAATCTTTCTATTTAAATAGAAGTAACAGAATTTGATTGCTAATTGAACAAAACGTAATCTCCGATAACAATTTAGTTACTTTTTAATCAACGTTCTCATCTTCATATATAAGTTTCTTCTTATAAATAGACTTAACTATTGATATTAATATTATGAACAAAGATCACACTAAAAGTAATTTAATTTCTTTTAATGAATTTTTATTATCTAATCCGCTTATTTTGTCTATAGAATTGCGGCAGATGTGCACTGCTTATAATTTAATATAACAGTAGTGAAATCCTATATAACTTAATACTTCTATATGATCAGTTGGAACTTTCCTTATGTTTTTTACCGACTTCGCTCGAAGACCAATCGATGAAAATAACCCAAGCGGCTCTAATCCTAATGGTTCTGAGGATTTTGACGAAATTAAACGTCAAATAAACAACCTGAATAAAGTCACAGGGAGAGTCTCGTGGAAAACGGTTCAAACACTCTCAAAAAAGATCTTGAGTACCCAAGCGAAAGACCTACGTTGTTGCTGTTACTTTACCGTTGCATCAACCTATAACGACGGCTTAAGAGGCCTTGTTGAAGGGTTAAACTCAATACTTGATGTGTGTGTCGTATATTGGTTCAACGCGTATCCAGAGCATTCAAAGTCAAAGGCACGAATGAGCGCTATTGAATGGATGGTAGAGCATACTGAAAAACGAATTAATAAGCATCGGGCGTTACCAGAAGAGCTTCCATTGATAGAGGCAGCACATCAATTATGCTTGAGGATTGAGGAAGAGCTTCGTCTTCATTACGGTATTGAAGCGCCGTCATTAGGTCGCATTCGCCGTATTTTGAATCAATGGATTGAGCAGATAAAAGAACAACAGATTGCGGCTGAGTTACGCGAGAAAAAACAAGCCAACACTAGCGCTCCTGCAGCAACGCAGAAGGCACCTGAAATTAAAGTGAATGTGTCTCCCTCTCCAGCACCGGTGTCATCACCCAACCTAAATAGCCAAGAGAAAGCATCACCGGCAAAGTCTGGTCGATTTATGATCTACTTCGTTATTGGTTTGATTGTTACTGCGATATGTTCACATTTCATGTACGAGCAACAACGTTATCGAACATTGGAACAAAAAATTAATCAAGCTTCACTTAATGAACTTGTAAATTTGGTCGCCTCGTTAGATTACGAAAATAAAAAATATGCTCAGTCATTGAAAACGCAGGCCATTAATCGTGTCGATATTATGATGAATAACTGGTTTTTAGACTCGGCAAAAGTAAGTAACGTCAGCGAGCTCGATAGCTTGACCAATGAATTAATCGCGATCTATCCGGATTCGTCTTCTGCACAGCAACTACGTCAAAACTTTTTGACACAGAGCGCCCATTTAGAAGACCAGTTTATGGATGTTTATAAGCGATTCTCAGACGCAAGAACGGTGTTTGCCAACGTAGCTAGACAGAATGTAGATAAGAACTCTGAAAAGGCGTACGAATACAGTAACTCGTTATTCCCGCTTTTAGGTCGTATTGAATACGCTGAAAAGTATTCACAGCAAAAGGAAATTGACCGCGCAACCCTTTTACTGAACATCTACCTATATAAATTGAGTCAGCTACAAGCTGAAAAAACTGACAATAAATAACAATACAATTAAAGAAGTTTTAGGCTTATGTTCAAACAAAAACTGTTTAGAAATCCAGTGGTGATTTCTACTATATTGATGTTTTTAGTGGTTGCAATTATCACCACTATTTATCTGCTTTTTCTTGACGAAATCGATCAACTTTATCTTTGGCTGACCCTTGGTGCTATCGCCATTGTTTACGTCACTTTTCAATTCACATTATGGTTGAAGAAAAAGAACAACGCTAAAGCTCAACATTTGGAAACCGAGGAAGAAGCACTTTCTATGGTTATCCAGCCTCTTCTTGCTAACTCAGGCAAGAAACCAATTTACCTGATGCTTGGTAATAAAGGGTCAGGGCGACGTCAATTTTTATTTAATTCTAGTGCAATCAAACCGATGGATCGCACTAGAACCGCTAAGAATGACTTTTTTGAATGGTACGAATCTGACAGCGCTGTATACATCAAACCAGACCAACGTTTAGTGTTCCAGGAAGTATCAAGCAGTGATGCTTCTTTATGGAATACGTTCATTGAAGAAGTTATTCATCATCGACCTCGAAAGCCATTTTCTGGGTGTCTATTCTTCACCGATTTCGAGTTCATGATCGTCTCTGAGCCAGAGCAAAAAGAGTACACCATTTCGTCGTTATTGGCGCGCTTGAGTACCATCAACTCTAAAACGTCTTCAGCATTGCCAATCTATTTGATTATGTCAAAGCTAGACAAGTTAGATGGCTTTAAAGAATACATGCACTTTAGCTCTCTCAAGACACGTGTTGAGTTCCTCTCTATCCCACTAAAAGAAGCCAAAGGTGTATTTGCAGAGTACTACCGCGATAGCTATCGAAATCTAGTGAGAGTGCTTGAAAGTAATGCGCTAGATGCATCCGCTAATTCAACGGACATTGATGAGAAACAAGCAATACTCGCTTTCCCTAAGCAGTTTGAGCTATGTCAGTCTGAAGTCAGCTATGTGCTTGAGCGTCTATGTGATGTTAACAACGGTGTCTATTCACTAGACATCCGTGAGATTTTCTTTAGTTCGAGTCTGCAAGGCGGTCGCAAGTACAATTTACTTGCAAAAAGTTGTAGTAATTACTTCAACTTACCTATTATCGCGTCAGAGCATACTCAGTTAACAGAAACGCCTTATTTCTCTCGCTTTCTGATTGATTCACAAATATTGCCGGAAAGCGACTTTGCGGGCGAAAACAAGACGTATCTTCGTCTAATTCAGAGACAAAGCCGTTTGGCAATACTCGGCTCTATTATCCTGCTTACTGGGGGCAGTTACTTCTTTTTCACGACATTAGACAGTAACTTACACGTGATGAATCAACTCTTGAGTATCGATGACAAATCACAAGTGGAGCAAGATGCAAGATTCAATGAGCTTTTAGCGAAGGCGACGAAAGCAATAGAGCCTTCTTATGGGGCGTGGCTTAAAGGTTCTAAGGCTTTGGATGAAGAGATATTACCACTCAACATTAGCCGTTTGGATCAAAGCACTCGCATCGCTTACGAAGCATTACTTAAGGACGTTGCTCAACAGTTGATACCTCTCATTGAGAAAGGCTACCGTCTACAACTGACACAAAATCAAAACACTTTTACACGCGCTTTACCTCTATTGAAGGGGTATCTAATGCTAAACGATCCAACAAAGCGTGATATCCGTTTTTTGCGTCATCAAACTCTCCAAATGATGAACGATTTGAGCAACCAAAGTGACGTCGTCAATCAAGCGATGCGCTATTTGGATGCTTACTTTCGCACGCAGTTTGAGCCAATTGATATCAATATGGATCTTGTTCGCGCAACACGTCGCTCATTGCTAGCAAATTCGAATGTTGATCTCGTTTATGCAGGCATTTTAAACGAAGCAAATTCGATTGATTTAGGAACCCTAGATCTGCAACGAGCTGTGGGTTTTGAGTTTAGCAATGTATTCAACACACCAATAGATAGTGAACGCTTGATCGTAGATAAGATCTATACCTCCACTGGTTTTAGCACTTTTTATCGACCACGCGTGGACCTAATGTCACAACAAGTCATCAGTGACAACTGGGTTTTAGGTCTGTCACAACACGTTATTCCTACTAGTGAAGAACAAGAAGCCTTCAAAGAGGAAGTACGTAAAAAATATACTGACGACTACATCAGTAATTGGCGCAATGCGCTGAGTGAACTAAAAGTCCAGAACTATGACAATGTCGGCGACCTAACGAACGCGATAGACTTAATCTCGGGCCCTTCTTCACCAATGACAACCGTACTGAAGCAGGTCTATGCCAACACACAATTTTCACCCGTTGGTGAAAAAAATGCTCTGATTTCAAAGCTAGACCCAAAACTCGTGGCAGCGGCAGACTCCGCATCAGACGCAGTAGAGGAAGTAGTTAAGCCTGATTACTTGTTGATGAAACGTGTTGAACAAGCTTTTCACTTATTAAACCAACTTCAGGTCAGTGAAACACCAAACTCCCCTACTCCTTGGGATGAGACCGTAACAGCGTTAAGCCGTGTTCGCACATATATGAAAGACATCGCTGATGCACCTGACCCGCAAATGGCGGCGCTAACGGCAGCTCAGCATCGAATGAACAGCAGTGAAGCTGACCCATTAATCAAACTTAAACAGATTGCCCAAAAATCACCGGAACCCGTTCGTAGCTGGTTGTTAGATGTGGTTCAACAAAGCTGGTCAGTCATGATTAAAGAGTCCGCTAAAGGCATTCAAACCCAATGGTACAGCGAGATTTACACCAAGTTTAAAGAGATAGGGCTAGGACGATACCCATTTGATCTAACAGCGACCGAGGAAATCTCAATTGAAGATTTTGAATTGCTGTTTGCTTCCGGTGGTTTGTTAGACACATTTATTCAGAAAAATTTTGCACCGTTCTACGATACCAATTTATGGACGCCAAAACAGGTGGATGGCGAGACGATGCCAATCTCTCCGGCTCTGTTAGTGCAACTGCGTAACTATAACGTTATTCGAGACACATTAATTAATAAAAGCACTAACCGCGTTCATATTCCGTTTAGTGCAAGAGTACTCGATCTTGATTCTAGTGCGATTAGAGCGAGCTTAAAAATTGCAGATACCAATATAAGTTACTACCACGGTCCAAGCCGCATTCGTGAAATGGCATGGCCACCGCAAAATGGTGACTTCAATATTAGTATCACACTCCAGGATGTAACCGATGAAGGCAGACAGCACGTTTTAAATAAGAGTGGTCAATGGGCGATATACAGATTGCTAGGTGACTCGACCTTGACAAACACTCATAACGGCAGCTTTGTCAGTGACATAAAAGTGTCAGGGAGGGACTTGAGCTTACGCATCACTCCGTTGACACAGAAAAACCCATTCACTCTTGCTGAGCTGTATAACTTTACGCTCCCTGAGTCGATTTAATAACAATATAAAAACAAAATAGGCAGAACACATGATTTCAAACATGACTTTACAAGGTTTAGATAAATTAGATCGAAAAATACTTTCAAGTCTATTGTCGAATGGGCGAGAGTCGATTGCGAATCTATCCCGAAACATTGGTTTGTCTCGAACAGCAGTAGCAGAAAGAATTAATCGTTTAGAAAAGACCGGTATTATCAAAGGCTATACCGCACAGATTCGTGTAGAAAATGAAGGGCGAAAAGCCGCTAGTTATCTACTGATCTCTTGTGAAAAGGGTAAGAAGAATGATGTAACGAATGCACTTAAAGAAATCCCTGAGGTTCGCTTAACGAGCGTTGTTGGTGGCAACTTTGATATTATTGCCCTAATTGAAGCGCCCGACCTGCAGTCTATTCATCATCTTTGTAATGAAATTGAATCATTTAACGGCATTCAAAGGCTTGATACTACCGTTGTACTGCACCAGCCGATCAGTCGTTAAGCTTTTCTGACCTCTTCGAGGAAAACATAAAGGGCCGCTCGTTGAGCGGCTTTCTTATATGCTTCCGATAAGTCGAATTTTGGCGTCTTTATCACCTGGGTTGCCAAGCCAGAACGTTTGACCTAGTTGGTTCCCTTCTCCATTACCCAGTTTGTTTTCTGGAATACTGTCTAAGTTAACTGTCAACTTTAGGTCCCACGACATTGGGTCACGCAGAATAAAGCGCATCAAGCCCACCAGCGTCTTATGTAACTCACCATCGTAGGAAAACTGCTTAAACGTTTCAAAATCAATGTTGTCGATACACAAGTTAAACTTGCCGTTCAAATCCGCAATGCTTTGTCCCAAGTGTAAGCTTTGCCCCAATACACAATTGGAGCGGTTGAGTTTGTTACGCTGGCTTTCAGCGATTTCTACGCGTCTATAAACCCATTCTTCGATTCGCACATTCGGCAGTGAAAAGTAGTGCGAAACAATACCGGAAATAAGCTTAGGTGAACGTGTACGCGTAGATAACTGGTTCACGTAAGACAGAACCTTCGCTCGATCTAACTCCGCGACTTCGCAATCTTGCATAACGCTAGAAAGACCAGCCAAATGCAGTATGCGCCCAGAAAACGCATCGCTTGCCCCGCTTTTGTACTGCACGTGATATCGGTATTTCTTCCAAACACGATACAGTAAGCTTGTATAGCGGTTGTGGAAAAAGTCGAAGAAGTCCTTCACTGGGTTATCATCGGGATCACGACCGACGAGTTTCTCAGTGTAAGACGCAGGTAGGGGCGAGCTTGAACCATGCAAGCCAAGAAAGTTCGTCTCAATACGTGAATATTGCTGTCCGTTTCTTTCCATATGAGTAATAAAGTCCATATCACTCTTTGGAAAGCACAGGTTTGGCGACACGCTGAACTCAATTCGCTCTTTGTGAAAGTATTTGTTCTCGCCCACGGCAACAAAATTTGAGTTTGGCTCCAGCTGGTAGTGTTTCTCTAACAGCAATACCGCTTGGTAGAAACTAAACTCATTCGACTTATCAGAAAGTGTGTTAATCATAGTATCGTCTGCTGCCCGATTAGGCTTGCCCAGTTGTAAACCTCGCCCGTCGCTTCATCGAACACCTCTAGCTCGGTAAAGGAGTTCACACTCGAATACAAACGGATAAATTCATTCAATACCGTGGCCATAAGGAACATATCGCCTTCATTTACGAAGAACTTAGAGTCCGTCACGAGCTTGAATTGGTTACCACGCACAGATACACCACGAAATACGCGATCGATTGGTTTCATCTCTGAAGAAATAATGCCATCAAGTCGATGAATCGACGCGCGGTGGGCTTGTCTATCGACTCGAGAGTGGAAGTCGTAAGTCGAGAGCAACACTTTCAACACATCGATATTGGCCAAAGACAAGTAGTTGAGCGACATGTTGGCAATCAACTGCCATTGAAGTTCACCATTAACTTGAGGACTTACTGACTGTGTTGGCTTAGTAATGTTTTTAAACGTCGCATACGTTGGCGATTTGTGCGTCGCGTACGTGATATCTCCTACTGACAGGCGCTCCGCTAAGTCCGCGTTACTGCATTGCAGTTTCATCAATACTGTTTCAGTCCCTAAATCCGCGATGTCGCCATTGTGAGTATGGAATGAGATATAGCGCTCTAACCCTCTTCCGCTTACTCGCTCACCTACTTTGGATTTGTAGAACTCTCGCTTATCACGTTGGTTGATTTGGTGCTCAAACGATTCAAATTCAATCAGTGGTTTTCGGCGACGCTCGTCTTTACTCCAGCTCTCCACTTGCTCAATGGAATAAACCTCGTAATGCTCTTGAGTGTTACTTTGTGGACGCACCTTGTACTCGTTTCGTCGATGCTCTAAACGGATTGGATCGCCGTCTTTTTCAAACAAGTTAACGGCAGGTGTGCAGTGCAACCTTAAGTGTTTATCTTTAAGCACCACCTCTGAAGGCAAAGCACGCTTAAAGTGGAATTTGATTTTGACCGTACTGCGCTGTGGAATGCCTTTTAGCCACTCTAAGCCTTTAATGTCGAAGAACATGAACTTATCTGGCAAAGAGAAGAATTCTTGCAGCAAACGGTAGCCTGCAAAGGAATTTTTGCTGTAAGGCAACAGCGCCTCGTCCTCTTCATGCCCGACTGGCTTAACGTATTCTGGCCCTAAACGATGTTTGTAGCCGCCACCAACATCCAACTCGACGTAATCTAGATAACGGAACAGCCATAAGAAGACAGTGCGAGTAATATGAATCTCACCATGCAGGTGCAATCGCAGCGTGTCTAAACCTATCCGAGACAGCTCAAGGCCATGCTCCGTCGATAACGTCACATCAATCATCGAACTGGTGCGGCTGTTAGTTTGTTCAATGTTAGTAATCGTAATTGGGTATAGATTGACGTCATAACAAGTACGGAACAAACACTGCGTGCCTTCTACCTGCTCGCTGGCCATTTCCGCACCACGTTTCACCACGGTTTTCTCAGTAACACTTCCGGTATGCGGTTTTAGTTCGCTAATGCACAAAGACGGGATCGAACGCATGTAATGTGGCCACAGCAAAGTCATCAGAGATTGCGTTAGCTCAGGAAGTTCATCGTCAATCTTTTCGCGGATGCGTCCGGTCAAAAAAGCAAAACCTTCCAGCAATCGTTCGACATCTGGATCAAAAGTTCCTTCAGAGAGAAAGTGAGTTAACTTCGGATGATATTTGGCAAACTCACTACCCGACTCGCGTAAATACGTGAGTTCATCTTGAAAGTATTTACTGTTACTCAAGTGGCACCTACTAAACGTTAAATTGGCCGTCGGTTCCCATGTAGACATCGATCGACATTGGGACTTTACCGCCGTTATGGGAAACTTCGCCGCGAATACCAAAGCCGAGTTGTAATGGATTATGGTGGTCTTCACGGTAATGAACCTCGACATTAAACAGTCGGGGCTCAAAGCGTTCTATGGTTGACGTAATGTTTTTTTGAATATGGCGAACGAGGTTTGTGTTGTTAGAAAGTACGTCGTTAAAATCTGGCAGACCATACTCATTGTCGATCATTGCGTTGCCGGAATGCGTATTCAACAAGTCAGCGAGATGCGAGTGAATGGATTCAATCAAATGCTTATGAGACACCACTTTCTCGTAGCAGTTTTTTGGTTCTCCTAGCTCGATCCGCTCTAAAAGACGGTAACCTTTTTCCATATGCGGTCCTACGAAAAAAGCAGCCAGTCTTCACTGGCTGCTTGATGGTTTCAGTAATGGGTTATTGGTCTAGCTTACCAACTAGAGACAAGTCGAAGCTTGCGCCCATGTACTTGAAGTGAGGACGTACAGACATCGATACTTTGTACCAACCTGGATCGCCTTCTACGTCTGATACCTCTACCTTCGCAGCGCGAAGTGGACGACGACCACGGACTTCCGCTGGCGGGTTCTCCTGGTCAGAAACGTATTGACGGATCCACTTGTTCAATTCGATTTCTAGGTCAGAACGCTCTTTCCAAGAACCAATTTGCTCACGCTGTAGAACTTTTATGTAGTGCGCTAAACGGTTGATAATGAACATGTAAGGAAGCTGAGTACCTAGCTTGTAGTTCATCTCGGCTTGTTTGCCTTCAGGCGTGTTCGCAAACACTTTTGGTTTTTGAACAGAGTTTGCAGAGAAGAACGCCGCGTTGTCAGAACCTTTACGCATGGTTAGCGCAATGAAACCTTCTTCTGCTAGCTCATACTCACGACGGTCAGAAACCAGGATCTCGGTTGGGATCTTAGTCTCGATTTGACCCATAGCTTCAAAGTTGTAAACCGGTAGATCTTGTACAGTACCACCGCTTTGAGGACCAATAATGTTCGGACACCAACGGTACTTAGCAAATGATTCACTGATCTTGGACGCCATCGCGTACGCTGAGTTGCCCCATAGGTAGTTATCATGGCTGTCTGTCACTTGCTCATCGTAGTCAAACGCCTTGATTGGGTTATCTTCAACAGAGTAAGGCGTACGTAACATAAAGCGAGACGTACATAGACCTAAATAACGTGCATCTTCGTGCTCACGCAGACCACGCCATTTCGCATACTGTGGACCTTCGAATACAGACTTAAGATCTTTTAGGTTTGGCAGCTCTTCGTAGCTGTCTAGACCAAAGAATTTAGCCGATGCAGACGTGATGAATGGTGCGTGAGACATTGCACCTACGTTCGCCATATATTCCATCAGTTTGATGTCAGGCGACGAAGCAGACATAGCGTAATCACAAATGACGGCGCCAACAGGTTTACCACCGAACTGGCCGTATTCACGTGTGTAGATTTGCTTGTACAGGCCAGACTTCACCACCTCTGGAGCGTCTTCGAAGTCATCAAGAACTTCGTCTTTCTTCGCAGAGATCAGTTCGATTTGAATGTTCTCGCGGAAGTCAGTGTGATCAACCAGGTACTTAAGGCCACGCCACGTTGATTCAATCGCTTGAACTTCTTCGTTATGAAGAATTGCATCAACTTGCTTAGACAATTTTTGGTCGATTTCAGAGATCATCAGATCAACCAGAGATTGGTCGACTTTCTCTGTGTTCGAACTGCTTAGTAGCTCACTGATGAATGCTTCTACGCCGCGTTTTGCAACGTCAAAACCTTCATCACTTGGCTTTAAACGTGTTTCGTTAAGAATGCTATCCAGAAGTGAGCCTGATTCAACTAAGGCTGCTTCTTGTTCTGGCGCTTGTGCTTCTGCAGACATGATATCCCTTACTCTTCTTTCGCGTCTTGGTCGTTGCCAAT
The DNA here is from genome assembly GCF_033338675.1 of Vibrio sp. Vb1574. Classification (NCBI taxonomy): domain Bacteria; kingdom Pseudomonadati; phylum Pseudomonadota; class Gammaproteobacteria; order Vibrionales; family Vibrionaceae; genus Vibrio; species Vibrio sp. Vb1574. Next base: position 20,640 of record NZ_JAWOTC010000008.1, read on the forward strand.
GCTTAGTTCATCCAACAGTTTCTTTCTCGCTTCTTCATCTTGAAGAACCGATGCGATCTTCTTACGGAACGCAGGAACATTTCCTAGAGGACCTTTAAGTGCAACCAAGGCTTCGCGAAGCTCAAGTAGGCTGTTTAGTTCAGGTACACTTTTCGCGATCGCTTCAGGTGAGAAGTCCTTCATGTTTTGGAACGTCAGATCAACACCAATCTGGCCGCCTTCTTCATCAGAAAGACGGTTTTCAACGTTGACTTTAACGTTTGGAGACATGCCCTCTAGCACTTCGTTAAAGTTGTCTTTGTCGATGTTAATTGGAGTACGTTCTTCAATTGGTGTCTCATCTGCACGCGCAGTAAAGTCGCCAACTACCATCATGCTTAGCGGCAGCTCTACGTCTTCTTGCGTATCGCCAGTTGCTGGAACATAACGGATATTAATTCGCTCTTTAGGAGCCACCGAGCCGTCACGTGACATAATTCGTTCCTTATCTAACTCTTTAATTAGTCGTAAATTGCTTTCCACTCTTCATACTTCTCAGGTAGAAGATCCTTGCTTCCAAATAACCGATGGAGTGTTTTTCGAATTAGGTCTTCTAACTGTGACGATAAGTGGGGTTCCCAGCTCGCGAGATTAAACGCTTTTTGTACTTCCCACCCCTTCTCAAGATACGGCAAACACAACGGGTATAATCCAACAGACTGGTAAGCTGCTATCAATTGTAAATACAGCATGAACTGCCCTCGTCCCGAGCTATCCAGCTCAAGTTTGTGGGCAAGCTCTGCGGCACATTCCCCTAGATTTTCTAGAGTGATATCCTCCATTGGCAGCGAGTCTTCCTGCGAAATCACAACCGTTTGAACAACGGGTTGAGAAGTCGAAGAAGTAGTATCTTGAGTCGATAACCAGCTCAAGGTCGCTTCATCTGCAAATGGTATAGAATTCTTAAATGAGAGGTGCTCGATGCCCTCTAGCGATTCAACAAAACGCGTCACTTCTTGTTTCACAGCAAGCGCTGCATCATCAAAGCCCAAGTTATTAAGCATCGAATACACGAAGTAATGGCCCGTCAGCCAAAACGGCGCATCCGTTAATGTGCGCTCCAAACGCTTAATGGTGTCGATGTCGCTTTCTTGTTCAGCTTTATCTCGGTATTCCGCTTGTTGATCGGACGACACTGCCAAGCTCAAAGGCGTTTGATTATTTTGGTGGTCGGGTAGACCATCAATGTCATCCCAAGTCAGATGACGATAAATCCGGTAAGCCAGCGGATCACTTGGGTTCGCATGAAGCATGACTTCCGCAACCTTCTTCAAGGTGCGCTTAGAAGCCGTAGGCGAAGAGAAGTCCGTATCGACATCGACTTCTTTTGCTACCGCTTTCTTAACTGGCGCAGGTTTAGGGGCCGGCGGAACCGCCTTCACCGGTGCGGTTTGCACTTCATTCTGCGCTGGCGTTTCTTCGGCAGCAGACTGCGTAGCTGGTGCAGGCGCCGCTTGTTCAACGTTAACGACTGCATCATCGCTCTGCTCATCAGCCGCCGCTTGTTGAGATAAAACATTGAGTTGAGTGCGAATCTCAAAGAAATCCGCTTCTGAGTCTTGGTAAACCTCGTCGTACTGGCGCTGCACTTCTTCAATAGTCGAAATGCAGTTTGATACCAAATCCCATGACTGAGCGCTTTCCGCTAACTTGCTGCTGACCAGTTTAAACTGATGGTTCAACCATTCGACCGCGCCATCTCGACCCCGCTTTCGCGAAGGATACAATTCAACGCCAAAGCGACTTAACGCCTCACTAAGCAGCTTTAGACCTTGTTCAAAGCCTTGCAGACCAAACTCTTCTGTTAGCGCGCGAACGAGGTAACAAATGGCTTTTAAGTCTTTACTGTGGTGCTCTAGAACTTCAGTCGCGTGCGTTTTTACCACGCTCCAATCTACTGTTTCGCCAAACAAGGAACCGAATTTCTTCACTTCGGACTCCATCATTTCGTAGCAAAACTCGTAACGGGCATCGTTTCCCACTGGAGATTCATCAGAAATAGGATTAAGCAGACGATCGATATCAATGTTGGACAAAATTCACGTCTCCTTCAGTCAAGTAATCTCTCAACGCACGCGCTACCGCAATTGCGCCATTTGCTGGCTTAGATAATCGATGGCTCTGCTCAATCGCATCTGACGCCATGCTATCTAGAATTTTCGTGATTTCTGTAAATTTACTTGGTGCATTCCGTTCTAAATCGGCAAGGGATTCATGTAGCTTTTGTTTGTCGTAAACGGATTGCTCCATCACGGTGCTAAACAAAATAAATTCGCTTCTTGCGACGATTAAATCCTTTATTTTTTTGTCTAGTTCTGGCGTATTACCGAAGTAGGCTTTGGCTAATTCGGCTTCTTCAATTGCTTTGGTGTAAAAGTGCGCCTCTGCATGTTTATCGATGGAGTCATTAATATTTTCCATCACAGCCTTTGGTAAGATTTGGTTGTAGAAATAGGCTTGTGACTGGTTTAACAACCATGCCTCTTTCATTTCATTTTCTGCGAGCTTAGCTTCACCATCTAAAATTAAGCGAGCAATCTGCTTATCTCGACTGCCAGCTATGGCAGATACTTTCATGGAATCGATAGACGCGACATTTAACCCAGACATCACTTTAGTCAACGCCTCATCCGCATATGGAAACAGAGCACCGTCACGAACAAGGGTTTCTCGCAAGGTGACAAGCTCCTTACGTAATTCGACTAATGCCATTGGTAAGCCATCCGCTAACGATTGATACGACGTTAACTGAGCCTGTTTTTCTTCATATAAATTCGAGAGGCTTAACTGCTGAGCTTGATATGCTGTTCGATAAGCTACTGTCATATCAATACTCTGAGTAGCTTGAGACAATTCTTCTTTGATTTTCCATGGAGGCTGAGCCAAAAAAGAAGCCGTTTCAGAGGGCGTAATAACGTGAGTTACAGTAGTGACACCTCGGGAAAAAATGGCATCCAATTGATCTTTATTCTGTTGATATAAATAACTTCCTGCTGTTGCCAGCACACTCAACACTAAGCTCGCCTCTAATATTTTAAAGCGACCATACGCCGTTTTATCATTTGGCTTACAGTGTGTAAGCAGCAAGTCCGCGTTACGCAAGCTACTGAAAATTGGTGCGTTAGAATTTGAGCTAATTGATTGCGTATCGATTCGCGCTAACTGTTGAGCAAAAGAAATAGCGGTATAGCCATGCCCTCTTGGTTTGTTGATGACTTCTTTCAGCAATTTCCAAATATGAACCGGGATCAAAGCCGGACGCTTTCGGTCTTTTAACTGCTTATTCCAAGCATCACCAAATATTGAGCCTAAAAATAGATGTCCAGCGAGCAAAGCGAGAGAGTAAACATCATCTTGCGGTTCCGCGATGCCAGTTTCTATATAAAGAGGGGAAGCGTAGCTCAAGCTTGCCTCTGCGTATGGTTCTGTCTCTCCAATGTAACGAGCAGCGCCGAAATCAATGAGCTTAACGTAATCGCCTTCACTCACTAATACGTTAGATGGTTTAATATCAAGATGGCAGATACCTCTTGTATGCATAAACTCTAGAGCGCCAGCGAGTTGATACACCAACCAAGCGATGTGGTCGTGGCGGAAGCCTTTAGAAGAATGACGCTCCATTTTTTCTGCCAGTGATTCACCTTGGATCCACTCGTACATCAAATATGGGCGTTCGAATTCGTTGCCGATTTTTACAAAGTTAGCCACGCTAGGGTGTTGAGAAAGCTCCAGCCTGCTCGCTTCGTTAATCAACATTTTGCTCGCAAATTCTGGCGAGTCATCATTGATAACTTTGCAACAGATTTGCTTCTCTGGCTGCCCTTTTTTTGCAAGATGGTAAACCGTTGTCTTACCATTTTTAGAAGGAAGCTTGTCTAATACATCAAACTGTGAAAAAAGCACGTACTCAAGCTTCGGCTTATTTTTTTCTGCTAGCCTTTGCTCATTCAGTTTCTTTTTCTCAATAGCTTTAACAACCAACTGATCGATATATCCTTTGGCTGTACTCTGATTATTAGACACTTAGTACTCTTTCATAGAATAAATATTATTAGAGTTGAATAATATTTTCTTGAACGTACTTGTATCAAGGTTGGTATTTAAAACAAACAGTAAGCCTATTATTTTAGTTATTATTACTAACTTATTAGACCTTTTTACTTACGCTTTCACTGCATGAGTTATACGCTTTTTCGTGTTACAAACTTCAACCTAATAATATGAGTATATTTTCATTGCCATTTGATCGATGAGTGCCCACTAACATTGCAGTAATTGGAGAACTCCTTTGTCACCATGAAAGTCGAACATTAACAATGTAGTTGGTTGCTTAAAGTGGTGCTCTCTGACCGCAAAGGCAATTAAAGCGAGAGAAGAACAACTACCCATTGTGCCCCACAACTCATTGATAAGCTGCGGTTGTTCTGGGTTCGTGAATCGTTCTGCTTTAGCCCCCAGAGCAAAACCGTAATCTTCCGAATGCATGCGCAGGTTCGTCATATCGGAATACACTTCACCAAATAAATCGAGCTTTTTACTCGCACGTTGAACAAGTCGAAACATGCCTCTTCGGTCTGAAGTGTTTAATTCCGTATCAATGTAGCCAAGCTGCGCTTGAGGCTTAAGTTTCAATGTTTCTACGGTATTTCTTCGACAAAGAATTAAACCCGCCCCACCCTCACTCGGAATAACGCCCCATGGATTATTGGTACTCATTACCATCGCATCGTCGATGAGTGTTTGCATCGAACTCACCAAGGAATCGACACTGATACACATTATAGCATCATATTTATCCAATGATTTCATGGCCTGGAGAACGAAACTAGGCCCACTGGCATGAACAGCATTCACCACAGAGAGAAATTCAGCATAGTTACTTTCACCAAGCCATTCTTGCACCTTTACTAGTGAAACAGACGCAGGCACCGCTATAAGCAAAGGTATTGGTCTCAATGAACGTGGTAACTGTGCTAACAATGAATTAAGCAAGTGGGTGATTAACTCACACGTTTTCTCAAACTGCTCACTTTCTTTGGTGTATTCGATTTTGGCGTAAGTAAAACGCTCGATACCATCATCCCCTACACATTGGTCGAATCTTCCTAAGTCAGCATACGAAACTGCACTAGCAATATCTAAATTCATACCGGTTGGCGTCATCACTTCCATCCCTAGCACGTAACGGCCTGTTGAATTATGCATGCTCGCTTACCTCTTCCAACTTAGTGATGGATGTCGACACCAACAAATGCTCCTTGCCCTGACAAGGAAACGCAGCGGTGTAACTGATTGATATAGTTTTCTTTTCCGCATCAACGAATAAGGTGTACATCGCCATATCAGCTTGATAACTTTGATCTTTGAACGTCGCGATCGCACGGTATTTTTCTTTAGGAATTCGAAATGAAAGCGTGTCATCATGACAAAAGCCACTCATCATCAAACGCTCCCCCCCACGAAGGAAGCCTTTGCACTGTTGATCAATAGGCGCGCTTTGGAAGAACCGCTTATCAAAATCGAGTGGCAACATTGGCTTGCGATTCTCAATCCAATCGTCATCGAACGTGCCGGCCAGCTTCTGGCGCGCCTCAAAGAACGGAGGCACTGGCCCGAACCCCGCAACGCGTAGTTTTTTCGCGGCGGCACTCCAGTCCTCTCGGGGATAAAAAATCGAGGGTACTTTCTGTTCAAGCAATTCTTTGTTGGAGTCGGCAACCCCACCACCTATTCGGTTACGTAAATCACCGCCTACCGCGCAAGTGTAATCAATGTCTTTTTCAATAAATGGGACTGGATTGCTCAGCGTGATACTGCCAGCATGCTCAACCCATACGCGTTCCCCGTGAATAGCGAGAGTCTTATCGATATGACCATCAATCAGCACACGACACTCTTGGTATGTCACTGGCTTTTTCGCGTAGCTGCGCGCTTTGCCGTAAACAAGTACATCTGTGTTGTCTTTGGTATACGCGAACTCGTGGTCAACTTTCATCGCAGAGAAACCTTCTTCGCCCAAATATTGGGGATCATCGAAGATTTCACTTTCACCTAATTCGTGCCAAACCACACCATCGAATTGCCAAGTACGTTTAGCGACCACAACCCACACTTCATCGCCGTTTTCGTCACGTTGAAAACGACCTTTAAGTGATAGCTCAGGGTGCGCTTCAATATCCCATAACTGCATTGCTATTCCTTAAGTTGAATCGTTCGCTCGCAGAAGGTGCGGCCTTTAAATTGTTGAAGTTCCAGTCTTGCTGATGTATCGGCATCGCCATATCCCAAGGCACGTAGGCTCTGGATTGAATGCAGATTTGGCGCCATAGCCAGTCGCGGAACAGCACATCAACGTTAGAATCTTGCATCGCAGCTAACGTAGACTCGAAGCTCAATGCGTAACCCAAGCGGCTTGGTAGATTTTGGATATATTTTTCATCTTCCACCCACTCATTGAGCAGATCGACGATCTCTTCCCATTCATATTCGACACCAACATCTTGCGGAGTCAGAGGAAGAAGCTTTCCGTAGACGACATACAAGGCTTGAAGCCAAATTTCACCTTCAGCTTCCTCCAGACTTTCCAAGTGCTCGATGATTTGGGGCACCAGTTTCCAATCGCCACTCAGCGCAAAATCAACAGGTGCTAATGAAGAAGAGATATCAAACGCCTCAAACTCTTTTAATTCAAGCAACTTGGCATAAGTGAGCACTTGCGCTGATGGTAATCCATTTGGTTCGATGCCAAAGCTCTGACGGAACCAAGTGCCTCTGTCACGTTTGGTAATCAAACGTTCAAATAGGTATTGTTCGCTGCCTGCATTGTCATTAAGCCAATCAATCCCCTCTTTTACGTCTTGTAAAGCGAGCAGTGGCAAAGCAACTTGAGAGCTAATGATGCTGGCTTTGTGCCAGCGCTTGATGAGAGAAACACTTAATGTTTGACGTACACGTAAGCATTCAAAGTAAAACGCACTGGATGTCGCATTACCCTCAATAAGCTCCGAAAGCGTGCTATCCATAGATTCAACCGGAGATTGTACGGCAATGACCATTGCGGTTTTAGCGTCAATATCTTCGAGTAAACTCAAGCCGCACAAAAGGTTATCCAACGCTGAGCCCAACTCGCCTTGTAGCATCAGCCAGCTGTAGATTTCTGGCTCTTTGCTTCTTAATTGATGAATCAACCCCGGTGCTAACCGATAAAACGACAAGTACACCTGCTTCAGTTCTTCAATTTGGCGTTCAATCAGCTTGAGATACTCCAACTCAGGACTTGGATAACCCCTTTTGTGAATTTGAACTCGCTGCCTGATTAAAAACCCGATACTTTCAGAAGCAATGGACAGCTTTTCATTACAGAAATCCAGCCATGTTACTGGCAATTGGGAAAGGTCGTTCACAGCGCGCTCAGCTTTTGCTAACGCGCCTTCGACTTCTTGATTGGTTATGGGTGCCTTTAGGTGCTCGACACCGATTCTTTGTCGCATCTAGTTATCCGTTATTAGCGTGCCATAACGCGATTGCAATTAGTTAATACAAAGTAATTAGCTAACTCGACGTAAATTAGCTAATGCTAGGTAATTAGTTAATTGCGATCGTTCCGCCTTGAATTTTTTGTGCTTTTTCTGCTTGAGAGGTGACGTACTTCGCTTTAGTGGTAATTCGTCCATCGCGCCCGCTATAGCGAGTTTCTGTCTCACCACTTTTGACTACCAACTCTTGTTCTGTCTCGATAACCATCTTCTTCGCTCGCAATACAAACTCGTCAGAGTCATCCAGAATGGAGAAGAAAATGTCCGTCACAAGAGGCAAGCTTAAGTCGTCGTTCAAAAATTCAACTCGACAACTTAATCGATTATCGATAGCTATTTGCAGTTCAGAACGACGAAAGCCACGTCCTAGTCTCGCAGTGAGTGGCTGCTTAAATGGGTTACCATCAAAATCAACTCGCACACTGCCCGTAGACTCATTGATAGCCACTATTCTTCCAAAACGCGAAAAGCAAGCCGTTGATTCGGCTTGCTGCTCTGATATTACTTCTGTTGTAAGAGGTTGTTTTTCCATTGTTAGTTAACCACTACGTTGCCACCTTTCACGACGACTTTGTCACTGCCTTCGATCGTAATAGCCGAGCCTGATAACTTTATTGAACCATCACTGTTCATCACTAAAGAGGAACCACCCGTTTTCAATACAATCTTGTCGCCACTGATAATTTGCGTTGCACCATCAGCTTTATAAGCGGTGTTCCCTTTCACTGATACCGTTAAGTTGCCACCAACCGTCTGGTTATCATCCGCACCAATATCTGAACTCTTAGACGCACCGATAGTAAGGTTACTGTTTTCGCCAATATCTAAGTCATCATTTTTACCGATCTTAGTCGTACGGTTATCACCAATTTCTAAGTCAGAATTGTTTTTCACATACTGGGCTTCGTTCGCGTTGTATGTAACGGTAACGTCTTGCTCGACTGTCTCGGTAAACGTACTGTTTACCTGTGTCGTTTTATGCCCATGAATGGTTTCTTTATGGTCACCATGAACTTCATTCGTTTGGTGACGTGCAACCTTCAAGAATTCATCTTGACCGATATCACGGTAACGGTTGTTGAGCACCTTGGTCGACATGTCTTTTTGAGCGTGAATATAGACTTCTTCTTGGTTCGCTTCGTCTTCAAAACTCAACTCGTTGTAACCTGTTCCTTTGTGCGTTTGCGTGCGGAACGTGGTACGAGTTTTGTTTTCTGGCAAAGAGTACGGTGGGAAATGCAAACCGTTGTAAACTGCGCCCGTAACTAACGGACGATCTGGGTCCCCCTCAAGGAAAGTTACTACGACTTCGTGGCCAATACGCGGCAAATAAACTGCGCCCCATGTTGGCGCCGCCATGGATTGGCTTACACGAATCCAACAGCTTGAATGCTCGTTGTTATCACCGTAGCGATCCCAATGGAACTGTACTTTCACTCGACCAAGCTTGTCGGTGTAAATCTCTTCACCTTCTGGTCCTACAACGACCGCCGTTTGAGGGCCATCCACTACTGGTGCCGCTAGTTTAGGCGCTTTAAACACCACATCACGTGGAATACACGAGAACTGGTTGTAGTAAGTGGTTGGCATACCACTCGCTTCATCTTCATGCACTTGCGGATCTTGACCTGTGTGCATTACAGACAACATGAGGTAATCGCGGTTAATCTCAGAGCGCGGGTGGTCACTGACGTTAAAGCTGTAACCAGATGCTAAGCGCATTACGTCACTCGTTGCTTCCACTTGTTGATTATCGACTATGTGTTCCGACATCCACTCCGTGGTTCTCACCTGCCCCATCAGCGGGTCGACGTATCGTCCAGGATAATCAAACTGCTTGAGATCTTGGTCTAGCTCGCCAGCCTGTGTCATCTCTTGTGGAATTTTAGGGTGTTCGTAGTTGTAATCTGTGTACGTAACCTGTCCCGTTCTAACGCGGTTAACTAACTCGAGATCAGAGATATGTTCGCGATCGGCAACACCGCCACCATCGGCATGATAAACAATCGGCCCAATGTAAGAAGCATTTAGTGGCGAGCTTATCAAAGGTGCAATCGCGTCATTACTGTCGACAATGACCATCGTATGATTTGAATCGCTATGGTCAAAGTAATACCACATACCGTGTTCAGCCATCATACGCTGCACGAAATGCAAGTCAGACTCACGGTATTGCAGAACGTATTCTTTTGGAGGATAAGTACCCGACACTTCAAATCGGTAATCGGTGACTGCCCCATCATCGAGTACTTCTGTGATGATGTCTTGCGCTGACTTTTGCTGGAAAATACGACAATCTTGGCGCTGAGATAAGAACCAAGCTTGAGGAACCAAGACTAATTGATAACGAGAAAAACGACGTCCAGTCCCTAAGTAACGAACTTCATTCACCACGCCGTTGAACACACGCGCAGCCCCAACACCTTGTCCGTAAAGTGTCAATGTTCCTGCTTTACGTATTAACTCATCGAACGAGATATCTGGATCAAGTGAAAGTAATGAGAGATTGATGTGGAAAGGCTTAGATAACTCTTCATGAACATGAAAGCTCTCAACCCGAAATTCATGCCCACATCCAGGCACTTCAAATTTAAATTCTACGTCATTCACCATATCTTTTACCTGATACAAATAATCGAATTAGGGCCAACAATCGTTGGCCCTGAATCTTTACGCGACGAGCAATTAAGCTTCGCGTGGAGCACGCCAGTCGTCGTTACCCGCAGTACCACAGTTTTCGTGAGTTACTTCGATCGCACGGTAAGTGAACTTAAGCACTTCTTCTGTCACGCGGTCAGCTGTTGCTGCGTCTTGACAGTGGTTCATACGAGTTTGGATATCGACAAGTAGCGCATCAATCAATTTGATTGAGTAGTAGTGCTCTTGTTTACCTTGAACTGAAGTACGGTAGAAGCGGATCACACACTCAGGAAGTTTTTCGCCAGATACTAGTGCGTTGAATAGTAGTGGAGATGAGCGATCTTGAACTTTAGTTACAACAAGTGGACGGTGTACACGTTGACCAGTTGGCTGACCACTTTGTGGATCACGTGGAACAGTTAGCACGTGATCAAGTTCTTGTACTAGGAACTCATCAACGTGAGCTTCTTGCCATGTGTTACCTACTGAATCTGCAGAGTAAGTATCTTTAGTAATATGGCCTTGAGTCTCACCTTGGATAGACATATATGCTGGAGTTGGCATCGCTATTTCCTTTTCTAAAATCTGTTTTGTTTAAATCACCAAATCGCTTATCACCGCGACTACTTGGTATAATCAAAGTCCGTGCCAACTTTAAAAATACAATAAAAACAACAACTTAAATAAATTAAGACATTATTCACTAATATCTTGAGTACAATTTATTGGATAAAAAACCAAAAAGTTGGATTAAGATAATAATAAATTGTTCTAACTTTAAAAAGTGAAAATAACCATATAAAACTGTGTAAATAAAGTCATTAAAACTAATACATCCGACACTTTTACTATCAATTAATTTAGAATAACAACGCCATTGAAATAACCACAAACATTAATGTCACAATAATCATTAAAAATAACCAACAAACGATAGTCAAAATATCTTGATAAAAAAAGAACGCAATCACTTTTAGTATAATAGTCGCTACCTCTTTTCCTCTAAAGAATAAAATGGCTATGATAAATATAAACCTTTCTTCATTAATTCAGCGTCTACACCCGATTGCAAAAGTAGCATTAGAAGACGCCGCTGCACTTGCAGTCTCTGAAAAAGCAAACGAAGTTCAAATTGAGCATTATTTACTGAGTCTATTAGAAAGGCCAAATAGTGATTTTGACGTCTTATTAAGTCATTTTGATTGTTCTGAGAACTTATTAAGACAATCGGTTCGATCCACACTCGACACCAACGCCAAAGGAAATGGCAGCAAACCTGTTTTTTCTGCTTTATTAATCGAATGGTTGCAAGAAAGCTGGCTGGTTTCTTCTTTAGATCTATCCGAAACACAAATCCGCTCTGGCGCCCTACTCCTTACTCTTGTTAGCAATCCTCTCCGTTACGGCCAACATGGTTACGCCTCTATCCTTGAGGCGGTAAATCCTGACAGCCTTAAGCGTAACTTTGCAGAACTAACAAGCCACTCTATTGAGGCGCAAGTTGCTAATTCAGAGAAAACACAAGCTCGTGAGGATGGCTCAGCACTGAGCAAGTTCACGACAGACTTCACTGGTAAAGCACGCAAAGGCGAAATCGATCCTGTTTTCTGCCGTGACCAAGAAATCCGCCAAATCGTGGACATTCTTGCTCGTCGCCGTAAAAACAACCCTATTGCTGTTGGTGAACCGGGCGTTGGTAAAACCGCAGTAGTAGAAGGCTTGGCACTTAAGATTGTACAAGGTGACGTACCAGACAACCTCAAAGGTGTTGAGCTTTACGGCCTGGACATGGGTCTTCTGCAAGCTGGTGCAAGCGTAAAAGGCGAATTCGAAAAACGCCTAAACGCAGTATTGGATGAAGTGAAAAACTCACCAACTCCAATCATTCTATTCATCGATGAAGCACACACCCTTGTTGGCGGTGGTAACCAAGCAGGCGGCAGCGACGCGGCAAACTTGCTAAAACCAGCCCTAGCGCGTGGTGAAGTGAAAACCATCGCTGCGACAACATGGTCGGAATACAAGAAGTACTTCGAGAAAGATCCTGCCCTTGCACGTCGTTTCCAATTGGTGAAACTCGACGAACCATCTCCTGAACAAGCAGCATTGATCATTCGTGGTCTGCGCCCTGCTTATGAAAAATCACATAACGTTTACGTGCGTGACGATGCTATCACTGCTGCGGCAGCCCTTTCTGCTCGTTACATCTCTGGTCGTCAACTGCCAGATAAAGCCATTGATGTTCTAGATACAGCATGCGCGCGTGTGAACATCAGCCTAAATGCCATTCCGGCGTCTGTAGAAACACTGCAACAAGAACTTGCAGCTCAACAACGCGAGCTTGAAGCACTTGAGCGTGATGCTCTGCAGCAAACTGGCGACAAGCACAGCCTTGCTAACATTCCAGACCTAAAACTGGCAATGGAAACAACGAAAGAAGAGCTAGCAGAACAAGAAGCGCAATGGCACAAAGAAAAAGAGCAGATCCAAGAGATGATTGCTCTACGCTCTCGCTTACATGAACTGGTCTTTGGCGAAACAAATGAAGAAGAGCTTGTTGCAGACGAAGATTCAGAACAAGAGCAAGACGTTTCTCCATATGCAGAAATGGATGAAGAAGCCGTTCGCATTGCAATTTCGGCCTGCCAAGAACAGCTAGATGTAATCCGCAATGGCAACCCACTGGTTCACTTTGAAGTGGGCCCAGATGAAGTCAGCCATGTGATCTCGGACTGGACTGGTATTCCAATGGGTAAGATGCTTCAAGACGAAGCAGAAACCACGCTAAAACTGAAAGAAAGCCTAACACAAAGCATCAAAGGCCAAGAATACGCTATCGATGCACTGTCTGAAGGCATTCAAACCGCAAAAGCAGGCTTAGGCAACCCAGACGCACCAACAGGCGTATTCCTGCTGGTTGGCCCAAGTGGCGTGGGTAAAACCGAAACTGCTCGTGCAATTGCTGATCAAATGTTTGGTGGTGAGCGCTTTATGACGACCATTAACATGTCTGAGTTCCAAGAGAAGCACACGGTATCTCGCCTAATCGGTTCACCTCCGGGTTACGTAGGTTACGGTGAAGGCGGCATGCTGACAGAAGCGGTTCGTCAACGTCCATATTCTGTTGTTCTTCTTGATGAAGTGGAAAAAGCCGACCCTGAAGTGTTGAACCTGTTCTACCAAGTGTTCGACAAAGGCACGCTGAACGACGGCGAAGGCCGCACAATCGACTTCAAGAACACGCTGATCATCATGACCAGTAACCTTGCAACGCACGAAATTGAATCTTTGGTTCATCAATCAAAAGACATCGATGCGAACATCATAGCAGAAGCTATTCGCCCTACTTTGAACCAACACTTCAAACCGGCGCTGTTGGCACGTATGTCGGTACTGCCATTTGTTCCACTGTCTGATGAAGCAATGACTGAAATAATTCACCACAAGCTAAACAAAGTTTCTCAGCGTCTACAGAGCCATCACAAATTGTCTCTGAGCTACGAAGAAAGTTTGGTTGAGTTCGTACTAGGTAACTGTCGCCTTGCTGAAACAGGCGCGCGTAATATCGACGCGGTCATCAACCGTCAGTTGCTGCCGCAACTATCGACTCAGCTATTGGTGCATGACAAGGATGATTCACATACGCAAATCGAAGTGTCTGTCGATGAGCAAGGAACACTAACCTATGCGTTCAGCTAACCATAGCGAACTTAGTAACGCCCTACTTGCGATCAGTCAGTCTTTGGCTGATCGCAGCCAGCTTACCCAAACGTTGGATGCTGTGTTGACCGCTGCGAGACAAATGACCCTCGCAAAGCACGGCATCATTTACGTTTTGGACCAGACTGGGCAGGCGTTGATTCCAAGTACCGCTCACCATAACGATAAAACTATCGTTTCCCACCCTTGGGAAGCATTACAGTTAGACTCAGCCAGTGAGAACGACCCATTTAACTTTGCGATTCGTAATGGTGAAGTGGTGTTGATTAACGAGTTATACAAATACAACGGCTACGACTGTGAAAGCATTTATCAAACAGAGCAGACATTGGGACTAAAAAGCGAGAACTTACTGGCTTGGCCTTTGATTGATAGCGAAAGCAAAACCATTGGGCTGTTAGTCTTACTCGATTTGAATGTCATTGACAACGAGGCAGCCTTGACTGAGTTTTGTCGAATGGCAGCGAGTAACATTCGTCAAGCCGTTTGGTTAGAGCAATATGGGCAAGTGATTAAAAATCTCAATGCCGACAATCAAGCCCTAGTGCGCGAGAACACTCAGCTCAAAAAACGTACTCAGAAAGCCTATCAAGGTCCTATTGCAGAGAGCGAAGAAATGCTCAATGTCTTGAATCGTCTTGATAAGGTGCTATCTCTTCCTGTCGACGTTCTGTTGCGTGGTGAAACGGGCGCTGGTAAAGAAGTGATCGCGAAATACATTCACGAAAACTCTAATCGTTCAGAACAACCTTTGATCGTTCAGAACTGTGCGGCTATTCCAGAGCAGTTATTGGAATCTGAGCTTTTTGGGCATAAGAAAGGTTCATTTACGGGCGCAGACAAAGACAAAGTCGGTTTGTTTGAAGCAGCCAACGGCGGCACGCTTTTCCTAGATGAAATTGGCGATATGCCAATGCTACTGCAGGCAAAGTTACTGCGTGTACTGCAAGAGCGTAAAGTTCGCCCTATCGGTACCAGCAAAGAGATTGAGGTGGACGTTCGCGTTATCGCGGCAACACACTGTAACCTTATGCAGCAAATTAAAGATGGCGGATTCCGTGCCGACTTGTTCTATCGCTTGAATGTCTTCCCTATTACATTACCACCACTGAGAGCACGCAAATCGGATATTATTCCCCTTGCCGAACATTTCGTGCAACACACCACCAACACGCTAGGTTTGCCGCAAGCGCCAGGGTTAAGTGCCAACGTACGTAAACAGCTGCTTGCCTACCAATACCCAGGGAACGTGCGTGAGCTTAAGAACATCATCGAGCGCTCGGTGCTACTGTCCGATTTTGAAACCATTACTCACATTGAGTTTGGCGAACAAATCCCAGAAGATGTACCAAGTATCGACATGAAAGCAGCTTCACCTACCCCAGAGCAACCTGCTTACGAGCAGCAAGCACAAGCGGATTTAGAAGACGTTTCAAAGAGCCTTAAGGACGTTGTCAGCCAATACGAGCGTACAGTGATCATCGATTGCTTAAATGCGTGTAATTGGCACACCAAGAAGGCCGCTGAGCAATTGGCGCTGCCAATGAGCACACTCAACCACAAGATGAAGAAATACGACATTTCTGCAGCTGGTTGATGGGGGTTAAAAAGAAACTTCTAAATTCAGTATGAAGTGATAAGAAAAGAAAACCGCCCGAAGGCGGTTTTTTTGCACCTAGGAAGGGTTATCAAGTGACTTTTCCAAGGGCTTGGGTGCTTGAGTTACCGCAGGTTGTTTCTCAATCCAATCTTTCAACCATTTCTTGCGTTGAGATTCGTTATACTGCTTCCAAGTTTCAGCCGCAGACTTGTCTACGCCTTCCTCTGTCGACTCTTTCTCAATTAACCAAGGCATATCACTAAAGAAATTACCAGCCAAAGCACTATCCGCATTTAAAGAAGGAATAGAAATTACAGCATCACGACCAATATCATAGTCATCAGCTCCATTTAATCCGACTTGTTTTAGATGAGCAACCGAAAGCTCCAAGTTCGCTTTACCACCAATTACACCACCAAACGGTCTTAGACCTTTTAACCTAACTCCCGTTGGTGCAACATATTCCAAGTTAAACCTCATGCAGTACATCGTATAGTTTTTGCTCTTAGATAGTTCATTCTCTTTAGTGAGACTACCTACAGCTTCACCTATAAACTCACTCATGGCATCAACTTGTTCTCGATGGTTTTCGGAAATAGATTCAGTAAACATCCATTCTTCGTTTTTATAGGCAAACTCACCAATATGATACATATCGGTGAAGTAAAGAGGACCTTTAACTGGCTTGCCATCATTTCCGTCGAGCGCCAGTTGAATGCACATATTCACTGCTTCCCACGGCATACCCAAACGTTCATAAAGTGCTTTTTCATGACTTTCACCCAAAATCAGTACATAAATACTGGCAGGATCGTCTTTCTTTTTGTTTCCCCATGAGAAACCATCACGCCAGATATTATCAGCCGATTGGTACCACTTTCTTTCACTGAAAAAGTTCAAACCAGACGCTTTGGTGTCTATAGCCACCAATTGCTGTTTAATGCCATGAAGTATAGGGATGGTATTTTTGTCTCCCTCACCTGCCATTAAGGTAAAGCTCTCTACCATAAGGTCCTGTTCACGTAGACGCAGTTGCTGCTCTCCCAAGTAGGTATCAAGCAAAACCAGTCTAGTTTCTGTACTTAAAGCGCCAATCTGCAACTCATCTTCAGCATCATCAAACTTCTGCCCCAGACTGTACTCTTGTGGTAAGTAAAAACTATGTTGCCCTTGATTCGTTCTAATTCCCAAGCAGTAACGCATATTTTGGAAGCCTCCGCCTTTTACATAGCGCTTAAAGGAATCCGCTTCTGCAAAATAGTCGCTTGGCTGACCCGATATCGCTGCTCCGGAAACTGCCATACTGAACATTGCATCAGAGAACATTAGCTTTGCTTTAGAGGTCATTGGTTTCATACCGTCGATCATCACATCACCGAAGCGGAATGAGGGAATATGCTCAATAGCAATCAACGTAGCGCCGTCATCAATCCCCTGTTGCTTGTAAAAAGCACTTATTCGCCCATCAGGATCAGTTTTGAAGTCACTAACCTTCATTGGCAGCATCCAGTCACTGAAAGCTGGGCCTTTAATATTTTCGAGCCCGTCAACGCGATCGTAGCCAATCGTAACTGGCTTCGCATACTTGTGTTCTTTTTTAAGTATCAACTGCACTTTCACTTTATCGTATGGACCTAGGCGACTGTTGCTAGATTGCTGAATCCAACTATCATATGACATCCATTCTGGTTCATCACTTTCAGTATAACGCGCTGACTGAACAAGTATTCGACAATAGCCGATTTCATCTTTCTTTAACTCACTTCCCTGCGGGTTAAATGACTCGGTAAAGTTATCAAACATCGTTTCATTTGGGTGTTCAAACAACATGGTTTGTATCGGGAAGATTTGATTAAATGCACCTGACGCTTTAAAGCTATCCCTGTTTTCGGTTATAGAGAGATGAGAAACTTTGCTATTAGTTGTTATTGGAGCAGGCCAATGCTGCGCACCTTGTGGCATCTTTGTCGATAATTCGGTGTAGTACTCGTTATCACAACGGTTCTTCCAGTTAGCCGCTAAGGTGTTTCCTTTGATCGTATGTACAGACCAATCATCGCTCAAAATGTAGTTCTCAATGTATTCCTTCACCTTGTAACGCTCAACCAAAAACCTAAACGAGATATTAGAATTCCGTTTGGTTTGAGATCCTAGGTCAGCGAGTAATAACACTAAGCCATTAATAGCAAGCGCTCGTAGTTGGTAGCGTTTTAACACCTCCTTACGAACTTCTTCGCTCTCAAGGTGAGTAATGAGTTCCTGATAAGACCTACATTCAATACCTACATCTACCTTACTGCGTCGCAAATCGTTAAGTAACTCGATATGTATTTTTGCCAACCTTTCAAGCTCACTGACAACCTCATGGCTTTGCTTTAACTCTTCTAGGAAGGAGTCCAACATTAAACTATCAATCACTTTCACCGCAGATATTGCTGTCTTTGACCCCTCTATGGCAAGCATAAACCCTCTTGCCGCAGGAGCTATGGCAGGAATATAGGAAGCGACGTCAACGACACTGTCAAAAATCGCCATTCGCAGTGCGACTTCTGCTTTATCTTGCGCAACCATCTCAGCTTCTAGAGCAAGCCTAGAGCGTTCCATTGCATGCGAGCCATAGCGACTGGGATGAAAGAATATGTTCAGGGATTGCAGGTAAATACGGATTACAACCCGACGGTTTTGTCTTAGATTAGGGTTGTTGCGGTCGACTTTTTCACCTTGTTTGGGAACATAGACAGGTTTACTTTCACCAAAAGCGGCTACCGAAACACGACCTTCAAAAACAGGGAACTCCTTCATGAGCAGTTTTTTCGCATATTCTGCGCGCTCTGCCGAGACCTGCATATTTGCTTTCTCGGTACCGACTTGGCAAGCATGCCCTTCTATCTCTACTCTAAGGTTTGGCTCATTCTCTAAAACGTTGGCAAGAGAAGCAGCAAGCTGTTTAAATATAGGTGTATGCTCCTTTAACTCTTTTTCACGCGAGTTAAAGGCAAATTCTATTTTTATTCCTGCGCCTCTAGAGCTATTTACGAGAATGGCGTCAATCTGATTGCCAGATTGATCACGCGCATCTTTTAAAGCCTGTTCTAGTTTTTCTTCCTGGATATGGTTAGCTGTCTTCCAAACTGGAATTTGAGCAAGGTAGTCTTTTGTAACTTCTTCTGTTCCTTGCTCTGCTTTATCAACCTTTTTATTTTGATTAACCAGCTGTTTAGCTTTTTTATACAAACTAAGTGCTGTCAATCCCGTTCCGAAGCCATTAAAACCAACGGTTTTACCACCAGAAAGCCAAGCTTCCGCAACTCGCCCGGCAACCACACGTCGGTTACCCAGACGTGATTCTAAAGAAAGTGCAAGTGCGCTTGACCGAGCTTCATTGGTGTTAAAAACCTTATCGTGAAATAGCGCCTTCCAACCAACACCCGCGATAGTTGGAGTGTGGAGTTCCTGCAACTTATCAAGCGCTTCTTTCGTACTGTAAATACCGTAATACAATTCGCCCGCCGCTTTCATCGCAGGCGGCATCTCGGACTTAACTGCATCCCAATACAGTTTCGAGACGTTATTAAACACCGCTTGGCGGCCATCACGGTCTAAAGTGTCTTGCAAGCTACCGCTCAGCAGCCCTGCTCCTAGCTGAGCAGACACATCTCGGATATTCTTGAGTAACGCAATACTCCTTGAAGCTGGCGTATTGGCTGTTATACCTTGTACATTACCGTGAAGGTAATGTTTCATATTTCCAAAGTACTGAGGGTATTGATAAATCAAGGATTCCTCAAGGGAGATCATATCGCCACTGACAATGGCAAATTTCCCTAACGGAGTGCTTGAAGAAAAGGTAATCTGTTCACGTAGCTCGTAAGTATAGACTGTATCTAAGCCTTCAGAAAATTGCTGAATATGAGCGTCTTTAATGAACTGTGGAACACCATTTTTCATCTGGCTTGGAATAAATTCGACACGGATACTGTATAAGCCTTCTTTAAAATCAGCAGGATCAACGTGAAACATCGCGCATGGATATTGCTTAGCATTTTCTTCTGAAAGCTCATCTTCAGGTAATGCCGCTTGTACTGAAGAGCCTATCGTTTTGTATTCCCCACCTTCTTTGGTTGAGTCAAACTTTTGCAAAGTAACCGTCGCACTTTCATAGCCTTGATCAGAAAAAACCACCGCGCAACTCGCCACAACAGGTAAAACGAAGCCTTTTAGTGTCTCTCCCGATTCACTTACATCTTCATACCACTTATTATATTCTGCCTGTTCTTCGCTGAGCCCCCCGTTCGCAGCTGGTTCGTAAGGCTTAGCCAATTGTTCAATGCTGACCTCTGTCAAGGTGAGTTTTGCTTCGCTGTTTTCCAACTGGCTACTCAACTCTGCAACTTTTGTAGCTAACTCTTTGGGGTTTAACTCAGAAAGTGAAGCTATTAAAGGCAAGGGCGGAAAGCGGAAAGTGAAGGTCTGCTCACCCTCTTTGGGTAGATCCCTACCTAACGCATGAATTGTGTGCTCTGGTGTCAGGACCTCAAAAGCCCCATATTGATCGGGCTTTCCGTTACCCAGTGAACATAACTTAAATTTATGGTCGGTAGCCCAAAGCTTAGGGCTATCGCTATCAGTGACGTTAAGCATCGGCACTTTCGCTAAAGGGCGAATATTAGCGATTTGTTTTCTTACCAAGCTTTCCTCTGAATGCCAAGATGGGAATTCAGTTGTTTTAGTTTGAGAGTTAAATTCCCCCTCATAATAAACACCAAACAAATAGTAATTTGCACACAAAGGTATCGCGTTACTGGTATCATGAGTGCTCACAGTTCATCCCCTTTAACAAAATCACCATTGTTGGCAAAGGCGTTGTAAAGAGAAGAGTTACTGGCACTATGGCCCGTCCCTATTTGCTCCCATTTTAAATAAGAACCAAATTCTTTATTTTCTTTTAGTTTACTGAGGATGGCCCGCGCCGCTCCATCCCGAGCATAATTCGCATCTTTACTCAAAATTTCAAAATAGCGCAGTTTACCTACCGCTCGCGGTACAATTTCTTCTTGTTGAAATGAATCCTGCTCGATATCAATTAGATAACGAAACTTCCTACTTTCACCCCAAGCGTACTTACCGTCTGGACTAATACTACGTTTGTTAAACTTATAATCACCCAGATTTTGTTCATCAGGATTAATTCCCGTGCTAAAGAGAAATTCGTCTTTTGCCTCATCATAAACTGCAACGCCAAAGTCGTTTAGTACGTATCTTTTTCCTTTTTGAATCACGGAATACTCATTAAACTCTGTGTCTACTTGCTGTTTGTCGCCTGTCGCTAAGGTGTACTTCCAGTCTTTAAACTTGTCTACGTAGTAAAGATAGCTGCTGTCTTCTGCCCATAGAAACTCTGGGTAGCCACGTGAACGACCTAGTTCAATATACTCACCCGTCTTAAGATCTTTAATTACTTTAAACATCCCTTCTGAGGCCGAATAGGCCAAAGCCAAGTAGCGATTATTTGGAGAGACACGCATTAGACGAACTTTGCCAACAAACTCATCTGCGACCAGACGCAAGTCCGTCCCATCCGTTTTGATACTCCACACTTTATCCCTTTGATCATAGTGGTCTTTCGCTTCATTTCGGGCGTTATCCCAACGAAACACTACACGTGGTAAATCATAAGAGCTTTCATTGGTGAGATCTTCACGTGGCCATTCTTTAGCTTTAAAAATAAAGTGTTTAGGTTTACCCGTCTCTTTGTCATAAATAACGTAATTGTTTTCTGTAATATAAACACGACCATCTTCCCACTGTTGAGCATTTTTTTCTGCGATTCGGTCTTGAACCGTCTGAGGTTTTGGCGCGTGTTGTTCTGGTTCCTTGGCTGATTCTTGATTACAACCAGATAAGACCGCTAAGGTAATCAAGCATAATGTATGACGTAGGTTCATCTTATATTCTCTTCGTTATCTTTCTCGATCGCGTTTAATAATGTGACAACGCAACCCGAATAAGTTGTTTTGTTAACTTGGCTGATCTTTTTTCTTATAAGCCAGTAAATCCGCAATGGGTGTTTGAGCAAAAATGACCGTTTTATTATCTCTTCCGTGATGACTATTGCCCTGATAACCACGGAGAAGATCCACTTCTTTAACCTCTGCAGGCCAACCAGTAAAACGAATCAACCTAGAACCATTCTCTTTTTTTATACATTGGCGCAAGCACACTCGCTGCGACCAATCACCATCGCTTTGCCTTAACTCAAAGTAATCATCTGACTCGTCCAGCGTCGTATAGCCCGGATACTCGAAAACTATCTCGACAGATTTAAGTAAATACACGACCGCTACATTTTTATTTACCTGGCTTCGTAACATTGCGTATTTTTCAGGTTTTGAGGTCGCAGCACTTGGTAATACTGAGAGCAGACGAACAGAACCGTCTCCAATTTTAAAGCTTTTCTCACTGCTATAATGGTTAAGATCAGTGACTTTTATGGCCTTGGTTCCGGGATCACTTTCTAGTTGAGATAGTTCACTCTCGCTCAATCGTTTACTGTTATAAGCCAAATATACTTCTTGAGGCTCACCTTTAATCTTGTAAGGAAGCCATATATGCGGGAGAGGGTAACCTTGCGCGCTCCGCTCCACTGGGCTAGAAGCATTAATAGGGCTCAAATTTGTTTCAATCTTTTCTTTGATTTGTGGCTCATAGCCTGTCATGACTATCTCAACTTCTTCCTCAACTAAGTTGAACACTCGAGCCTCTCCAGAGCCATTCAAAGAGCCTTCACTTACCACCTTGCCGTTCTGCACGATTTGGAAAGGCTCATAAGCGAAAACACCGCCTGTTTCAGGATTGGTCATATAGATATCGGCGTGCCTTTTGGGTCTAGAGCCTTCACGAACACTATTAATGTCCGTATCTGAAAAGTAACCATTTTCCGTAATTGCCACTTCGCGCCAAATTTTATTGTTCCAAACAACATACACGTAGCCTGATTTAAACACTTCTGCAGCTTCATCTGATTTATCGCTACCAGGGAAGTGCAGCGGAACCACAGGCACCAACACGTTATCCCACTCATCCATTTGAATTTCTTTATCAACGGGTTGCATATCTTCGGCGAGTTTAAGCAAAATTGGCTGAGGCTGATCAGTGCAAGGGATTTTGATATAGAGCGTTTTGCCCTCAGCTTCGAGATCTTTAAATGTCGCGAGGCTGCGGTGTTTGTTTTCTGTATCAGCCTTGCCTACAGTCACTTTTTCTTTTTGAGCTTCCGTTTTTCCCAACATCAAACATGCCGCGTTGCTAGACCACTGCCCTGCAAACTCGACAACGATTTTTTGATCTGGACTTGGCTCAGAGGGGACATGCGTGTAACTACGAACTAAAGCAACATCGTCGGTAACCTGCTTGTATCCTGCTTTAAAAGCTTTGCTTTCATTCGAAGCAGATACAGAGTCAACGAGTGATTTAAGTCTAGGGAAGCTTTGCAGCTGAGAGTCCGTCAATGGCGACCGACGTGCAACGGTAGATAATGACACCCAATTGCCTTTTCCCAATTCGATTCTTATCGCAGCTAGCAATGCGCTGGTCGTTTTTTTGGCAGAGATGGAAATCTTTTGCGCCAATTCTTTAGGGAGGTTTCTAAGGATGTCATCTGAATTTCGCAAACGCGAAAGCTGTCCTATACACTCGTCCGGTGTAAGAACATAAGATAGCTCGTTGGAGGATAGCTTCGAGCTAAGTATAAATTTGCAAACTAAATGCATTTGAATTCTCCACAACCAACATCGTAAATATGGCTGCGGTGACAATTAAGCTGATAAGGCTTACAAGTACGATTTGGTCTGCGTATCCTACTTACTTAGCCATTTATTTTCAACGAGATAGAAAAATCGCCCGAAATCAAAAACACTAAAAAAATGGTGATTTTTGCTATCAAAACATGCGATTTGACCACAATAAAAGCCAGTAACATCACCCACTCTGTCAAAATGGTAAAATCTTACTATCTAAAAAAATTTAATTTATGGACTGAAGTTAACAAAAATTGTAGTCACGTGCGCTTCAGGTAAGCACGAGGAAATTCAGAAGTTTATGAGGTGCCCTCCTCAGCAACAAACAACAAATTGACTGTTACTGAGGAAGTTTAAATAAAAAGGTGAGCGCATTACGCACTCACAAAAGTAACTGCTCTGAAGCTTGCTAGGATTAAATTTGCTTCATCGCGAGTTAAAGAGGCGAGGTATTACCCATCGACCTCATGCAGAACACTATACTCAGAGTATAGAAACGATCGTAAATATATAATATTTAAAAAGATTTTCAACGCGACACATTCACCACAGCACCTGCCGAGCGACCATCACAATCACGTCATACACACCTAAAAGCAACATTGGCCTAGTTATTATAGTTATTCAGCCTTGTATTAAGACGATTCATTAATTCGAGTAACTTATCAATAAAGGCAATTATTTTGATAAATATCACAAAAAGTCCCAAAGAAATAAAGCGAGCTAAACGCTCGCTTTATTTCTTTGGGACTTTTTAAAGTTTTGTTATCACTAAAATATCGGTTGTAAACAGCACCTAAGGAGGCTGTACTTGCGAAACGATCATAGTTAAATGTTGCTTGAGCCTCTTCGGCAGAGGCGGAAAGCTTGTTGGTACCTTTTACATAAATCGTCACTACCCCCTCCTTCAGTCCTGAAAGATCTAAATCAGTTGTCCATGAGTCTGAAAGCACGGTTGCCATGCCTGTGGCTTCTGTACCATCAGCGTCGACTGCTTTAATATCTATGAACTCACCATCTTCAAACCGTTCACTGCTACCACTTACTGTCATGCTTTCCACTCCAGTAACATCGTTGATAACGTCTAGGTGTATTGTCGGTGTAATTGGCATGGAGTAAGCCGTGTCCTGACTACCGGTATTCCCTGATAAGTCTTGGTAGTCACGAACAACCAACCCCACATTGAGCTCCGACGTGCTTGGTACCACCACATCACCAGTCCAAACACTTGGGTCCGCGGTTGCCACTAATGAAGTGATCGTGGTACCACCTAACTCCGCCACAGCACCTTGCAATGCTTTATCGAATTCCAGCGTTACCGTCACGCTTTGGCCGATGGCTTGGTGCTCAGGCGTAAACGTCACGTTAGTCAGCGTTGGCAGAGACTGCGCCAGTGTAAAGCTCTGACTTTCACTTACTTCAATGCCCGCTGAGTTCGTCCCCGTCACCATCACAGTATAAGTGCCATTGGTTTGGTGACTCATATCCATCGCGTCACTGGTCCAAGTGCCACCGGCTTGTACCGTTGCACTGCCGCTTTTTAGTACCGTCACGCTGCCTTGAGCTTTTACTTCAAGACGCAGGGACTGACCGTCAAAACGTGTCGACGTGCCTTCGAATTGTAGCGTGGCGGCATGCGTTTCATCCACATTGCCCACTGGCGTGATGGCTAAGGTCGGCGTGATCGGCATGGAGTAAGCCGTGCTCTGGCCACCGGTATTTCCTGATAAGTCTTGGTAGTCACGAACAAGCAACGCCACATTGAGCTCTGACGTGCTTGGTACCACCACATCACCAGTCCAAACACTTGGGTCCGCGGTTGCCACTAACGAGGTGATCGTCGTACCACCTAACTCCGCTGCGGCGGATTGCAGATCTTTATCGAATTCCAGCGTCACCGTCACGCTTTGGCCGATGGCTTGGTGCTCAGGCGTAAACGTCACGTTAGTCAGCGTTGGCAAAGACTGCGCCAATGTAAAACTCTGGCTTTCACTCACTTCAATGCCCGCTGAGTTCGTCCCCGTCACCATCACAGTATAAGTGCCATTGATTTGGTGACTCATGTCCATTGCGTCACTGATCCAAGTGCCACCGGCTTGTACCGTTGCGCTGCTGCTTTTCAATACCGTCGCGCCGCCTTGGGCTTTCACTTCAAGACGCAAGGACTGACCGTCAAAACGTGTCGACGTACCTTCGAATTGTAGCGTGGCGGCTTGCGTTTCATCCACATTACCCACTGGCGTAATAGCTAAAGTTGGCGTGATCGGCATGGAGTAAGCCGTGTTCTGGCTACCGGTATTTCCTGATAAGTCTTGGTAGTCACGAACAAGCAACGCCACATTCAGCTCTGACGTGCTTGGTACCACCACATCACCAGTCCAAACACTTGGGTCCGCGGTTGCCACTAATGAAGTGATCGTCGTACCACCTAACTCTGCTGCGGCGGATTGCAGATCTTTATCGAATTCCAGCGTCACCGTCACGCTTTGGCCGATGGCTTGGTGCTCAGGCGTAAACGTCACGTTAGTCAGCGTTGGCAGAGACTGCGCCAGTGTAAAGCTCTGGCTTTCACTCACTTCAATGCCCGCAGAGTTCGTCCCTGTCACAATCACGGTATAAGTGCCGTTGGTTTGGTGACTCATATCAATCGCGTCACTGGTCCAATTGCCACCGGCTTGTACCGTCGCACTGCTGCTTTTCAATACCGTCGCGCTGCCTTGGGCTTTTACTTCAAGACGCAGGGACTGACCGTCAAAACGTGTCGACGTGCCTTCGAATTGTAGCGTGGCGGCATGCGTTTCATCCACACTGCCCACTGGCGCAATAGCTAAGGTTGGCGTGATCGGTAATTCGTGAGCGGTGTTATCCTCACCTATGTTGCCAGTCAAATCTTTAAATTGACTAACAACCAAGTCGACACTTAACAGCGCGGTGCTCGGAACTTGTACATCACCAACCCAGACCTTTTTATCTGCCGTTGCTGACAGAGAACTAATGCGATTTCCGCCAAGCGTAGCGGTCGCCTCTTGGAGCTCTTTATCAAACTGAAGCGAGACACTCACGCTTTGCCCCACGCTCTGATGCTCAGGGTTAAATGTCACATTGGTCAGTTTTGGTAAGGTTCCTTCAACCGCGATATTTAAACTGCTTCCTTTTCCAGGAATGGTGTTGGTACTTTGGTAGCTATCATCCTCTACCTGTATTGTTATGTTTTTATCTTGCTTTTCTGGACTGATGTAATTAACCGTCCACGTAACGTTGTCTGACGTGGACCACGTATCTTGCTTTAACGTTCCTGTTGCGCCGTTATCACTAGCGACAAGGTGGACATCTGAGATATCAAAGTTAGTAACTTCTTCTGTAAAGTTAAACGTAAGTGTAATCTCTTCACCTCCAAAAAGAGGGGCGCTTGAAGCAGTAGATATACTTAGCCCGGGAACGGTTGCCGCTTCCACATGCGCGTCAATAGAACTTTCACTCTTGTTATCCACCTTGTCTGTTGCTGCCACCGTGATCGTATGATCGCCTTTAGGTAACAAATAGCTTATGACATAAGGTCCCGCTTCGGTTGTCGGCTCAGTAATCGCTTGAGGAGCCACAGTGCTGCCACCACTCACCGCTTTTGACGTGACGAGATTTAAATTTTTATCTGTAATGTATGCGCTAATTTCTAGCTGATACTTATCGTTTGTCGGTACCTTAGAAATTTGATTAGCACTTAAGCCCGAAATACTTGGAGCGTCATAATCAACAATAGATTCGATAACCTTTCCATCATAACTTTTGCCCAGTAATTCAAAGCTTGTATTCTCTCTTCCAACTGAGTCCGTCACCGTCACCTTAAGGGTGTATGACCCTTGGTTATCGACGGCAAAGTTCATCATTCCATTACCACTAGATGAGATAACATCACCTGAGTAACGCAAGGAATCACCGAGGCTTGGAATAAGCTCCACAGAATATTGTGAAGCTTTCACTCTTTCTCCTTCCACAGTAGATACCGTAAACGGCTGGCTCGCCTTGGTAAAAAACAGTTTGCCCCCCTGCAAACTCGTAATTCCATCGAAATCAACCGTGACTTTAGGAACACTAATATCAATGACTTTTCTGATGTCTGAATATAGCCCAACACTATCTGTCGCTTTGATATCAACCGTGATTGAACCACGCCCCTCTAACTGAGATTTCGGTAGTTCAAAGTACGTAGATGAACCGTTCCCATCCTCTACTCTTTCTTCTTGATAGCTTGGGTTTAAAATTGAATAGTTTACTTTTGCCAGGCTGCTACCAGTGTCTGTTATGTCGAAACGAAAACGAACATTATCTGGATTTGTTGGCGATTCAGTTACGATAATCTCATCGCCAACACTTGGAGATGTATTGTCAACTTTAATATCAACGGTCGCTTCACCGACTCTCGACCAAACATCCGTTGCTGTAATCGTCGTCCTGATCGTTTTTCCATCCGCATCGCTAGGAAGTTCACTTGTAAATGTTGAACACTTGTAGGTTGGATCATCTGCACACACCTCTAATTGTGCAAACTTCTCCGGATTATCTTTATAGTTGTAGGATTCCGTTCCAAACCTGGCCATCACATTGTCTAGCCTAGAGTTTTCATACAGCTTAATTCTGAACTTGGCGACAAGCTGCTGACCATTAATGGTTGTGTTTCCAACCGGATCAGTAATTTCAACGACTACCGAACCTTTAGGTAATTCAAGCAATAGATCGTGCTCTGGCGTCAAGTTTCCTGCTAAATCAGATAAGTTCTTGATTTTGTATTCTTGAGTTGTACTCAGGCCATCAATAATATCGGCATAGGATTCAGAATACGTACACTTGATATTTCCAACACCTTTGGCACAAGTCGTTGGTGTATAAGCTTTGTTGCCAAGATTACGAACCAACTTTGGATATTCATCTGAACTTTCGGTATTCACGCCTGATAAAGCATCATTAAAAGAGAGCTCAAATGTGAGCATCTTCTTCTTCAAAGCTTCATCAAACCAAACATCACTTCCTTTAAAACTGTATGAGTTACCATCTACGACTGTCGGTGCATCAATATCCACCATCGAGAAATTGAACTTGTTGATCGTTTCACGCCCATTTGTACCCAAGGTTTTAGTGATCAAAGTAACAGGTGCTTTGGTCATGTTTTGCCCAACATTGACACTACAACTGTAAGGTTCTTGCGATACGTTGATAACACCAGAAGTTGGTTGCTCATTAGTTGGTGGCGCATCTAGAGAGTTGTATTCTTCACGAACCCAACACTCTAACGTTTTGGCTTTGACCGCACTCAATGTAGTAAAGGTGACATCAAGAACACCATCAGATAAGTAATTTTGGAAGTCCAGCGGGCTTTCAACCGTTAGAACCACGCCTTCACGCTGTACGCTAAAGGTTTGGTTTACTTTTCCAACCTTTCGGTCTTTTTCATCAAGGTAACGAACTTTGTTATAAACTTTGATATCAAGTTCATAATTACCATCTTTGGCAATTTGTGTAGAAAGCAACGTTGCAGTCCAAGTGCCATCTGCGGTTTCTGAGAACGTAAAGTTAGTCCCGTTTTGCTCTCCAGAGAATCTATACGTTGAGTCAATTCGATCAACGCCACTATCATCAACAATATCAAGCGTAAGTACGATATTCCCATCTTGATAGATGGTGTTGTTTGTAATTGGCGTTCCATCCGTGTAACTCATCGCCAGCGTCACCTGCGGGATTGAGTTGTACACTTTGACGGTAAAATCTTGCTCATCACTGGTTAAGGTTGTGTTGCCACGAACATCAGACCCTTTTAAACGAATCTTGTGTGTACCCGTACCTAAATCACCAAGGCTCACTTTGAGATCCTCATTGATTTTTGTACCAGGAGAGCCAGGTAATGGTTCCAGATCGCTAAACGTCCAATACTCTAGGCTTTCTCTATTTACGCCATTAATTGAAACATCACCGTTAGCATTTAGGTCTAGCGCCGTTAGGTCAAAGACATAGTTACCTAAGTAGTAGTCATTCGCATTGAAACCACTTAATCCTAATGTTGGCCCATCACGATCAAGAATAACCTTGTGCGTGTTAGAACTAGACTCAAAACCATATATATCGGTTGCTTTTACATACAATGACGTTGTTTTTTCATCTTCAGAAATGTCTATTTTATCTGTGTCACTCTTGATAAGAGACATGACAAACTCTTTAGATGAATCCGTTGGCACAATTGTCTTAATTGGCGAATCTTTACCACTTTGATACAGCGAGACTTGCTCAAGGTCTGAATCGTCTATTACGGATTTAAATCGCACATTGAACTCACGCCCTATGACATAGTTCTCTTTAGACAATGTGTCTTCAACCCAAGGCGTATTTAGGATGATTTCAGGGCCTTTGTTATCGACTTGGAAGGTAAATTTCCCTGTTGTACTAACATTGGCAGGGTAAGCGTTGTCCGTCGCAGTGACGTAAAATTCATTCCATTCATCGTAATCAAATGCTTTTGAAACCAGTTGGACTTTGACGTCAGGCTGTTCACCAACTAGGTATGGTACGTCACACGCCTCTGTTAGAGGGTCACAGCTTTCTAATGTCAGAGCCTGACCAGATCCGCGGCGCAAATCTATTTTTACGTTATTGCCAGAGCTTAACGTCCCCCAATCAATGACAGGTGTCCATTGGTTATTACCACCTAAACGGCTTTGAACCTGCTCACTTTTTACAATAGGGGCTTCAGAGTCGATACGAATATTGAATCTCGGAGCGGTGCTAGTTAACTCTGAAACGGAGTTACCTAAGTTGTCCTCTGCTGCTGCAACAACTAACCAATCTCCATCACCAGGATAAATCGTAGAGCCTTGATTTGAACAAATCTCGCCCGTACATAGTTTGACTTTAAACGCGTCTTTCGAGTTACTTGCAAAGTTTTCTGGTGTATATGTTACTTTTTCACCGGTTTGCTGGTAGAAAACAAGGCCCCTCGAGGCAAGCTTATCACCAACAATATCCTCAACCTTGAAGGTTAATTCATGAGTATTGTTCGCATTTAAATAAATACCGTTTTCTACAGGTTTACCATCGACATCATTCGGTGGAAGGTAACTGGCCTTAGGGAAGTCGTTATCAATAAACACCGATTCTATAAACGGAGATTTACCATTGTAACCATACGCATTGCCATGTGGGTCCATAGCACTGGTCTCCACGGCAAACTCTATAATATCTTTTAGTTCACTAGACTGGGAGTTAAGGGTGAAGAAGTACTCTTTTCGATAAGCATTGCTGCTGTCTGAGTTTTCTACGATGTTGATGTCCAGTGGTATTTCGATATTTGGCTCATTAGCTTGATACCACATCGTGCTAAACTTCGGACCGTAAGCGTCGGTTCCTACAATACCAGAAGGATCGTCTAGGACAATTTTAGAAACAACCTCGCCAGCGATATAAAGCCTATTACCAACCATCGTCTCTCTACCGCTTTCAATGGTTAATTTTGGCTGCGGCGGCAAGGTATCGATACTGCTACCCTCTGTATCAAAAATGTTCTTACCATTTAAGTCAGGATTAGCCATCGAAATATCATCAGCATAGAGCTGCGCGATATTGGTCTCAATACCGTATTTGCTCGCCATGATTTCATAATAGGATTGCGCCAGATCTTTTCGGTAAGTTTCAGCGCCAAACGTGTAAGAATCGAGCGTAATTTGACTTCCTCCGGCCCCTATACCATTTGCTTTTCCATCGTAGCTAAAATCATCGTAAATAGCAGATGCAAAATCTAATGAGTTATTTCTTGGCATTCTCTCGGCAATACTATCAATTGCTTCAACAAGGAATCGGTGTAGATAGTCATTTGATGGCTTGTCTGGAATCGCTTTAGTCGTAAGCATTTCATTGGTTGCATAAGACACAACCGTTGGATCAAACCCAAAGAATGAGTTGTTATTCGTACCTGATAACGCGTAGCGCACCTCATCAAGAATTTGAATCGCACGTTCTGAAGTTTTCTCTCCCGCTGTCACTTGATCCCACTGGAAATCAAACAAACCAGTCTGATATGTCGATAGTTCAGTAATATAGTAAGTTTGAGAACCTTTGAGCTTAAAATACACACCAATATTGGCCTTGTTTAAGTCAACCGTTACTTTCTTGGTCCCTGGATCTCTTTTCCATTGGTAATAGTATGGCTCACTACCTTCGATACCAATTAAACGAACACGCATGAAATCATAATTCACTACGTCAGTTGTGGTTTCACAGCTCGCTACGTCAAGAGCCATAGACTGGTCACTTTCCAGTTGCTGGATAGTGGTACAACTTGCAAGTGAAGTGAATTCACCACTTGGGCTCAACCCTTCAAGTTGAGCTCGCGCACCAATAAATGGTGTCACCACTTTTATGGTTGGTAGGTCAAAGCTACTTCTAAAATATACTTCTCTTGGAGTGCTTTCGTTATCAGACTCATCGACGGTTTGAATGACTAACTTTTGACTACTGTTTTCTGATACCGATTTAAAGCTGTCACCCAAAATATCTCTTACAAAAGGAATGTAATAGATGACATCCTCTACTCGCCCATTGCTATCTAATAGCGTTTCGTGCGGAATTTTTGCGATGTAATCGTCATCGGATGCGGTTGTGTCAATAACTTGCTGAAGTGAGTAGTTGTTATCGTTGTTTTGGCTTACGAAGTACTTGACGACGAGCTTAAGCTTATTAGCGTTGGAGCCTAAAACCGTATCGGTGTTTACGTCTGAAACTTTCACACGAACATAAGGGATTTTATTCTCTTTCAATAAATTAGCGTTGAAGTTACTAAAATCTATCCCTTTTAATGAGTTCTGAATCCCTAAACTTGCGTACGCATAATCAATCTTCAGGAAATCGCGGCTTGCTTGAACATTGTCTGGGGTGTACGTATCTTGAGAGTAGATACCATCGTAAGTGGTTCGTTCACCATCTAAACCCACATTTACGTACGTCATTGACGTACCTTCAGGATAGGTTATCGTCTGTGCTGGCGCTTGATCGTCACGACTTACTGCATGCTGCGCAGAGCCCGTATTGCCTTTGCTATCCCTCGCTCGAACCTCAAAGACCGTCGTAGATAGGAATTCATCAGTTGGGTAAGCCTTACTAAACTCACAAGCATTTCCAGACTCTACAGTGACAGGAGAACATGTGACGCCCTCATGTAAGCCATCTTTAAATGAAATACTGACCGAACTAATCTCTTGCGAGCTTTCTTTTACAACCCCTTTCAGAACGTATTCTTTAAGTTGGTTATTAATTGCACTCGCCGATGTAATATCGATAACAGGCGCATCGTTATCCCATTCAAAGTTGATATGAAGACCCGAATGGCTGCCTGGAATTAACTCATTACCCAGTACATCCGCTGTATATAAGACTAACCGTGCTGCTGTTACGTTTGAGAGCCCTGTGGCAGGGTTCATATCTACACTATCGATCTCTTTGGTATTAATGTTAACTTTAACGTTGGTCTCTCGAAGGCCAACTTCAAAATCATCAAATTCAACCGAACAGAATGTGCTTCCAAAATCTTGTATGTCGTTACATTGAAATTCACCAGACCAAGAGCCATTAATCTGATACTGAATAAAGGCGGATACGTCTTCTACACCGATATCATCAACAATTTTTAGATCAACTTTATCGGTGCCTGCAAGTACATCACGGTCAATGCGTGTCACGATAGGCGCTGTGGTATCAATCTCCGTCCCATCTCGCGGTGGAATGACGCCATCTGTACTGCCATATGTACCTAAGTCATTAAGCTTCTTACTAAAGTCGACATAGTCGGCAGCATCAGTACCTGAAATATTGATACTTGGGTCGTTTACCACGATCAAAACGTGCTGAGATAAGTCACGTGTGTAAACGTCGCTGTTTATCTTTTTCTGTCCAAAGCTGAGGGGAGTCACTGCTCCTGAAGTCTGGCTCACTTCAAGACCATCAAGAACACCATCTGCAATAACATCCCGATATTGGATGTCAGCGAAATGCATTGAAGTGTAGACGTTATCGCTGTTGCCGTATTTTTTTATAAGATCGTAAGAGTAAGACGAGTATGCTGTTAATAAAGCGCCGTATTGATGCCCAGTACTAGCAAAACTGCTTTGCCCACCTTTGGTAATATCAATAGGTTTGGTCTCATTTACGTCAAAACCATACATGCTATTGATACTATCCAAAGCAGTTGAAAAGGCACTCTCATCTGTGGCCCCCTGGGAAATTTTGTACTTTGCCAAGCCTGCTGCCAAGTTCGACAGCGGAGTAAGCATTAACTTTTGCTCACTCCCCTCTTTAAAGTTCACAACACCTTCAAATTTAAGTGTCTTCGCATTGCTCACAGATACCGTTTCATTTGTAAACGGATCGGTATAACTCCCCTCTTTTGCAACAACAAAAAGAGGCATTGACGACGATTCAAACTCTAGCAGATAGTTTCCGAAGGCATCAGACGTCGTGTTAGCCAACTTCCGACCTAAGTTTCCATTTTTGAACTCGAAAACCTCAATCTTGGCGCCATTGACTGGGGCGTCAAACACCATACCGGAAATGCTTCCTTTGCTTCTAGCTGGAGGTGTGTTGTCTCCTCCATCACCACCACCACATGCACTCAATAAAAGAGATGTAAGCGTAAGACCTAATGTTAATTTCAGCGTATTTTTAGCGAACATAGTAATTTGGCAAAATATATTTTCCCGAGATTATATTATTGAAAAATATTTTCTCAACGTGACATTAACACCAACAAAATAGGCATAAACACCAAGCCAACCGTCACTTTGACTGAATTATTAAAATTATTTTTACATCCTATAATTATTAACTTAGTTAAAACAGAGGAATTACTCATGCTTTAATGCTAGTTTTTATTTAAAATATTATACTCTACACACAACTGTCAGTATTGATAAACCAAAAAAACTAATGACTATTTTAATAATAAAAAGGAGTGTGCAAGCTCCTACCGTAGCCCTTATCACTACTGCGTTAATCATATTGATTAGCGTATCGCTTTCTCACTACTTCCTCACTCCTGTGGATAGGCTACCTACCATCAAGCCTTTAGAATTCGAAAGTGAGAATGTGCAGCCACCAATTAAAAAGAATACTCGTAGGCAAAAAATCACTATCGGTGTTGTTGAATACTCTTTTGTCGCTTCATTATTAAAATCAGGAGTGAGTCAAAAAGAGATCAACTTGCTATTAGCACTTATCAAAAGCAAGTTTAATATTATTGACTCTATTAAAAGAGGTGATAACTTTATCTTAAGAACTAAATTAAATAGTAAAAATGAAACTTACATTAGTTCTTTTTACTATTTAGGCAGTAAAACTGATTTATTTATTATCAATGATGGTCACGGTAACGTATTTGATGAGCATGGTGTGTCGATAAATAATCAGTTCATGTTTTCTTCACCCTTTGATAAAAACTACAGAGTGAGCTCTGACTATGACTTAAAGCGAACACATCCAGTGACCAATATAACGACTCCGCACTTAGGCACTGATTATGCCACACCTGTAGGTACACCGATTCGTAGTATTGCTGATGGCGTCGTTTTAAAGTCCCGCTACAACCGTTTTGCCGGCAACTATATTAATATCCGCCACACAAATGGCTCTGTATCACGCTACCTACACTTATCTCAGCGCAACGTCCATGTTGGTGAGAAGATCAGCCGAGGACAAGTGATAGGGAAAACGGGTAACACAGGAAGAACAACAGGGCCGCATTTACATCTTGAACTGCACATCAATGGTGTTCCGGTTGATTACGAGCGATACATTCAAAGGCACCCAAACACTGACGTAAATATAGAAATGCTGATTGCAGCGAGAAAAGAAAAAGCAGAGTTAACAGCGGAATGGCAACGGTATGAGCAGTCAAATAGGTAACAACAGCCACTTCGATTCGTGTATTCTTCCTACTGTCATTTATCCGCAACTACAGTAGACCATAACTTTGCTCTAAATCACATAAAACCTTTTCAAATAAGCGACTTTTACTGAAATAACCCAAGCATGTTCATACGCATGATGTTTTCTTGGATTTCTGAATCGTGCAAGTTACAGGTTGAGCACTTCTCTTTGCCTTCAATTTTGTATTTCAGACAGCACGTTTCTCGTCTCACGTAGAGCTTTTGAAAGCCATTAAAGGTCACCTTTTTTACCGTGTTTAACTCACCGCCTTTTGGTGTTACCGCGTTAAATAGGTTTTGCTGCCACTTTGATGCCGCTTGCACGTCTAGATCTAACCTGTCATTGGCTAATGGTTGATGCGCAAGTTTAGAAAACGCCAAATCACACGCGTACAAGGCATTCCCCCAAAACACTTTCGGGCTAACTTTCTGCTTTTTGTACAGCAGCACCAATGGCTCAGAGAGCGTCGTAATGACTTGCGCAAGTTTCTCATCTAAAGCCAGTTCTGACTCCACTTGCATCGCGTTTTCGTTACCAGCCTCAAGAGCAAAGAAAGGCGTTGCACTCAACACTTCAATGCTTGCGATACGATGGTCTTCACCAATGGTCAGATACAGATCATCGAGTGTTAACTGCAACACGCGATCAAACACCACACGGTGACCGACCAGCGACGTCAGCAAAATCGCGTTGAACACTTTCTGCCAGATAGGCACGGCAAAAGGCAGCTTTGCCTCAATAGAGTTTGCGTAATCTTGCACAACAGCAGGAAACTCACGCTCAAACCATTCACTGGCTTTAATGCCTTTCGGCTGTTCAACAAAACGTAAGCGGAAGAAAGGTTCGTGTCGATTCAAGATAGCTTGCTGCTCGGTGATACTCAGCGCTTTAACATTCTCAGGCAAAGCTACCAAAGTACGAAACTGATTAAACAGGTTTTCCATTAACGCACTTCCTCACGAACATAAGCTTTTGGTAAACAGTAAACGTAGCCATCAATGACTTCCATTTTTCCTTCCACTTTAAACACCGATTCAAGGGTCGATTGAGTAAGCACGTCCAAAGGCGCCCCCTGTTTTAAGATCTGACCTTTTTTCATTAGTACCAGTTCATCACAGAACTGCGCAGCTTGGCTGAGTTCATGGAGAACATAAACGATGGTTAAGTTGCGTTCCTTGTTCAACTTATCGAGCACTTCAAGTAACTCGAGTTGGTGACCTAAATCGAGATAACTGGTTGGTTCATCCAGCAATAACCACTGAGCTTCTTGCGCCAAACACATCGCCAGCCAAACGCGCTGACGCTCACCGCCCGACAACGTACTCACTACACGCTTTTCGTAACCAGCCAACCCGACAGAAGCAAGCGACTCAGTCATCACTTCTTGGTCACGCTCACTGTTGCCCTGATACCACTTGCGATGAGCAACACGACCAAGCGCAACAAGCTGCTCAACCAAGACACCTTCTGGTGCCGTAGGATGTTGAGGCAGAATCGCAATGTGTTTAGCGAGATCTTTAAGCTTCCATTGGTTAAGCGCTTTACCTTTAAAGGTCACGTCGCCTTTTTTCGCTTTTATCGCACCGGTTAAGGTCTTCATCAACGTACTTTTACCGCACCCGTTTGGGCCAATGAACGCCGTTACCTTACCTTCTTGAAGACGGATGTTCACCTCGTTCAAGATCATCGTATCGTTGTAGCCTGAAGTGAGCGATTGCCCTTCAAGCCCTTTTGAAGATAGGGTCATTAAGAGTGTTTCCTTAACAAGAAGAGGAAAAATGGCACACCAAGCAGTGCGGTAATCACGCCCGCTGGAATTTCGGTTGGGAACAGTAAGTGTTTGGCTAAAGCATCTGAAAGTGCGAGGAAACCAGCGCCGAAAATCAACGTCGTGAACATGGTTCGCAAAGGATCATTTGCACTGAGCAAACGTGCAATGTGCGGAATCACCAACCCCACAAATCCAATCGGGCCAACTGCTGAGACGGCAGGCGCAGTAATAAATACCGTACCTAACAGAATCCCCAAACGCAGCAGAGCACCGTTGATACCAATGCCACGCAAAATCGCGTCATCGTAGCGTACCCATTTCAATGGCAAATACACCAAAATAATGAACGCTAAACAGGCCAAGAACCAAGGCAAAAGATAACTCACTTGTTCCCAACCTCGGCCGTACATACCACCCGCCATCCATTGCAATGCGATATCGGTTTTACCCTGACCAATGGTGAAGATTAGCGCCGAACTCAACGCGCCAAGAATCGCCGTGATCGCTACACCTGTGAGTAGAGTGAGACTGGTATTTCCGATTCGGCTAACGATCAAAACAGGAATCGCACTGAGCAAACCACCCGCCATTGAAAACAGCAGTAACGCGCTTTCTGTGGTGATATTCCAATTAAACCAAGCGGGCAACAAAATCGCACAAACAGCACCAAGAGAAGCACCAGCGTTCACCCCTAAAATACCGCTGTCTGCCAACGGGTTTTTGAGGGTGGTTTGCAGCAATAAGCCTGATACTGCCAGCATCATACCCGCCATAATCGCCAGCAAAAATCTTGGTAACGTTAGCGACCAAAATGGATGGTAAGTACCGCGAGTAATAAACAGTTCACCTGCTTGTCTAAGCTCTGGGTTAGAAGCGATAAACAGTGCAGGAGCGAACACCAGCAAAGCCAAGCAAGGGAATAAGAAACGCGTTTTCATTATTTCCCTCTCAGCTTACGAACAATCAACATAAGAAACCAAGGCGCACCTAAAGTCGCGGTAATGACGCCAATCGGAATTTCCAACGGCATAAGCAGGGTTCGAGAAAGGAGATCTGCTGCGGTAACGAGTGCCGCACCAATCAAAGCTGCACCGCCAAGTCCCAACCCCATCATGCGAGCGAGATGAGGGGCAACAAGGCCAACAAAACCGACAGGACCAAATGCACCAACCGCAACCGCAGTAAGCACGACAGAGACAAAACCAAACGCCAATCTATAACGGTTGATCGCGATACCTAAACCACGAGCAACCGTGTCATCCAGCAGTAAGTAACCACGCTGTCGATGTGTCACCGCAAGCGATATAAACGCAGGAATGACGGTATAAACAAGCGGCGTAAACACCGACCAATTCGCGCCTGCGTTACTGCCCGTTAACCAGAAAAACAGTGACTCACTGTCTACGCGATCCGACAGAAGAATGTAGGTCACCGCTGCTTGGCAAAACGCACTCACGGAAATGCCAGCTAACGCCAAACGCGCTGGTGTGACGCCCTGTTTCCAACTAATGGATAAGGTAATGGCACCGCCAAGCAAACCACCTACAATCCCCCAAAACAAAGTTGGCAATGGCAGCAAGAACATGGTCGCCGTTAACACGCTAAGCGCAGCGCCAGACATCACACCGGTCAGGTTTGGAGACGCTAACGGGTTGCGAACGATGTCTTGCATGAGCGAGCCGGATACCGCCAACGCCGCCCCACCAAAGAGTGCGATTAAGGTGCGAGGTAAACGTAGTTCCCAAAACACTAAGGATGCTTGGTTGCTTGAATCAGAAATCAAAAACGCCATGATCTGCTGGGCATCAAAATGGTAAATGCCACTCGACAAAGACACATAAACCACAGCTAGTAACAAAGCCGTCGCCAAACTGCGAACCATCACCGCACTTGGTTTGGTTATCCTAAGAACATGAGCCATTGATCACCTCATAAACTCGTTCAACAGAAGGCGCAGGGAAAAGATCGGGATACACTTTGTGGGCGATATCCATCGCGACCCAAATTCGTGAAAGTGGCCCTTCTGGCTCTCGCCATGTCATATCAACCAAGTAAACTCGATTGTTCTTCACCGCTTTTAGGCTTTGCCAAATTTTCGATTCGGTAAATTGTGGCTCGGCGTTCTGGTACATAAAAATCACATCGGGATCGAGTTTTACCAACCACTCAAGACCCACTTGCCCAGAAAAAGGCGTTTTCGTCGCGTACGGCGAGTCACCATTCGCACTTCGGATATTCAATTTTTCCATAAGAGCAACGGACATAAAGTGTGAGTAGTATGCTCGCGGAGTGACGCCAGCACTTGTCAGAAATAAACCAGAAAACTGTCTATTACCGAGCTTTGATTGCATTTCATCAAGAAAAGTCGGAAAACACATATTTAGTGATTTCCCTTGCTCTTCTCGCCTCATTGCCATGCTTGCACGCTCTACAGCAGAAAAACTGTCTTCTAAAGTAATCAAATCAAAACCGAGAGGCGGTGCGATTTCGACAAAGCGCTGATAGTAAGGCTCTAACATTCGCCCCAAACCAACGACCAAATCTGGCTTAACATCGTACAAAGCTTCAAAGCTGGTTCTTGAACGATTACCAAGACTTGGCACGTCATTTAAAGCAGAGAGATAAGGAGGAAATCCACCAGGATAATCGGATACACCAACAGGCTTCTCACCCATTGCTATTACTAGCTCTGCACCAAAAGTAGACACGCTTGCAACACGCGGGAAATGGGTCACATTCGACGTCGAAATCGTATGGTCTAGATCATCGACAACTGATGCGTTTAATCCACTTGCATAAGCAAGCTGAATAGACAGCATTTGGCTAATTATTGAAATGATAACGACTGCTGTAAAATTGCCCATTAAATTACAAATGATAATTATTGATATTTACATTACTTCTTTGCGTGCTAGACTACCACGTAATTACAAAGTGCTCAATAATCGCTAGCTAAATCAATTTATTAACAGGTTTATAAAAGACAACTTTTAGTTGCAGGAAGTTATGAAACTCAAACTATCTAAGCTAAATATTGCAGTGGTAAGTGCAATTACTCTTTCACCTTTCGGCGTTTCAGCGGAAAGTAACGACCAAGTCCAAGCAATGGAAACAATGGTTGTTACCGCAAGCCGTTCTCAACAGCGGCTTAACGACGTTCCTCGCTCTGTGACCGTTATCGACCAAGCACAACTTCAATCTCAATTGAACCAAAGCCGCAGCATCAACGATGTGCTTTCAACCTTGGTTCCAGGTATGGGGACTTCTGTTCACGGTAACCTGAGCAGCAAAGGTCAAAACCAAATCCGTGGTCGTCGCGTTCTGCTATTGATTGACGGTGTTGCACAAAACAACAGCTTCCTAGATTTTGGCCAAGAGCTGTCGGCGATTGATCCGCAAAACGTTGAGCGTATCGAAGTTATCCGCGGTGGTTCTGCGGTATACGGCCTTGGCGCACAGGGCGGTATCATCAACGTGATCACCAAAATGCCAGAAGAAGGCGCAGTAGAATATCGCACTAAAGTTGGCACAAGCTTCCAAGAGTTTGGTAGCGATGCGTTCACTTGGAACGTGTACCAAGAGGCAACAGGCGGTGATGAAAAAGATCAATGGCGTTTAGGTCTGGGTTACGAGCAACGTGGCGGCAGCTACGATGCTAACGGTGACCGCCTACCTTCGGTAAACAACGAAGATGACATGGACAACCTAAACGTAAACGGCGTTTGGAACCGTAACATCGACGAAGATCGTTCACTGACTTTGACTGTTGGCGTTCGTAACATTACCGACAACGACGGCTGGTGTGCAGCGAATGGCGATGCAGCTAACGGCAAACCTGCAGAAGCGGTTCACTGTGGCCCAGGTTACAACAACGGCGTTGCAGGCAAAGATGGCGCGAAACCAAATGACGTGACACGTACGTTCGCTAACTACCAAGCACGTTACCAAGATCTGGGCTTTAGCTTAGGTATGCTAGACGTAACGGGTTACTGGATGGCTCAGGACACTGAGACGTTCACGCTTGCGATGAAAGACAAGAACCCAAATTCTCCAACCTTTGGTCAAACGCTATACGGCCACAACGAGACAGATTTTGATCGTTTCGGTGTGAAAGCCAACATCTCTAGCCAAATTGATTGGGCATTCGTGACTTGGGGTATGGACGTTGAACAACAGTCGTTCAAACAGCCAAACAGCGTCGGTTTCTACAACAACACACCGGATGTAGAGCAGTTTGCTATCGCACCATTCGCACAGTTCATCACTGACGTAAGCGATAACACGGTTCTTTCTTACGGTATCCGTTACGAGTACGTACGTCTAAGCGTGGATGATTTCACGGTAGGTAACACGCACAACAATGCAGGTGATCAAGTTCAAGGCGGTGATCCGTACTTTGACGAGTTCCTATTCAACATTGGTGTGACACACGATCTGACCGACAACCACCAGCTGTTTGCATCTTTCGCGCAAGGTATGTCAACGAACGAAGCACTACGTGACATTCGTTCTGGCAACAGCTCAACCGTTGAAGGGGCTATCAAGCCAATTACTACTGACAACTACGAAGTGGGTGTGCGCGGCTTCCTTGGTGAAGCGGACTACTCTCTTGCAGCGTTCTACAGCGAATCTGACCTAGGTTCGACGCTGAACGTAAACGAAGCAGGCGATGCGCTAGAAAGTACTCGTGCACCAGAGAAAGTTTGGGGTGCGGAAGCAACGCTTGGTTACAGCATTCTTGCTAACCTTCGTACAGACAGCACGATCTCTTGGCAAGAAGGTGAGCGTAAACTTAACGAAGACAGCGGTTGGGAACCACTAGACGGCACGCGTATCGCACCGTTGAAAGTAACGTCTGTTATCAGTTACGACGCTTACGAATTCGGTCGCTACAACATGACGCTGGTTTACTCAGGCAACCGTGATAAAGAAGATGAAATCACTTCTGGCGCGAAATATGCAGTAGACAGCTACTTCGTTGCAAACGCTGGTTTGGGCTACGATCTTCCGTTCGGTACGTTAAGCTTCGCTGTTGAAAACCTATTCAACGAAGACTACATGACGGCGTACGCGCAATCAGAGCGTAACAACTCACGTTACTACAACGCACCGGGTCGTCGCTTCCACTTGAACTACGAAGTGAAATACTAAACTTAAAACACAGAAAATGCGCTTAATCAGATTAAGCGCATGTCTTTCACTTCTACTGTTATATTCGTGATTTATTACCTTAAAATTCAAATTAGTGCCGGGTACTAGCTTTGTTTCCTAAATCAGGCAACTAAATCTTCAACCCATGAGCTGAGCAGCTAAGTTCACTCATATACTTAGGCTAATAGCCAGCCTCGCTACAGAACAACCAATTGGAAACACAACAACCAAGCTTTAATCACCCGCTGTTAACGGACATTTTTAATTAAGAGACTGTTCAGCTATGGAAGCAAATCAAGCAAGGGAACCAACCTGGAAGACCTCACCTATTTAATGACTTAGCGATTACGATGGCTCCTATGGTTAAGCATGTATTTTCATTGCCGCTTAGTTAAGTTTGAGAAATTACAATGCTCAAGTTGGAAAAACCTACGCCATGATAGAAGTGTTAAGCAAACTCACTTAGCTAGGTATTTCATCCTAAAGCAGATATAAAATAGCCCCTTCAAAAATGTCATAAACTTAAAAAGCAATAGACTTATGAAGAGGCAATATCAAATTATGGTTGCACCAAATATCAATATATGGTTGCTTTTACACTTGTTACATTCAGTCGATTTACTCTTTACCGAACACGTTGTTCTCTTGTTCTTGAACGCGGATGAATGTAGTACGCTTGGTTAGCTCTTTAAGCTTTGCTGCACCTACGTATGTACAAGTTGAGCGAACGCCTCCAAGGATGTCTTGAATAGTACCGTGAACGCTACCACGGTATGGCAATAATACGGTTTTACCTTCGGCCGCACGGTAGCCAGCGACACCACCTGAGTGCTTATCCATCGCGCTCTTCGACGACATGCCATAGAATTTCATGAACTTCTCGCCGTCTTTCTCGATCACTTCGCCGCCTGACTCTTCGTGACCCGCTAGCATCCCGCCTAGCATTACGAAATCCGCGCCACCACCGAATGCTTTCGCTACGTCACCCGCACAAGAACAGCCACCGTCACCGACGATCATGCCACCAAGGCCGTGCGCTGCATCGCCACACTCGATGATTGCAGAAAGCTGCGGGTAACCAACACCCGTTTTTACACGAGTTGTACAAACTGAGCCTGGGCCGATACCCACTTTAACGATGTCTGCACCAGCTAGGATTAGCTCTTCACACATATCACCAGTAACCACGTTGCCTGCAGAAATGACCTTGTCTGGGAACTCTGCTCGCACGCGTTCAACATACTCGACCAAATGCTCTGAGTAACCATTTGCAATGTCGATACAAATGAAAATAAATTCATCTGAAAGTGCCATGATGTCTTTGGTTTTTTGGAAGTCTGCGTCAGATGTCCCAGTAGACACCATAACGTTATTCATGGTTACTTTATCTGCTGATTTAGCAAACTCAGCCCAATCTTCTACCGTGTAATGTTTGTGAACAGCGGTCATTACACCATGCTCAGCCAGCGCTTTAGCCATTGCAAAGCTACCAACCGAATCCATGTTTGCTGCGATTACTGGCACACCAGACCATTGACGACCACTATGCTTGAATGTAAAATCGCGGGTTAAATTTACTTGAGAACGGCTCTTAAGGGTAGAACGTTTCGGGCGAAACAGTACATCTTTAAAACCTAACT
Organism: Vibrio sp. Vb1574; assembly: GCF_033338675.1. NCBI lineage: Bacteria > Pseudomonadati > Pseudomonadota > Gammaproteobacteria > Vibrionales > Vibrionaceae > Vibrio > Vibrio sp. Vb1574. Next base: position 64,487 of record NZ_JAWOTC010000008.1, read on the forward strand.
TAAGTTCTTGTTCGATACGCATTGTGTAATTCCTTGATTCATATGTATATGTGTCATTTCAGAGTGCGTAGTGACTTCGTTGGCAGACGAGTTCACTGTTCTTCGGACACAAAAAAACCGGAGCGTTGGCAGACGCTCCGGTTTTCAGCATTATAGGCTGTGATTTATTTCCTACAAGTCTGATATTTGAATTTTTTTTGTGATACCATCTTGAAAATCGCATATCAAAAACGCTCCCCAAGTCACCAAAACCTCTTATTATTTATAACTATCAACAACTTGAGAAAGCACTTAAGTTAACCCATTGCGCAAACCTTTGCGTCATATCTTAAAAATTAAAACGCATCACCTCTCAAATCTGCCTAAAACTCAATCACCTAATACTAAGATGCCCTGCTAATTCGTAAAAAAGTACTCAAAAAAATCGACCAATTTTCTCAGCAATGCATGAAATCTAATTAATTTCGATAGAGCTCTTGGGTGATAGCGGTACGAAGAGTGCTAACGACATCACTTGCCAAAAGACCAATTTGACCATTCTGACTCACGTTTATATCAGCAGCATGACTGTGAAGTACCACACCTAAACGTGCGGCAACAGAAATTGGTAAACCTTTGGCTAGTAATGCACCAATGACTCCAGATAACACATCTCCCATTCCCCCCGTCGCCATTCCGGCGTTACCCGCTAGACAGACGTACATTCTCGTTCCATCGTAAATAAGCGTCCCCGCGCCTTTTAAAACCACTACACCGCCATAACGCTCTTGCAGTTGTCTTGCAGCAGAGTATCGGTCACTTTCTATTTGTTGAATGGTTACATTTAGTAGTCGAGCTGCCTCTCCAGGATGCGGCGTGATCACTCGATGGTTGTCGCACACTAGAGTGCCATCGCATCGCTGGCTCAGCATCGCTAGAATATTGAGGCCATCAGCATCAACAACTTTAGGTTTCTGCTCTTGAGCCAGATATTGATAGGCTTGATAAGCCCACTCATCATCTCCAAAGCCAGGACCAAACACTAATACGTCAGCCCAGCGAATGCGTTTAGTTAAGTCGTTCTCAGTATCCCTGAGTAAGTCAGCGGTGATGCTCTGGCTCATTACTTCTGGGCAACCAACCTGCAGTGGAATAAGGCTACTCGTGTGAGTAATTGCGGCAGTTAAACCCGCTCCGGCTCTAATCGCAGCGGAGGAACATAAACGAATCGCTCCAGACATCCTTTGGTTGCCACCAACACAAAGCAACTTCCCGTTGTCACCTTTATGGACCGTTGGATTTGGCTTGGGCATTAATCTTGAAACAACCTGATGATCAATACCTAATGCACTTTCTACTTCGATAGTATCAAACTTAGTATTGACGCCTAAACCACAAAAGTAGAGCTCGCCAACGCGATCTCTCGCTTGTCCAGTGCATAAGCCTTGCTTAACCCCAATGAAGGTTACAGTATGCTCGGCACGAATAGCATCACCTAAAACTGCACCTGTATTAGCACACAGACCAGAAGGAATGTCGACTGCAATCACAGGGGCATGAATTTGATTAATTTGGTCAATATAGCGACGATACTCCGAACGAACCTCACCGCTTAAACCAGTACCTAACATGGCATCAATGATCACATCTGCTTCTAGCAATGCGGTATTCCATTCATCCCAATCATTGTTAACACCGTCGATTGACTGCCAATCTTGGTATGCGCGCAAAGCATCACCTTTTAGCGCAGATACATCACCAATTTGGAAAACATGTACATTGAGTTGAGCTTGTTTCGCAAGAGATGCAAATACGTAACCATCGCCACCGTTATTCCCTTTACCGCAAATCACTAAGATATTTTTTGATTTAGGATACAGATGTAAAAAGCGCTCATACACGGCCATACCAGCGCGTTGCATTAAGCTATACATAGAAACACCAGCCATTTGAGCAGCCAGCGTTTCACCGTTTTTTACTTGCTCTGCGGTGTAGAGTTTTAGGGCGAGATTAAAGTCCATATTCACGTTCTACGCATTGGGAAACACAATTATAAGTATACAAAAAAGCCAAGGCGGACCTTGGCTTTTGAGAAAGTTTTTTATCGCTATTGATTCTGAGACATCAGAGCTTCAGCCGTCGCGTCTTGTATAGACAAAAACAACGAGTTGATTTTTCCAGTCGGTGTGCGCATTGGGTTCAACGTAACATTCTGGTACATAAACTCCGCTTGCTGCGTAACTGGTCGAACATTGCGACAGCAGAATAAGTAAGGTCGTTGTCGCCATGTGATGAAGCTACGGCAGCCTAGGTCATACACTGGTTTTGTTTTTAATTTAAACCACTCCTGTGGGATTTCAGGGAAGATATCAAATATAGAACGACCTATCGCATCATGAGACTGCAAACCACTGTGATGAGTCATAAACCCATTCCAGACCTGTACATTGTAATCTCGATCAATGACCACTAAGCCCATGTCGACGTTTTGTACCATATCCACCATCCAATGGAATTGTTCAAACTCTGCTGGCATATTCAACATTAGAACTCCTCCATTAGATAAGACAGTTTGTTATCAAGCAGCGGCAAGGATTCATCCACAAACATAAACAACAAGTCACAACGAATCGACGTTCCTTCAATGTTGTAGCTCACTTCGAATGTCATCGTGCGGCTGAATGCTCCAGTTGTAGATTCAATGATCGAGTCAATTGAGATATGCTGACCAAGGAGTACTGGTGGACTTTGGAAGAATCGGACTTCAGACTGCTCGCCTAAACCATTTAAGAACGACCCCACCAAAATATTAGAAATATCCATTAGCAACTCAAGCTCTTCTAACTCTTCGCTGTCTGCTGGTACTTTCATCAACTTTTTGAGATCAGATACGCTTGAATCACTCAAAATCACTAGCGCTTCGCCAGCAATACCTTCGCCACAAAATCCCTGACAAACACCCGATACGTTGTCATGCGACGCCAAGTCGCGTAGGGCCATGTGAAGTTCGCTCACTTCAAAGATATTGACGTTCGGCAGAGGTAGTTGCACAAACACATCAAAGTGACGCGCCAATGCATCGGCTGCTCGACCAATTGAAACGTTAGCCACTTCCATGTAAATATCGCGACGACGTAAAATCGGTAACTCAATAGAGACAGGCGTGATAATTTGAGGACGAGGTTCTGGCTCGACCAACTCTTTAAGCGCCTTCTTGAGTTCATCTTTGGCGATCGGTTTTTGAATAAACGCTTTTGCACCCAGTGCGAACACGCGCTCTTTCGCTTTAGGTTGGATATCCCCCGACACAACAACCACCGGAGTTTTATCCCCCAACCGTTGCATGTGCTCTAGTGTTTCAAAGCCATCCATTTCTGGCATGGTCAAATCAAGAAACATCAATTTAAACTCGTTTTTTTCGAGTTCTTCTAGCGCGTTTTTTCCGTGGATAGCAAACGTAATATCGGCATTCAATGTGGCTGGTAGTGATCTCGCCATCTGTTTGCGTGCTAACGCTGAATCATCACAGATGAGTACGGGAAAAGACATTCAATCACCTTTTTATATTCCACAATCTGCGCCGGAGTCTAACAGATTGTTACAGCATGTAATACGAGAAAACTGACGAGTTTTTTATTTCTTTATTATTCAATAAGCATACGCAATATGAATGAATGAGTGAACAAAATGACTAAAAAGCAAGCATCACATTCGCTGTTTAGTGACATAAAACAAACATGGGTAAAACTCCTCCACCAAAAGTAAGCAAAAAGTTGCAGCTAACATCCAAAGCCCATTTTTGCTCGAATTTCATTCTTTCCATTTCCATAATGGGTAAACAGTAACGCGCTAAAACTAAAAAGGCACCCTGCTAGAGGATGCCTTTAATAACAATTTCATCGATAAGATATCAATTCTATGGCACACCATGACCTTTAGAAGCCACCCATACGCGATACCATTGCTCTCGAGTAAGTTCGATGTTCAATGCATTAACTGCAGTTTTCACACGCTCGATTTTACCAGAGCCAATGATTGGAATAGGGTTAGATGGCAAACGACGTACCCAAGCATAAATTACTTGGTCAATACTCGCTGCGCCAACTTCTTCACGAATTGCTTCTAATTCGTTACGGACACGAACAGCTTGCTCACTGTCACCACTAAAAATTGAACCACCACCGAGGCAAGACCAAGCCATTGGTCGCGTGCGCAACATTTGCATTTGATCAAGCGTTCCATCGTGTGCAACCTCAAAGTTAAGTGGGTTGATTTCCACTTGGTTAGTAACCAACGGCTTACCTAAGCGAGATTGCAGCAGTTCAAACTGGCGTGGAGTGAAGTTAGACACGCCAAAGTGCTTCACTTTGCCGACTTTGTGAAGCTCAGAAAATGCTTCTGCAACCTCGTCTGCATCCATTAACACGTCAGGACGATGAATTAAAAGTACGTCGATTTCATCCACATTCAAACGTTCTAGCGAGTTATTCACCGATTGGTAGATATGTGCTGAGCTCGTGTCGTAGTGATTGATCTTACGCTCTGGCGTTTTATCGCCACACAAATTGATGTCGCATTTCGTCACGATCTGAATTTGCTCACGAACACTCTTGTCTAAAGCTAACGCTTCACCAAACAACGCCTCACACTCGTAATTACCGTAGATGTCGGCGTGATCGACTGTCGTAATGCCTAACTCAATGTGTTGCTTAAGAAATGACAAACGCTCTTGAGCCGTCATTCCCCACTCAACTGCACGCCAATATCCTTGAACCAGCTCTGAGAACTCTGGGCCTTTTGGTGCAGTTACTACTTTTGCAACCATGGGTTTTCTCCTTCAATTGATCTGCATTCATCGTAGTCTTGTTTTCGTACCGGCTCAACGGGTAAACTTTCGCAATTCGAACTGGAGTACGAAATATGTCTTTTGCCCAACGCCTAGCCACCCTGATCGGAGAAGAAAGCATCAGCGGGTTCGCTCGACGCGTCGATGTGTCTGAAGCTTTAATACGCAAATACCTTAAAGGCAGTGAACCTAGCCTAACCAAAGCAAATCAAATTGCAATGCGCGCCAATTGCTCTCTCGAATGGTTAGCAACGGGATGTGGTTATTTATATCGCCGTGCTGAAGTCGTGGATATGGATGCGTACAAACTTGCCTTTCAACACGTTATGAATCAGCCGTTGTCAGACGATGCAGAAGAGATACACCGCAAGCTAATTGCAGGCTATCAATACCTGCGCGCTCACAAAAAATCGGATGGTTTTTTGGATGAGTCTGCAATGGCGACCTTCCTATCTCTCCATAAAGAATCTAAAAACGAGTCACTTTGACCTCGATAATTTCGCCATCACTGCGCAATTGCACATTTAAGGACGGTGATGGCGTCAGAAACTCGTCCGGTTTTACCCAAAGCAAACTTCGAATCGCTTCTTGTGGATAGCGGTTCATCAACAAAATAACTTCTTTATCGACAAGTTCGGAAGATTTCTTTTCCAGAGCTTCAACGACATCATAGTGTTCTTGTCCGATAGTAACTCTGCGTAAAACTAACCCATCCTTTCTTAAGTTGAGAAGTAAGTCATTCAGACGCTGCCACTCGTATTCAGTGAGAAACGAGAACTGAGCACTTTCTCTTCTCAAAACCACTTCACCATACAAGTGCTGCTGGTAGTACGAAAAATCATCCAAACAAAATGCGCTGATAAACGTTGAATTGTCTAGCAGCTGCACTTCGCAACTATACCAGCTCCCACTTTTTTCTATACGTTCTTTTAGATTGGAATATGGCATAGCTGACAACGTGTCTTGCCACCAGCTCGGCGTTGAAAGTGCCGGAAACGTTACCGAACAAAAACATAAAGAAAGTAAGAGTCGAAGATAAAAGCGCATGCACTGCTCTAGTTGGTTGACATCGAACCAAGACATTACTAACTGCAAGAAAATGTTCAAGAGAAAAATAGTGGCAGGTGGCGATGAAAGTTATGGTGATGAAAGTTATAACGCAGAAATTAAGAAGGCGCACATGTGCGTGCGCCTCTACCTCGTTACTCAATCGTGAGTGTGCGAATCGGCGATGTCTATTGATGCATCCCGAACATAAAACGAGGACTTACCGTAGGGTTTGAATCCATCCAAATTGTGTGTAAAACCTCACATCCCTCCTTCTGAAGCAGTCATGTTGCTTTACATTTAAAGCATGGTTCATTTTTCTCAAAAAACAAGTTTTTTATCCTAAATTATAAGAGCAATAGCACAATCTGAGTGAATGAATAATATCGCGACACTTCAAACACTCAATAGTGAAAAGCTAAATTGCATCTTTATTGATTAGGTCTAGACTCTGCGAAGCGTATACTTTCTTTCGTCCCTTCCCCCCAGCAACAGGAGAGCTTGTTAATGACCAAACGCGAGAGAATTGTGAAATCTGTGTTGGCGCACGTACCGAAAGATGCGATTAACCAGTTTGTCTCTCGAGGGTCAACACCATTTTCTGTTCTCATTATGGCCGCCATTGTGGGTACGTTGGCTGGTTTTGTCGGTACGTATTTCGAGCTTGCCGTTCATTTCGTTTCTGAAACACGAACAGAATGGTTAAGAAGCGAAATTGGTAATGTTCTACCGTTGTGGCTGGCAGCGGTTCTCATTAGCGCACTTTTAGCTTTTATTGGCTATTTTCTTGTGCACCGCTTTGCGCCAGAAGCGGCAGGTTCTGGTATTCCTGAAATCGAAGGGGCAATGGATAATATTCGTCCAGTGCGCTGGTGGCGAGTTCTACCAGTAAAATTCTTCGGCGGCATGGGCGCACTTGGCTCAGGTATGGTGCTGGGTCGTGAAGGCCCAACCGTTCAAATGGGGGGCGCTGTTGGTCGAATGGTGACCGATATATTCCGCGTAAAGGATGACGATACCCGCCACTCCCTGCTCGCTTCTGGTGCTGCTGGCGGTTTGGCTGCGGCTTTTAATGCCCCACTCGCAGGCATTATGTTCGTTGTGGAGGAAATGCGACCTCAGTTTCGCTACTCTTTGATCTCAATTCGCGCAGTGATCATTTCTGCCATTATGGCGAACATAGTGTTTCGCGCCATCAACGGGCAAGACGCCGTTATCACTATGCCGCAATACCAGTCGCCAGAGCTTCAAACCCTATGGCTGTTTTTATTGCTTGGCGCATTGTTTGGCGTGTTTGGCGTGATCTTCAATAAACTGATTACCGTGGCACAAGACAGTTTTGTCGCAATTCACAAAAACGATCGTAAGCGCTACTTGATTGTGGGTTCGCTACTGGGAGGCGTGTTTGGTTTGCTTCTTTTGTACGTACCCCAACTAACTGGTGGTGGTATCGGCCTTATTCCTGACATTACTAACGGTAACTACTCGGTATCTATTTTAGTTTTGCTTTTCTTTGGTCGCGTAATTACAACCCTGCTCTGTTTTGGTTCTGGTGCGCCGGGAGGCATCTTTGCACCTATGCTTGCTCTGGGAACCTTATTTGGCTATGCGTTCGGAGCAAGTGCTGATGTCTTGCTCCCTGCGCTTGATATCGAGCCTGGTGTATTTGCGATTGCGGGCATGGGTGCCCTGTTTGCTGCAACGGTACGTGCACCGATTACTGGTATTCTGTTAGTGATTGAAATGACGAATAACTACTACTTAATCCTGCCATTGATCATTACTTGTTTGGGCGCTGTGATTATTGCTCAATTGTTGGGTGGACAACCTATTTACAGCCAGTTGCTGCATCGCACAATCAAAAACGAAAAGTTACGCCAACAGGATCTACCGGAGAATCAATCAACATAACATTCTCTTTGTTATCACTTCGCTCCAGACTATCGAAGGGTTTGGAGCGATAAACTCTGCGTTTTTACATCTTTTCCCAAATATTCGATACCAAACTCACAAAATTATCATTCTCTGATATTTGCTCACCACCTTTCATGAGAAACCCCTCTCCATACTTGTTAGTATTTGCTACTTAAATAGAGCATTTCATCCAAATCGTCATGTTTCGTTTCATTCAGGCAAAAATCAAATGGAGTAGATTTGAACTGGAGAAGACTTGTGCAGTTTTATAGTGTCCCGCCGTCTCAAGCCTCGTTGGCACTAGGTATGATAGGTTTAGGGCAAGCTTGGGCACTCTATGTTCCTGAGATTGGTGAACCGATACGCCCATTTTTGGCGTCACTCGGCGCACTTTTACTCGCCCCTGTACTCATAAAATATGCCGCTAATCCACGATTATTCATGGTCGACATTCGTCACCCACTGAGTGGTAGTTTAATGGCACCAATGAGTATGGCGTTACTGATCCTTGCAGATTATCTTGCCGCTGTAGCGCCTATCATCGCTTATCCACTTTGGTTTATGGCGCTTTTGCTGCATTTTACTATGATGGTGCTGTTTTTTAGCTTTCAGCTAATGAACTTCAAAATGTCCAATATCGTACCGAGTTGGTTTCTTTATCCGGTGGGGCTGATCAGTAGTTCACTAGCCGGTTCTCAACTAGGTCACAACTTATTCTCCGAAACGTTAGCGATGATGTGCATCGGCATTTATTTCTTCATGCTGCCACTCGTGTTGTATCGTTTGGTGTTTTTCGGCTCTCTACCAAGGCGAGCAAGACCGACCCTCGCGATTATGGCCGCGCCGGTAAACTTGTCATTAGCAGCATACTTGGTGAACTTTCCCTTACCTGATCCGATACTGACAGGCGCATTGGCCGGGATCGCCATCACTATGACTTTATTGATCTACTTATGTTACTTCCGCTTACTTCGCTTGAAGTTTCAACCTTCTATCGCGGCAGTAACCTTTCCTTCCGTGATCAGCGCTATCGCAATGCATCGCTTAACCTCTTTTTTTGCCGAATCGCACCCTCACTGGCACTGGCTACACGACTTTGGTTTTCTAGAGCTCAGTATCGCGACTGTATTGGTTGTTTGGGTATCGGCAGGTTACGTCAAAATGTATTGGCCAGAAATCATGAAGTCATTTTCTAAACAAGCATAAAAAAAGGATGGCGTTTGCCATCCTCTTAGAATAGTGCTTGGTTACCTAACGTAAACCGTGCAGAAACTCGGCACGCGTTGCTGGGTTGCTTTTGAAGATACCGCCCAATGCTGTTGTCGTGGTTTCGCTGGTTGCATCCATCACACCGCGAGATTTCACGCAGTAGTGTGTTGCGTCAATCGTCACTGCAACATCATCAGACTCAAGCAACGTTTGAAGTGCAACAAGAATCTGCTGAGTCATACGCTCTTGAACTTGTGGACGCTGGGCAAAGAAGCGAACGATACGGTTGATCTTTGATAAGCCAATGATCTTGCCACGTGGAATGTAAGCCACAGCAGCCTTGCCATCGATGGTCACAAGGTGGTGTTCACAAGTACTGGTCACTGTGATGTCCTTCACGCGAACCATCTCGCTCACGTTCATCTTGTTCTCAATCACCGTGATTTTAGGAAAGTTGGAGTAATCCAGACCAGAGAAGATTTCGTCAACGTACATCTTAGCAATGCGGTGAGGGGTCTCTTCTAGGCTATCGTCAGTGAGGTCAAGTTGAAGTAGACCTAAAATCTCACGCATGTGGTGTTCGATCTTCTCTTTCTTCTCTTCACGACTTACGTTGTTTGGACGCATTGGCGTTTCCAAACCGCGTTGCTCTAGCGCTTCTTTTACTAACTTCGCTGACTCGCTAAGACCTGACATTCCACTTCCTCTTTTGTTTTACTTCAGCCTTCGTACAAACCCAATCAAAATTGCATTCATACTTTTCGCTTTGAGTTGCTCAGTTCGTGTCTTTACACCAAGTCACATCAGATGAAGGTACTGAGCTGATTTTCTTGAGCTCCGCAGGTTTTTTACCCCTTTTGGATGGCTGACAAGGATACTCGGATTTTTGAATAATTACACCCATATTTTATAGGTGGACATTCTTACTCAGTCCCCTTTTATGGTAAAGTTGCCACAAAACAAAAGAACACAGGATTTTCTCAATGGGCTGCTGCGACGCACCTGGCTTGATGCCAATTGAAGAAGCGATGGACAAAATGCTATCGCGAATCAAACCTATCCAAACAACGCTTTCTCTTCCACTTGCAGACGCACTCGGTTTTGTTCTGGCAGAAGACATTTTGTCTCCTATTCACGTACCACCATTCGACAACTCAGCAATGGATGGCTACGCTATTCGCATTCAAGATCTTGAGTCATCTTCTGTATTGCCTCTGGCAGGTAAATCATTTGCAGGACAACCTTTTGAAGGTGAATGGCCTCAAGGTACCTGTGTTCGCATCATGACTGGCGCAAAAATCCCACAGGGTTGTGATGCCGTTATCATGCAAGAAAACACTGAAGTGACAGATGATGGCATTCAGTTCAACCAAACCGACGTGAAGCCACAAAACAACATCCGCCCAACAGGTGACGACATCAAGCAAGGCGACATCGTACTGGCAAAAGGTGCACGTTTGACACCTCGCGATATTCCGATGATTGCGTCTCTTGGTATAAGCCATGTGACAGTAGTACGTAAGCCAAAAGTTGCGTTCTTCTCTACTGGTGATGAACTTAAACCACTGAGCGAGCCGCTAGACGAAGGTCAGATCTACGACAGCAACCGTTACGGTATTAAACCACTTATCGAGAACTTCGGTTGTGAAGCCGTTGATCTTGGCATCATTCCAGATTGCCCAGAGACTCTGAAAGCAACCTTTGAACAAGCGCAAACATTGGCAGATGTGGTTGTGACCTCTGGCGGTGTTAGTGTGGGCGAAGCGGATTACACCAAAGACATTCTTGAAGAGCTTGGTGAAATCGGTTTCTGGAAGTTAGCAATCAAGCCGGGTAAACCTTTCGCATTTGGTAAGCTAAGTACAGCTTGGTTCTGTGGGCTACCGGGTAACCCGGTTTCTGCAGTTCTTACTATGTACGTGCTTGTGCAACCAATGCTGGCAAAACTTGCAGGCCATACAGAATGGAAAGCACCCGAATCTATTCCAGCAACAACCAAAACCGCCTTTAAGAAAGCGCCAGGTCGTACCGATTACCAACGTGGTATCTATACATTGGAAGATGGCAAGTTTGTCGTTGAAACAACCGGTAACCAAAGCTCTGGTGCATTCCGCTCAATGAGCCTAGCGAACTGTTTTGTTGTATTGGAACGTGAACGCGGCCGAGTTGAAGTGGGCGAAACGGTTCAGATTCAACTATTCAACTCAACCCTTTACTAGGAAGACGTTGTGGATATTCTTTCCGATCAGGAAATGTTGCGTTACAACCGCCAAATCATTCTTCGTCAGTTTGACTTTGAAGGACAAGAAGCACTCAAACAAGCATCGGTATTGATGCTTGGTGCTGGCGGTTTAGGCTGCGCATCAAGCCAATATTTGGCTACTGCTGGTGTCGGTAAAATCACGCTGATTGATGATGATATCGTCGAGCTGTCTAACCTTCAGCGCCAAGTTCTGCACCACGATGCGGATATTGGTCGTAAGAAGGTCGAATCGGCGGCCGATGCACTGCACGAACTTAACCCGCACATTATTGTAGATACCATCGCAAAGCGTCTTGATGATACAGAGCTAAAAAGCTTGATCGAACAGCACACAATTGTTGTTGATGCATCAGATAACGTCGATACGCGCAATCAACTTAACCGCCTATGTTTTGCGACTAAAACACCGCTAATTTCAGGCGCGGCTATTCGTATGGAAGGCCAAGTGAGTGTGTTTACTTACGACGACCCAACTCAACCATGCTACCAGTGCTTAAGTGCCCTCTTCGGCAGCGGTGCGTTAAGTTGTGTCGAAGCCGGAGTCATGGCTCCTGTTGTGGGTATCGTTGGCGCAGTACAAGCGATGGAAGCGATCAAAGTGATTGCTGATTACGGTCAACCAAAGAAAGGCAAAATTCTGATTTTGGACGCGCTCAGGATGTCTTGGCGAGAAATGAATCTGATGAAAATGCCCAACTGTCCGGTTTGTAGTTAGTTCTAAACCTCTAATCATTCCCAAAAAGCCCAACTCGATGTTGGGCTTTTTCTCATTTTGACAATCAGATTTACAACCCTTCTTCTTACAAAAATTAAATCAATAAAATTCAACAACTTAAAACTTGGCACATTCCTTTCATTGCATATATCACGAACCAATGAGAGGGCGAATTATGAAAAGGACATCACTACTACTTGGGTCTCTAATAGCGAGCGCTTACGCACAAGCGGCGCCATTTGATACGTGCCCAAGCCAAGCATACCTGTTCCAATCAACCCCGGTTCAAATCTATGGCGTCAATTTGGTTACAGGCTCTACGACTCTTTTAGAGGACGACACAGGTTTGGCTTCGGGCATCAACGGTGTAGGCTTTAACTTCACTGACCGTTATATCTACGGCTACGACACCACAAACAAAAAGATTGTTCGTCTTGGTCAAGACTTCCAAGCAGAGACACTTAATGTTTCGGGTCTTCCTACCGACCACACGTTTTACGTAGGTGACGTTTACAACCACGTCTACTACTTGTACCGCAAAGGCAAAGGACTTTTCTCCATTGACCTTTCTCCGCTCGATTCTGATCCAAATGCGACATTGAGCATCGTGAAAATCAGCTCTACAGCGACTGTGAACCTAACCGACTTTGCATTCCATCCAGGTGATGGCTCCCTTTACGGCATCGACAACAACTCTGGTTTGCTATATCAGTTCAACCCATCAAATGGTAGCGCAACTGCGATAGGTGACACAGGTGAGAAAGGCACATTTGGTGCTGGCTACTTCGATGTAAACGGCAACTACTACGTGTCACGTAACCAAGATGGCAAAATCTATCGCGTTGACCTTTCGGAAGGTAACGCAGCCAATATCGCAGCAGGTATCGTTCCTGCGGTTGAGTTTGTATCCAACGGTCCAAGCTCAAGCCAAAATGACGGTGCACGTTGTGCAAATGCTCCGGTGATTAACGAAGACGAGCCAATTGATTTCGGTGATGCTCCAGACAGCTACCACACAACACTTGCGTCAAACGGTCCTCGTCACGAAGTGGACGGTGCAACTTGGCTTGGCTCTGTTGCTCCAGATGGTGATGCCGACGGTCAAGCAAACGACAACTCTGTGGGCACAGCCGATGAAGATGGTGTTGGTTTTGTATCCGCACTTGATCCAGGCTTAAGCTCAATTGTGAATGTGACAGCTTCTACTTCTGGCTACCTATCAGCATGGTTTGACTGGAACCGCGATGGTGACTTTGATGATGAAGGTGAGCAAGTCTTTACCGACCAATTACTGTCTGCGGGTAATAATCCCCTACCGTTTGTAGTTTCAACCGCTGCAACGGAAGGGTCTAGCTGGAGCCGATTCCGCTTTAGCCAACAAACCGGATTAAACTACGATGGTGGTTCGACATCTGGTGAGGTGGAAGATTACCCAATTACCATCACTGGTAATGGTTACTCAGTGGAATATTTCCCGAGTGCAGAAGATTACGCCACCGTCGCTTACGAAGATAACTGGCCATACACCGCAGACTACGACATGAACGATGTGGTCGTAAAATTCCGCATCACCGAAACCAGTCTTGCGGGTCATGTTGAGAGTATTCAAATTACTGGCGACCTAGCGGCTTACGGTGCAAGTTACAAAAATGGCTTCGCAATCCGACTACCGGGTGTATTGAGAAGCTCGATTGAAAACGGATTAACAACACTATCCTTCAATGGTGTAGAACAAGCATCTAATGGCTTGGAAAGTATTTCTGATGAAGCAATTTTCATCATCAGTGAAGACTTAAGCACACACGCGGCGAGCAGCTGTAGCTACTTCCGCACAGAGTCTGGCTGTGATGATAACGTCTCACTCACCTTTACCTTGAATGTGTACTTCACTGAAGGATCTGACCGTTCAGCCATTCAAGCCATGCCATACGACCCGTTCATCTTTGCAACACCGGGCACTTACCATGGCGATGGTATTACTTTCCAACCAGGGCGTAAGTGGGAAGTTCACTTAGCAGACCAAGCACCAACAGAACAGTTTGATGACCAAAACCTCTTCGGTGTCGGCGTCGATGCAAGTGACCCTGCACAAGGTGTGTACTTCAAAACAGCAAACAACTTACCTTGGGCACTGTTAATAGTAGAAGATTGGGATTGGCCGCTAGAGCGTGTAGACATGGTCGATGCATACCCTCACTTCCAAACTTGGGCTGAGTCTGGTGGCGAACTAAGCACAGATTGGCACACCGCTCCAACACCTAACAAATGCTACATTCCATAGGGAGATAACATTATGAAAGCACTTATCACAATCATCATGGGATTAGCACTAACGGCTTGTGGCGGCGGCGGTGGCGGCGGCGGTGGTAACAGTACACCACCTCCACCAACCCAAACCACCGTTGCAGAGGAAGACACAACCCAACAGGAAGAAACAACCGTAGAAGAGACTACCGTAACTGTAGAAGATGCAACCATGCAGGATCTAGTAGTACCAGATGGCTTTAGCTACAACCCAGTGACGGAAGGTACGCTCAATGTAGACATCAGTGGTTTCTCTTCACAACGAGCACACCTAAGCGTGTACAAAGAGTTTGTCGAGAACAGTTCAGGTAACTACGATGCAAAATACCCAAGCAAAGTCGCATCGGTTCCACTCAACAATGGTACAGCAAATGTCGACTTTAATGTTTCTGATAGCCAAGGTAGCCTACTTGTTGAAATTTGGTTCTATGACGGTAGTGACCCAATTCAGAAAGTGATTACTTCTGGAGACAACACTTGGACCATGTAACTGGGTAAATCGAAAGCTGTCTTTCAGAACAAATCTTCAATCTTTAACTTAAAAATCGCATCGTTCTTTTGAACATGCGATTTTTTTGTTGTAAAACAGTAAGATTATCCACCTAGCAAACTAAAGACAATGCAAGCACTGATTAGTACTGATGAACTCAATAGCCTTCTCGGCCAACCTAACGTCAAGCTCCTCGACGCTAGTATTGCGTTTCAAATCCCTTCTGAAGGTAAAAAGATTCAAGATAAGTGGATTCCAAATACTTTACGCTTTGATTACGACAATGACTTTTGCTTACCCGGTTCTTCCCTGCCGCATATGATGCCAACAGAAGAAGGCTTCAACCAAAGTGCGCTACAACTCGGTTTGAACAACGAAGATTTGATTGTGGTTTACGACAACTCTGGCACTTTAGCCGCGCCAAGAGCTTGGTGGATGTTCAAAGCTATGGGACATGATAATGTTCGAGTCTTAAATGGCGGTCTTCCAGCTTGGATTGAAGCCGGATTCCCTGTTGAAAGTACCCTATCGCAACCAAGCGAAAGAGGTAACTTTGCGGGTAAGCTCAACCAAAATGCCTTTTTGAGTGCACAAGATGTTCTTGCTCATTCAACCAATAAAAGTGCCAACATCATCGATGCCAGAGCCAAAGCACGATTCCTTGGTGAAGTGCCTGAGCCACGAGAAGGTCTACGTAGTGGTCACATTCCAAATTCGGTTTGCTTACCGTTTCAAGAACTCTTGACCAACGGTCACATTAAACCAAACTCAGAGTTGCAACAGATATTTAGCGCACTAACGATAGATAGTGACAATTCGATTATTTTTAGTTGCGGTTCCGGTGTAACCGCATGCATTTTATTACTCGCGGCGTATCAAATTGGTCTAGATAATCTGTCGGTGTACGACGGTTCTTGGACCGAATGGGGTGCTGACCACTCTCTACCTATCGAGTGTTAAGACAAGTGTCTGTTTAACAAAGTATCTTACGTTTATCTAAAGATGATGTGTTCCAATAAACTAAACGCAGCTTCTAAACCAAACTTGTCATTTCGAAATAGAAACTGGCTATGAGTGATTTGTCACCCCTCATAGCCTGACTACATCAAAAGCCGACTATTTCCGTTAGCGTTCAGATGTCGCGTTGCCGTGCATTTGCTCATCTAAGTTGAGCACGGTTAATGCGTTGCTAACGCTCGTGGCGATCACGTCTATCGCTCCAGTTCTTAATGCTCCGAGTAGAGCGAGTGGCTTGCTGTTCTCTGCTGCGATCGCAATGACTTCCGAGATCGGCCGAAACTCTTCAATACCAAGTCCAATTACTCGGTCACTCATTACCGTGTTCGCTACATTACCGTGAATATCAAAGAAGTCATAACCAGCAAAATCCCCTACCACACCTTGTTGAAGTCTCGACTGAACCACTTCATCAGGCGTAAACCAACCTAAGTCGACCATGTAACTGTTTTCACTCATGTCACCAATACCAACCAAAGCGACATCGGCTTTACGTGCTAGGTCGAGCGTTTGTTTCACGGTTGCATTTTGCATGAAGGCCAACTTCTGTTCTCTATTTTCTGCGTATGCCGGCGCATAAAGGGTTTCAGAGGTTCCCCCATATTTCTTCGCCAACTGACGACAAATATGGTCGGCGTTATACATACCGCCACGCGGGTGAATACCACCAATGCCACACACAAATTTACAGTCACGCGGCGTAATAACACCAATATGGTGAGCGACAGACGACACGTTGCGCCCTTGTCCGACCGTCACCACCATGCCGTTTTTGAGCGTGCTAGTGAGATAATTGGACACCAATCCCGATACCTGTAGTCGTTGCGCTTCTTCATTCGGTTGATCAAGAGCAACAAGCGCGCGCTTAACGCCGAATCGCTCGATCAAACGTTGTTCGATCTTGGCGCTGAACACCGGATGGTATTTAACGGTAATTTCAACAATGCCTTCATCACGCGCCTGCTTGAGCATTCGCCCGACCTTTGCGCGTGATATGGCAAATTTTCTCGATATCTCTTCCTGAGTCGCACCGTCTTGATAATACGCGACGGAAATCTCTGTCAACAAATCCGTGTTTTCAATGGAAATATCTTGATTAGAACTGCTCATGGTTTCTCTCGCCCTTTAAGAGGATCGATATTGTATGCAATAAGTGAACATATGCTCATTGACTTAGCATATGTTCTTTATCAATTTAAACGCTACATTTGCTCATCGCAATAACATTTTCTCACTACAATTTTTTACCCTCTTGGACAACGCTCAAGCTTTGAACAATAAGGGCAAACGTTTATTTGGGTTAACCACTAAACACACAGTAAAAAAACGTTGATGAAGTTCACTATAAGTCCATTTCAGCGATTGACTTTCAGCATAGATAGGATAAATATGGACACATCATTTACTCAGCTATCGATCAAATGTTCATAGCATTTGATCGGTAACGAAATTTTCCGTAGTTGGCTGAGCAGATGTCTCATTAAATGCGATGAGACGGTTAGCTAACTCGCTTGCAAATGCACAAGCCGTGATAACAAAAATCACGCTTAAGCCCATTTAAATAGGATGATCGATTATGAGCAACAAGTTAGAGCAACTTCGTAAACTAACGACTGTAGTAGCAGACACTGGCGAAATTGATGCAATTAAAAAGTATCAGCCAGAAGACGCAACAACTAACCCTTCTCTTATCCTTAAAGCCGCTCAAATCGCAGAGTACGCACCTCTAATCGATGCTTCAATCGAATACGCTAAAGCACAGAGCAACGACAAAGCTCAACAAGTTCAAGACACTTGTGACATGCTTGCAGTAAACATCGGTAAAGAAATCCTAAAAACTATCCCAGGTCGTATCTCTACAGAAGTAGACGCTCGTCTATCTTACGATATGGAAGGCAGCGTAGCGAAAGCTCGTCAACTAGTGAAAATGTACAACGATGCTGGCATCACTAACGACCGTATCCTTATCAAACTGGCTTCAACTTGGGAAGGCATTCGCGCAGCTGAGATCCTAGAAAAAGAAGGCATCAACTGTAACCTAACGCTTCTATTCTCGTTCGCTCAAGCACGTGCTTGTGCAGAAGCGGGAGTGTTCCTAATCTCGCCATTCGTTGGTCGTATCATGGACTGGTACAAAGCGAAAGAAGGCCGTGACTTCGAAGCTCAAGAAGATCCAGGCGTACTATCTGTAACTAAGATCTACAACTACTACAAAGAATACGGCTACAAAACTGTAGTTATGGGCGCAAGCTTCCGTAATATCGGTGAGATCTTAGAACTAGCTGGTTGTGACCGTCTAACTATCGCTCCTGCTCTACTTGCAGAACTAGAAGCAGCTGAAGGTGAAGTAGTTGAGAAACTAGTTGATTCTAAAGGCGCAGCTGAGCGTCCAGCACCAATGACTCATGCAGAGTTCCTATGGGAACATAACCAAGACCCAATGGCTGTTGAGAAGCTGGCTGAAGGTATCCGCAACTTCGCCGTTGACCAAGGCAAACTAGAAGCGATGATCGAAGCTAAGCTTTAATTGCTTACCAAAAGCGAGTAGCCCGTCTACTCGCTTTTACCATCAGCACTATTTTCAAAAAATTCTATTTGAACTTGTTTCGGCGAGTTCCCTCTATTTAAATCAAATATCGAGAAGTAATCACTATGGATCGTAAACATCTAGCAAATGCAATCCGTGCGCTAAGCATGGATGGTGTTCAACAAGCTAACTCTGGTCACCCAGGTGCACCTATGGGTATGGCTGACATCGCTGAAGTTCTTTGGCGCTCTCATCTAAACCACAACCCATCAAACCCTGAGTGGGCAGACCGCGACCGTTTCGTACTGTCTAACGGCCACGGCTCAATGCTGATTTACTCTCTACTGCACCTTGCAGGTTACGAGTTGTCTATCGACGATCTGAAAAACTTCCGTCAGCTTCACTCTAAAACTCCTGGTCACCCAGAGTACGGTTACGCGCCAGGAATCGAGACCACAACGGGCCCACTAGGTCAAGGCATCACTAACGCGGTTGGTATGGCTCTAGCTGAAAAAGCGCTAGCAGCGCAATTCAACAAAGAAGGCCACGACATCGTTGACCACTTCACTTACGTGTTCATGGGCGACGGCTGTCTGATGGAAGGTATTTCGCACGAGGCATGCTCTCTTGCAGGTACTCTAGGTCTAGGCAAGCTGATCGCGTTCTGGGATGACAACGGCATCTCTATCGACGGTCACGTTGAAGGTTGGTTCTCTGACGACACACCTAAGCGTTTCGAAGCTTACGGTTGGCACGTAATCCCTGCAGTCGATGGTCACGATGCTGACGCAATCAACGCAGCAATTGAAGCGGCGAAAGCGGATCCACGTCCTACACTTATCTGTACGAAGACTATCATCGGTTTTGGTTCACCAAACAAATCTGGTTCACACGATTGTCACGGTGCGCCACTAGGTGCAGAAGAAATCGCAGCAACACGCAAAGAACTAGGTTGGGAGCACGGTCCTTTTGAAATTCCGCAAGAAGTCTACGCAGAATGGTCAGCGAAAGAAACAGGCGCAGCTAAGGAAGCAGCGTGGAACGAGAAATTTGCAGCTTATGAAGCAGCGTACCCTGAGCTGGCAGCTGAATTTAAACGCCGCGTAAACGGTGAGCTTCCTGCACAGTGGGAAGAGAAAGCAAGCCAAATCATTGCTGATCTTCAAGCTAACCCAGCAAACATTGCATCACGTAAAGCGTCTCAAAATGCTCTAGAAGCATTTGGTGCTCTACTACCAGAGTTCATGGGTGGCTCTGCTGACCTAGCACCTTCTAACCTAACCATGTGGTCTGGTTCTAAGTCTCTAGAAGCAAGCGACTTCTCTGGTAACTACATCCACTACGGCGTACGTGAATTCGGTATGACAGCGATCATGAACGGTATCGCGCTACACGGTGGTTTCGTTCCTTACGGCGCAACATTCCTAATGTTCATGGAGTACGCACGTAACGCAATGCGTATGGCTGCGCTGATGAAAATTCAGAACATCCAAGTGTACACGCATGACTCTATCGGTCTTGGCGAAGATGGTCCAACTCACCAACCAGTTGAGCAAATGGCATCGCTACGCCTAACACCAAACATGAGCACATGGCGTCCATGTGACCAAGTTGAGTCCGCTGTAGCTTGGAAACTAGCGATTGAACGTAAAGATGCACCGACAGCACTTATCTTCTCTCGTCAAAACCTTGCGCAACAAGAGCGCACAGCAGAACAAGTAGCAGACATCGCGAAAGGTGCTTACATTCTGAAAGATTGCGAAGGCAAGCCTGAGCTAATCCTTATCGCAACAGGTTCTGAAGTTGAACTAGCAGTAGAAGCAGCAGCACAGCTAACTGCTGAAGGTAAGAAAGTACGCGTTGTTTCAATGCCATCAACAGATGCATTTGACAAACAAGACGCCGCTTACCGTGAAGCTGTACTGCCATCAGACGTAACAGCACGTATCGCAATTGAAGCAGGTATTGCTGACTTCTGGTACAAGTACGTAGGCTTCGACGGTCGCATCATCGGTATGACTTCATTCGGTGAATCTGCACCAGCTGGCGAACTATTCAAAATGTTTGGTTTCACGACTGAAAACGTAGTGAACACAGCAAAAGAGCTGCTCGCGTAATTGCAGTAAAAAGATAGTCAGTTTTCTCTATTGCGAATGTGAAAACTGAAAAGCCCCACCAGCAATGGCGGGGCTTTCTTTTATCTGGCTCCTATTCGTATAAACGCAGCCAGGACATAAACATCACAACTTACGTTACGACTATTTGTCTTCAAATCGAAGTGCGAGCTGATAGAAATCTTGTACTTGGTCTTTCAACTGTCGGCTGTTTTGTTCAACTGAATGTGTTGCTGCCAAGTTTTGTTCTGCGGTCGAAGCGATAGAATGAATGTGCTGGTTTACATCACTAGATAGCTTTAACTGGTTATTCGCCGCTTCTGCTACATCAACCATCAGCCCACTCATGGTTTGCATCATCTGTTCAACTTCAGACAAACGCAACGCACTTTGTTCTGCTACTTGAGAACAGGCATCGGTTTGCTCTTTGTTTGCCAGAATATCTTTCTGCCAACTTTGAATCGTTGCCAACATAGTGGAGATAGAGGCTTGGATTTGTTCAGTTGCATTGGATGTTCGCCCAGAAAGCGCGCGGACCTCATCAGCTACAACAGCAAAACCACGACCTTGCTCCCCTGCTCTTGCCGCTTCAATCGCCGCGTTGAGTGCCAGTAAATTGGTTTGCTCTGCGATCCCACCAATCTCTTCCATCAAATGGTTCACCTTCTGTGCCTGATCACTCAGTTGATACGTCGTTTCCGTCGCTTTTTCAGCTTGAAGGCTTAATTGCGCTAGATTGGTGTGCGTTTGATCGATGGTCTCCTTCGCCATCAAGCATGACTTCAATGTATCATCAATCAACATATGGGCATCATTGGTACTCGAAGAAACCGAATTTGCCGACAACTCCACCTCTTGGGTAGCATCTCGCACACGATGAATATCGGTATTTTGCTGATTTAATGCAGCCGAGACTTCTGCCGTTGTTTGACTAAGCTCTTCGGCACAATGCTGCAAAGGCAATGCGGAGTCAGTCATTCTTCCTAACACGGTTCGAATTCTTGCGGATAGCATTTTGATATGGAAATCGGCAATCGAAAATGCCGTGTTACCGGAATAGATCAAGCGACTTACGCTGTCATATTGCTTTTGTAACTTTTTAAGTTGCTGAGGTGTATCAATTAACTCTTGGCGGAATAACAGAGCCAGAACACTTGCAGGTAACGCACTTGCAAGCCAAGCCAACGGCCCTTCAACAGACAACGCATATGCGGTTGCAGGTGCGGTTAGTGCACCAAGTAGAATCGCATAGCGAATGGTTTCATTGATTTTCAACGACCAAGTTCGACCAGACTTCTCTGCAGCACGCATGCTTTTGTAGGCTTTTGTCGCAATATCAACCCACTCTCGCTTTGGTTTCACGCGCACTGATTGATACCCAACAACATGGTTGTCTTCGTAGATAGGGGTGACATAAGCATCAACCCAATAGTAACCGCCAGACTTAGTGGCATTCTTAACCATTCCACGCCAGGCTTTACCTTGTTTAAGGCGTGCCCACATGTCACCGAAAGCGGCTTTAGGCATATCATTATGACGAACTATATTGTGGTTCTGACCGACAAGTTCTTCGTGAGTGTATTCAGCAACGCGGCAAAAGGCTTCATTACAATATGTAATAACACCTTGTAAGTTCGTTGTTGAGACGAGTTCCTCAGACTCCCTCACGAGAGTTTCTTGAGCTTTATGAGAAATATTGGCTGACATAGACGAAACTTCTTTAGTTTTTATTGATTTTCGGCAAGATATATACAGGATTTTTATTTTTATTACAAAAAGTTAGATAAAAAGTCTTATCAAATCGACATTTTTATTGTGGGAATTCACATTATCGATAAAAACATAAAGAAGAGATTGTTGATTTGAGCTAATAAACAAACCCGACACGATCGGCCGGGTTATATATTAAGCCTTAATTAAGCGGTTTGTGATTCTGGCTTTTTATTCGTTTTTAACGCAAACATCGCGATAACGAGTAACACAAATGGAAGAACATACAAATTAAGATTCTGCCAACCTACGGTAGACTCAAGCCAACCAGATAGTAATGCGGTGATGGTGACACAACTGAACACGAAGAATTCATTAAACGCTTGAGCCTTGCTTCTGTTTTTCGCTTCATAACTTTGACTAAACAGCCCGGTTGCTGCGATAAACATAAAGTTCCAACCTATTCCTAACAGGATTAAAGCAAGACTAAAATGCCAGATAGACACTCCATGTATATTAATTCCAATACAAGCAACAAATAGCAATCCACCCGCCAAAATCATATTCTTAGCGCCAAACCGCTCTATCAGACGGCCCGTGACAAACGCAGGTGCAAACATACCCAACACGTGCCATTCGATCACTCCCGCCGCTTTATCAAAATCAAAGCCACAACCAATCATCGCTAAAGGAGTTGCTGTCATTAAAATGTTCATCACCGCGTACGCAACCATTGCCGCGATAACGGCCAGCATGAAATTAGGTCGACGAATAATCAGTCTCAGCTTATCCGCCTTAGCGCGTAGCGCCTGCGTGTGTGCAGGTGGAAAACGAATGGTTTGTAGCACAACCAACGCGGTTATATAAAGCACGACAAGCACAGCAAATGCACTAATGTATAAGCCATCATCTGACCACTGCTGCGAGTACACGGCCAGATTAGGCCCAAGGATCGCCGCTAACACCCCACCCGCCATAGATATCGAAATCGCCCTATGCCTTGCCGACTCTTCACACACTTCAATGGCAGCAAACCTGTATAGAGTACCGAAACCTATACCAACACCAAGCAAAAACGTAGACATGCAGAACAGATAGAAGTTTTGTTGACTTAATGCATACGTCGCTAGACTAGCACCCAAAATGCCAATGACATTACCAAGGCTAAAACCAAGGCGACGCCCTAACTTGCCCATAATTAGCGACGCAGGAATTGTCGCGGCCATCAGTCCCAAAAACTGCAGTGCAACTGGTAATGTGATAAAACTTGATGACGGCGCAAGTGTTTTGCCAATAAGGGCAATAACAGATATGAGTAAAATATTCCCTGTCATTAATAAGGCTTGGCAGAGGGATAGAAGCCATACATTACGATTCAATTCCAAATTCCTTTTGGTTACAACGTATACAGATAACATATAGGAAAGCAGAAACAATAGAAAGATATGAGAGTAATTCTCAACAAAAAGAGCCAGAGGCATAGTACCTCTGGCTCTTCACTATTCACTTTTCGCTTTTAAAAAGTTTTTCTGTTGAGCTTACTTGTTGCGGCGCGCTTTTACTGCATCAGAAAGCTGACGAAGTACCGTTTTCGTATCTTCCCAACCAATACATGCATCAGTAATCGACTGACCATAAGTGGCTGCTTTGCCATCCACTAAGTCTTGGCGACCTTCAACTAAATGAGACTCGATCATCACACCAAAAATGGCTTCTTCGCCAGCAGAGATTTGTTCGGATACATCATCAGACACCAGCATTTGACGCTTGAACTGCTTCGAGCTGTTAGCATGGCTAAAATCAATCATCACTTTTTTCGGCAGACCTGCGGTGTCCAGCTCATCTTTAATTTGAGCTACATGTGCTGCACTGTAGTTTGGTTCTTTACCGCCACGTAGAATAATATGGCAGTCTGGATTACCAGCGGTTTCTACGATCGCGGAATGACCGTATTTTGTTACTGAAAGGAAGTGATGGGAAGCGCTTGCAGAACGAATCGCGTCGCTCGCTATTTTAATATTCCCGTCTGTACCGTTTTTGAAACCTACAGGACAAGAAAGACCAGAAGCTAGCTCGCGGTGAACCTGAGATTCTGTCGTACGAGCACCGATAGCGCCCCAACTGATCAAATCCGCCACGTACTGAGGTGTGATCATATCTAAGAATTCACTTGCCGTTGGCAAGCCCATATCGGTTAGATCAAGAAGAAGTTTACGTCCGATACGTAGACCATCATTTAGCTTATAGGTGTCATTTAAGTAAGGGTCATTGATAAGGCCTTTCCAACCAACGGTCGTACGCGGCTTTTCAAAATAAACTCGCATAACAACCTCAAGCTGCTCGCCCAGTTCATCACGTAATACTTTTAGCTTTTTACCGTACTCAACCGCGGCAGCCGGATCGTGAATAGAACACGGGCCAACGATCACGAGTAATCGATCGTCTTTTCCTTCAAGAATATTGTGAATGGCGTTACGGCAATCAAAAGTGGTCGAAGAAGCGGTTTCAGTCGCTGGGAACTTCTCTAATACTGCAACAGGTGGCAATAACTCTTTTACTCTATTTATTCTTACATCATCAGTTTGAAACATTACTTCTACTTCCTGGTTTTATTTCCGACCCCATTTTTACCAACTGAACTCATTGCAACATTGTTCACAAAGCGAGCAGCATCAAGGGCTGTGGTCATTTTCTGTCTAGCGTTTAAGTAACTTATCGGCTTAGGCGTAGACTTGCAATCAGTTTTTGCAAATAAATGCAAATAAAAACCACCTGTTAACCACCGCGCACAATGTAAATTAAAGTTTACGAAAAAAAAGTTCAAAATAATCATCAATTTTCTTATGCACCAAAAAATCTTTACTACAATGTAAGAAATATCAGAAGTTTGTGAGGTATTTTTGGGTAGTAAATGTTGATCAAGTTCAAATATATTGTTGCTTGATATGAAATGATTAGAATATAAAACTAATTTCTTATAAACGCTGGTTTTTTCTAATTTTTTGATAAAACGAAGTAGAAGTTAATATGCAATCAATACAAGGAAACATTATGAACAAAGTAGCAATTGCAGTAGCAGCAGTGGTAGCTGGTAGTAGCGCGCTTTTAAACTCTGCTCAAGCTGAAATGTACATCGGGGGCAAAGTGGGCATGACTACACTTGACGACGCTTGCTATCTAAATAGCCCTTGTGATGATGAAGCGTTCGGTGCAGGACTACATATCGGTTATGACTTTACCGATATCATTGGGCTAGAGTACGGCGTAGACTTCTTAGGCGACTACAAAGCTAACTCGATGTCAGGGGCTAACACGGTTAATACGATTGACGGCAATCTAACGGCTTTAACACTTGCACCTAAATTCAACTGGCACTTAAACGACTCTTGGAATCTGTTTGCTAAGATCGGTGGTGCTTACATGATGTCTGATGACGAAACAGACTTTGTCCCAACAGGTTCTTTGGGGGCTGAATACTCGATCGATAGAAACTGGAGTGTTCGCGCTGAATACCAACGCTACCAAGACATGTCTGACGACGTGTGGGACGACATGGATGCTAACTTCTTTGGTATCGGTGTTAACTACAAATTCGCAGCAGCTCCAGTTGTTGCAGCAGTTGTAACGGAAGAAGTGATCGAGCCAGATCCAGAGCCAGTGATGATGAGCAAGGTGCACAAAGAAGAGTACGGTACAGGTACGTTTGAATTCGATAGTGCTAAGTTAACAGATTCCGTTTCTGAACGTCTGGACAACTTTGTTTCATTCTTGAACGAATATCCTCAAGCCCAAGTAGAGATTACTGGTTACACGGATAGCTCAGGCCCTGCGGCATACAACCAAAAACTGTCTGAGCGTCGTGCTCAATCTGTTGCTGATTACCTAACCGCAGCTGGCATTGGTTCAGATCGTTTGACAGTTAAAGGTATGGGTGAAGAAAACCCAGTTGCTGACAACAGCACTCGCGAAGGTCGTGAGAAAAACCGTCGCGTAGAAGTTGTGGTACCTTCATTTGAATACCAAGAGCTAGTTCAGCCTGAATAAGCATCTATGATTCATGATCGATGATGTGGTAAAAATTAATGGGGTGCATTTGCACCCCGTTTTGATCTCATATTAAGGGATATTGCCACTATGGTTTTGGGAAAAAGATCAACTCATTATCTTGCACCATAACGCAATCCATACCAGCTGCATGCGCCGCTCGCTTCCCCAGCTCAGTATCCTCGAACACAAGACACTGTGACGCCTCCAAGTCGAGTTGTTCCGCGGCCACCAAAAAGGTATCTGGAAAGGGTTTATGGTTCTCTACATCACTCGCGGTTACTACAACATCCAACTTGTCTAATAAACCTGCATGACTTAATAAGCGCATGGCACTTTCTCGTTGGCTGCCAGTCCCGACTGCAATTTTCTTATGGCCTAAATATTCCTCTAACACGATGTTCGTGCAAGGAATAACGTCACCATGAAGCTCCATAGCAGCGAATGTTTCCATTTTAAATGTCGCGACAGTTTTAGGATCTAACGAAAGCTCATGCACACGATTTAGTTCCTCAACAATTTTAAAGCTCGGCATCCCTCCCAAACTGTGAAACCATTCCTGGCAAAACGGAAAATCAAAACGCTCAGCAGTTGCTTGCCAAGCTGCCAAGTGGGCTGGCATGGTATCGATTAGAGTACCATCCATATCAAATATGAATCCCTCATAGGGTCTAAAATCAATCGTGCTCATGTCTTTTCTTCTATTTGTGCATCTGTAATGTTAATTTATCAGCTCTTTCAATCGTCCTTACCGGCATTTACTTATCATGCTCAAAATTTCGAACTCCGTCACAATTCAAGAGTGGGAAATTCAATTATCCCCAATTAGAGCTCAAGGAAATGGTGGCCAGAACGTTAACAAGGTAGCGTCCGCTATACACCTGCGCTTTGATATCCGGCATTCAAGCTTACCTGACTTTTACAAAGAGCGATTACTTGCACTTTCTGATAGTCGTATAAGTAAAGATGGCGTGATCATCATCAAAGCGCAACAATTTCGGACACAAGAACAAAATAAGGAAGACGCCCTAAATCGGCTTCAAGCATTGATAAAAGCTGCCGCTTTACAGGAGAAGAAGCGTATTAAAACGAAACCAACCCGCGCTTCTCAACGCCGACGACTTGATACAAAAAACAAGCACGGAGCGAAAAAACAGCAACGTAAAAAAGTGCTGTATTAGTGCATGTCGTGTTCTCGACATGTTAGTTGAACAACGTTTGCTAGCCCTTGGAAATCTCATTGGATTTCTCTTTTTAGTTACTTATTCAGGAAACAACAATATGACTATTAGGCAAAAACTCTACTTCCTCGGAGTTATCGCCATTTTAGGCATCGTGGCCCTTTTGGGTACGTCATCCCATTTTGAAAATAAGAGCAATGACCTTAATCACGCCATCAAACTCGTTGGTGATCTAGAAATACGCTTACTAAACTTACGCAGAAATGAAAAAGATTTCCTACTACGTAGTAATGACAAATATCTAAATAAGTTTGACGCCAATGTTGACAAGTTTATAGACACAGAAAAAGAGCTTGCGAACATACTCAAGAGTAATGAATTACCTTCCAGTCAACAATTTAAGCAAGACTTGCTCGCATACCAAAGGGGCTTTCAGAATCTGGTCAGCGCTTACCAACGATACGGGCTTGATTCAAAGAGTGGGCTTCTCGCTGGTTACGAACAAGCACTATTAGAAGCAAAACAACGTTCAGACCACCAGCAGTTATTGGCATTAGTCCGTTTTGACTCTGCGGTAAAAGCAGGACTATTCAATAGTGACTTGCTTGAGGGGCAATATGCTCCGGAGCTTATCAAAACAGGTAAGCAATTGGCGGCCCAAAAGCAAGTTGTTGGGGTTGCTTATGACAAAGGCCTACTCGGTGAAACTCGCGCATTATCTCATGCCGTAGAAGAGCAATTTGAAACCTTTTCCACAGCCCTTAGCTCTGCTGCCGCACAACGTGATGAACAAATGTCGACCATCAAGCAGGTCATTACAGCTCTGATCTTAGTCGTTATTTTCGCATTGATTTGGCAAATTTCACGTTCAATCAATACGCGAGTGAATAGCTTACTTGGCACCATTCGAAGTATCAGCGAAACGAACAACATGGGACTTCGATCTGATTTGAAAGGTCAAGACGAGCTATTTGATATCAGTCATCACCTCAATGACCTATTGGATAAGCTTGAGCATCTAATTAGCAGTACCCAAGAAAAATCGGCGCAACTCACTGCAAGTACCGATAATATGCATCGTGAGTTAGAAGGCGTTATGGAGCAATTCCACACTCAAACTGACCACACTGCATCAATGGCGACGGCAGTTCAGCAAATGGTTGCCACAATAGGTGAAATCTCTGAAAGCACATCAGTTGCGGTAGAAGGCGTACATCAGGCAGCGAATAATGCCGAACAAGGTCGAGGAGTTGTTGAGGCGACGGTAACCAACATCGGTCAACTAACCACGATTTTATCAAACAGCCAGCAGTCGATTGGCTCGCTGAATCAGCATGTAGATAAAATTGGTGGTGCCGTGAACATCATCCAAGAAATAGCAGAGCAAACCAACCTACTAGCTCTCAACGCAGCAATTGAAGCCGCGCGAGCAGGCGAACAAGGCCGCGGGTTTGCAGTTGTCGCCGATGAAGTACGCGCCCTAGCTAGCCGAACTCATCAATCCACAGAGGAAATCACGCGGGTCGTTGCAGACATTCAAACTCAAATGTCTACAGTTGTTGCTGATATTGATCAATGTAACGATCAAGGGCAACAAACACTTAATGCTTCTGAAAAACTGGATTCTAGCCTGCAACAGATCATTACTGACATGCATTCAATTCAAGGTAATTCGGAGCGCATAGCTTCAGCAATTGAAGAACAAGGTATCGTGATGAACCAAGTTAGCGGTTCAATCACCGAGCTAAACGCAATATCTGAGAATAACATGCAATCCGCTCAGGAATGCTTGCATGAAGTGAACTCTGTCTCTGCTCAAGCTCATGATATGGATGAAGCCGTCGCACAATTCAAAACTGCGCTAAAATAACCCTTTTCAAAATAGAAAGCCCGAAGCAATCATTGCTTCGGGCTTTTTTTCAATTGTCACTTCGTGCTTACTGCGCACTTCGGATGTGATTATTCATCATCAAGAGGAACCAGCTTGGTGTTGCCGCCATGAACCTTCTCACGCTGTCTTTGCACCAGAGCGTAGAAGCCTGGGATCAAGAATGTACCTGCTAGAAGCACACACAATAGACCACCAATCAGCGACACGCCGAGTGAGTTTTGACTCACGTGCCCCGCGCCAGCGGCAAAGATAAGCGGGAAGATACCCAGGATAAATGACCAAGATGTCATATTCACAGCGCGGAAACGTAACGTGCCTCCTTTAACCGCTGCACTATCGATATCAGCATCTTTTTCTTCACGCTCTTGCTTGGCGAACTCCACAATCAAAATTGCGTTTTTCGCCGCCAAGGCTATGAGCAAGACAAGACCAATTTGGGCATACAAGTTAAGCGGCGTGCCAGTTAGATTTAACGCAAGGAAGGAACCTAACGTGGCTACTGGGACCACCAAAATAATAGCCAGTGGAATACTCCAACTTTCATACTGAGCCACCATAAACAAGTAAATGAAGATCAAAGCCAGCGCAAACGCATAAATGGCTTGGTTACCCGCGAGCACTTCCTGATAAGCCATACCTGTCCATTCATACGTGTACCCTTGCGGAAGAACTTCAGCAGCAACGCGTTCCATTGCGGCAATCGCATCACCACTAGAGTAACCCGGAGCTGGTTGGCCTTGAATGATAGCACTGCGGTACATGTTGTAACGCCACGCCACATCAGGCTCAAACACTTGCTCGTAGCTCACTAGCGTACTTAACGGAACCATATCACCGTTCGAAGAACGAACATGGAAACGCTCTAGATCTTCCATGCTGCTACGGTGCTGGCTATCAGCTTGCATGGTTACGCGGAAGTTCTTACCAAACATGGTGAAGTCATTCACATAAAGCGAACCTAAGTTGCCTTGCAAGGTTTGGAAAATAGACGACAGCGAAATACCTAATTGCTGCGCTTTCTCACGATCGATATCAACGTAGTAGTGCGGAACATTCGCGCGGAACGTGCTAAACGTGTAGGCAATTTCAGGCGCTTGGTTAGCCGCTTGGATCATTTCTCCCATGACCATCGACAAATCGGTACGACTTCGCCCTAGCGTGTCTTCAAGCACAAACTCAAAACCAGACGCAGCGCCCATACCAGGAACCGCCGGTGGTCCCATCGCAAAAACAACCGCTTGAGGTAGCTCTGTCGCCGCTCGACCGTTAATACGTGCCGCGATAGCATTAGCAGAGTGCTCTCCTTGCAGCGAGTTACGAGTATCCCAGTCATGCAATTTGATAAATACAGAAGCACCGTTTGATGCTGCTGCGCCTGTCATAAACGAGTAACCGTTCGCAACCGTCACACCATCCACACCAGGTTCTTCACCGATCATTTTCATTAAATCATTGGTGACTTCTTCAGTACGTGATAAAGAGGCTGAATCTGGTAGCTGTACGTTAACCAGCAAAATGCCTTTATCTTCTTGAGGAACAAACGCTGTAGAGGTGGTTTTCGCAAAGAAAGTGACCGCTGCGATAGCAACTATAAAGAACGTCACGAGCAGTAAAGACTTCTTCACCAAGAAACCAGCGATCTGGCCATAACGCGTAGTGATGCGCTCTAAGCCTCGGTTGAAAGCCTGGAACCAGTTAGCGGTATTGCCCCCACCCTGCTTCAATACCAGAGAACAAAGTGCTGGAGACAGCGTCAATGCATTGATGGATGAAATCACAACCGAAATACAGATGGTCAAAGCGAACTGGCGATACATGATACCGGTGATACCTGGCAGCATGGCGACGGGTATGAATACCGCAAGTAGAACCAAGGTCGACGTGATGATTGGTCCCGTTACTTCTTTCATCGCTAGCAACGTCGCTTTACGCGGTGAAATGCTTGGGTCTTTCGCCATGGTAGTATCGACGTTTTCGATAACCAGAATCGCATCGTCCACCACGATACCAATCGCAAGGATCAAGCCAAACAAAGTAACCGTATTAATGGTGAAGCCCGTTGCCTGCATGATGGCAAACGTACCAATCAGAGAAACGGGGATCGCGACAACAGGAATCAACGTTGCACGCGCACTACCCAAGAACAAGTAAGTTACAGCAATCACCAATAGAATCGCTTCAATCAGTGTTTTTACTACCCCTTTGATCGATTCAGATACGAACACGGTTGTATCGTAGCTGGTCTCGTATTCCATTCCCTCTGGGAAGTTTTTGCTCAAGCCTTCAAGGAGCTCCATGACGGCCTGACCACTTTCTAACGCATTCGCATCCGATTGAAGAGACAACGCAACGATTGACGCGTCCTGGCCACGGAACTTACCGTTACCATCGTAGAACTTTTTGCCTAGTTCAACGCGAGCAACATCTTTCAGATAAACCGTAGAGCCATTGGGATTAGCTCGAAGGACTACGTTCTCAAACTCACTCACGCTTTCCAAGCGACCTTTGGTCACAAGGTTAAACTGAACTTCTTGCGGATTGTTGTATGGTGCTGCACCTACACGCCCTGCCGCAACTTGAACGTTCTGTTCAGCCAAAGCGGCGTATACGTCTGACGTGGTTAGCTTAAGGTTGGCCATTTTTTCAGGATCTAACCAAACACGCATTGCGTATTCGCCACCACCAATCACGTTAACTTCACTGATACCTTTCGCACGAGCCAACTGATCTTTTACATTCAAGTTAATGTAGTTAATCAAGAACTGATCATCGTATTTGCCATCAGGTGAATAGAAGTTAAGTACCATCAGCAAGTCAGGTGAACGCTTTTTCACCGTCACACCAACCATGCGAACTTCTTGAGGCAGTTTTGACTCAATCTGTGACACGCGGTTTTGCACGTTAACTTGCGCCATATCTGGATCGGTGCCAACATCGAACGTGACGTTTAGGCTGTAAGAGCCATCGTTCGCGCTCTTTGAAGACATGTATATCATATCCTCAACGCCGTTGACTGAGGTCTCTATGGGGTCCGCAATGGCCTGCTCGACAACTTCCGCACTCGCGCCAGTGTAGTAAGCCGAAACGCTTACTGATGGCGGGCTTATCTGTGGGTACTCAGCCACTGGCAAAATCGCCAGTGAGATCGCGCCGGCTAGCGTTAATATGATCGAAATAACCAGCGCGAATTTAGGTCTCTGAATAAAGAAACGACTTAACATAGTGCCCCCTACTGCTTATCTTCAGCAGGTGCTTGAAGGCGCACTTCTACACCATTACGCACACGTTGTAGGCCTTGTGTAATAACCGTATCTTCCTGATCGAGCCCTTCTCGAATGATAATGCCTTGTTCAACCTGAGGGCCAAGCTCGACGTTACGACGCTCTGCCACACTTCCCTCAGCCATCACCATCACAAAGTCACCTTCTAAGTCAGTCTGTACGGCACGTCGTGGGATAACAATAACGTCTTTCGTGTTCTTATCTCTCAAGTTCACTTTGATGTGTTGACCCGGAAGTAACTTCTGCTCTGGGTTTGGCACTAGCGCGCGCATAGCAATCGTACCCGTTTTGGTGTCAATACGATTACCTAAGAAATCAAGCTTACCAAGATGCTCAAAAAACTGTCCATTTTCCAGTTCAAGCTGAACTTCAACGCGGTTTGATTCAGCCGAGCCATCACCTTTTACTTGATCCATACCCATAGCTAAACGCTCACGCTCACTCACACTAAATGAGGTATGAACTGGATCTAAACTCACCAGAGTTGTCAGCACGCCAGATGACGGAGAAACCAGATCACCCGTACTCACTTTGGTATCACTAATACGTCCGCTAAAAGGTGCTCGGATTTGAGTATAGGAAAGGTTAACTTCAGCAAGTTTAAGTTGAGCATTTGCCGCTTCTAGCTCTGCTCTCGCACCAAGAAGTGCCGCAGTTAAAGCATCAAACTCAGATTGAGAGATACTACCGCGAGGCAACAAGTTTTTACCTCGAGTATGATCTAATTCGGCTTTTTTTAGCGCCGCTTTAGCTTGTGCAAGTGCGGCTTTAGCACTCGCGACTTGGGCTTCAAAAGAAGATGGCTCGATAGAGTAAAGGAGCTGCCCTTTTTCTACCATTTGCCCCTCTTCAAAGTGACGAGCTTTTAAGTAGCCAGAAATCTGCGCGGTAATATTGGTATCTTCTACTGCTTCAATGCGACCGATATAAGACTTGCTCGGTTGGTAGTCGATAACCGTGACATCCTGAGTCACTACGAGAGGCGCTTGACCTTTCGTTTGGGCATTATTAGCTTCCCCGCATCCAGCGAGGATTGCTGTAGCCGCCATTAGTGCGACAAGTGGTTTCTTTTGCATGTATTTACCGTCTTTATAGAACAGGATATTGTTGAATTCCTATCAACCTTACTCCTTGCTGCCACTGAAAACTTCACTGAAAAGCGCCCAAGGTGTTTCTAAATGTAAACATGAGAAACAAAAGGAAAATAAAGTAATTTAGTTAACAGTGGTATTCAATGAGCAATATACATACAACTCAATCATAACTATTTAATATACGCCTTAGGAGATCGCGAATTTTAGCGTGTGCTTGGAAACACTAACGGGAGTATTGTATTCGGGCGTAAAGTGAGATTCAGTGCTCAAGATAAGAACGTTTTGTGGCTAAAAAGGTAAAAAGTGACGCCTTCATACTCAAGACCCCGATTTTGACTATTTTTTTAATATAAATGGGTTATCATTCAATTAATTCAACGCCTTCGACAGAGAGGATGACTATGATTTCTAAATGGGCGAAACGCTTTTACCAGATGGCAGAACTAGTGGCGTCTTGGAGTAAGGACCCATCAACACAAGTCGGTGCCGTTATTACTAAACAGAATCGCATTGTATCTGTTGGATTTAATGGCTATCCGCATGGTGTTTCTGACAGTGTCGACACCGATGAGCGCGAGTTGAAATACCTTAAAACACTGCACGCGGAAGAGAACGCAATTTTGTTCTCAAAACGTGACTTAGACGGATGTGATATTTGGGTAACGCATTTTCCTTGCCCTAACTGCGCGGCAAAGATCATTCAAACAGGGATCTCACACGTACACTGCCCTGAGCAGTCTGAAGACTTTTTATCTCGCTGGGGAGATAAAATCCAAGTCAGTCAAGATATGTTCGATCAAGCGGGTGTGAAAGTCGACTGGTTACCGCTAGAAGACATTGAAATTGAAGACAAAGACGTGCGCTAGTATCCCATCTTAATAGTTAAATAGCCCAGAGAGATCTGGGCTATTTTGTTATTAAATCTGCAAGAGGTCTCGACGTAGTCTTTTAACTGTGTTTTTTTGCTGTGAGCTCAGCAATTTTGACAATAACGAGTACTGATTTTTCCATCATTTCAACAGAAATAAACTCATGAATTCCGTGGAAGTTAAAACCACCGGTGAAGATATTCGGGCACGGCAAACCCATAAAAGATAAACGAGCACCATCTGTACCACCACGAATAGGTTTTATAATCGGTTCCACATCACACGCTTCCATCGCTTGCTTTGCCAGCTCAATGATATGAGGGTAAGGCTCAACCATTTCTCTCATATTGTAATAGCTGTCTTTTATTTTTAGCTCTACAGAACCATGGCGTAAACCCGTGTTCATTTCATCGACGAGTTTCTGCATAAAGGCTTTTCGATCCTCAAGTCTTTGACGGTCAAAGTCTCTAATAATGTAACCTAGCTCGCTTCGTGCAACGCCCATTTCTGCCGATTTTAGATGGAAGAACCCTGCGTAACCTTCGGTTGTTTCCGGAGTTTGATCTTGGGGCATTTGAACTTGAAATTTCGCAGCCAAGTTCATCGCATTGACCATTTTGCCTTTTGCAGTACCTGGATGAACGCTAACACCATGAAAAATTACATCAGCGTTTGCTGCATTAAAGTTTTCGTATTCCAATTCACCTTGCGGGCCACCATCTATAGTGTATGCCCATTTCGCGCCAAATTTTTTAACATCAAACAAATCTGCACCACGACCGATTTCTTCATCCGGAGTAAAGCCGATACAAATGTCGCCGTGTGGAATGTCTGGGTTTTCCAGTAGCAGAGCTACCGCGGAAAGAATCTCTGCGATACCAGCTTTGTTATCCGCGCCAAGTAATGTAGTGCCATCGGTAGTAATAAGATTGTGGCCATGTAGGTGATGTAAATCTGGGTATTGCACGGGAGATAACACTTCATCCCCCAACCCTAATGCAATATCGCCACCCTGGTAATCTTCGATGAATTGCGGCTTTACGTTTTTGCCAGATGCATCCGGCGCGGTATCCATATGGGCAATGAAGCCGATAGGAGGAACCTCATAATCAACATTGGCTGGCAGTTTAGCCATCAAGTAGCCATTTTTATCCAAAGTCACATCACTTAAGCCAAGTTCGATCATCTCTTTTTTAAGTAACTCAGCAAACACAAGCTGACCAGGTGAACTTGGGCAAAGCGTCACATGTGGATTGGATTGGGTATCAAACGTGACGTATCGAAGAAATCTTTCAACTAAATGTTTCATATTTATTCTCATTGTTTTGTACGATGAGGCTTTATCATGCATTGATAAGCTGACGTTGCCTCATCAAACCTCACGCTATGTTACGCTCTTAGTTCAATAAGAATTTGCTTTGAATCATTTTTTGATAAGAAAGGCTTTTGCGCTTTGCTTCCGCTCATTGAAGCATGAATTTAATCTAAAAGTTCCTCAGCCAGTACTCGCCACTCTTTAACCTTTTCACGAAAATGACGCCATTGCTTATCGGTCATCGAACGAGAAACATCTAATGTCAGTTGATCAACCAATGCAAAGTTAGAGTCTATATTCTGAGAAAGCTGCTCACTATAATAACTCTCTGGCTCGAACAAGAGTCGCATAAATATATCTTGATAAGTCACAACATTAGATTTGTTGTCGAACAAGTATTCGAGCTCTTGATATACCGTGGCTCGATAATCTCTCCATAAAGGGCTGTTTAAAATAACTTGCTGAGAAAATGTTTGAGCTAATTGACGCTGATTTCCTGATAGATTCCCCAGCCATTCTTCCATCCACTCTTCAGTGTTATCCAGAATAATTTCACGCACTTCGTCTTCTGTCTTATCGGCATATTTTGCGTTTCGCTCTTGATAATGTTCTTGTACATTACTCAAAAACTCGCGTTCTTGCTCTTTCGTTAATTGCAAACTTAACGCAAAAAGATCTGGTGCTGCTTTGCTGACCACTCTATCATAATGCGCTCGCATTCTATCTCGATTTTGTTGTAAGTAATTTAAGGTGATATCGCTCGCTTTTAATCTCTCAAGGTCTTTTAAATGTTCGATATATAATGGTAACTCCTCTTTCTTGTGCCAGTCTGCCAACAGTAATAAGCGCTCTTCCACTAGGACTTCTTGTTCCCCTTGCAACGAGACATAGTCCTCTAAGTAATCGAGCACGAACCAATCGATATTGCTGTATAAAAACTTTTTCGCACAACCGGCAAGCAGAAATACGAAACAAAATAGAAGGCCATAACGAAGCGCCTTATTAGATACACCCTTTAATTTAGTCACTTATTCGTATTCCCTTTTCTGTTGATTAAGTTCTATACTCAACCTGTATCACTTAGTATTGCGGCAAACTTACACCAGTGTGACAAATATTGATTGCCACCTTAATAATATATAGAGTTTGAAATTAACTTTTTGATCACAGCTATCCGCAAAAAAGTGAGTTAGAGCGCAATTATCGGCTAAAAAACGTACCGAACGACGCTCCCTATAACGGCATATAACTTGCATGGATGTTTTTTGGATGGTTTATGGAGGCGAAGTATGGCAGCCGCTGAGCAACTTGATACCAGTGTAGAATATGAGATTCGATATTTTGAACAGGGGAAAATGCACTGCATGAGAGTCATTGCTGAAAGCAAAAAAGTGGCTTATCAGTACTATTTGGAGTGTGGTAAGCACAACAGTGACTTGTACTCTATTCGCCCAGACAAGTAAAAAAACCGCCTAACAGGCGGTTTTTTTATTCGTCAGAATCAATATAACTGTTTGATTTTATTTATTATTACAGATTCAAATCCAACAATGTTATTTGATGTCGCCAAAGCGCTCAAGATAAAGGACGGTTGCTGCAGTACGAGAAGGAACTTGAAGCTTTTTAAGTAAACTCTTCATATGTACTTTAACCGTAGACTCAGAGATAAAAAGACGATCGGCAATTTGCTTGTTGCGGAAACCTCTTGCCACCTCTCTTAAGATCTGAGATTCACGATCGGTCAGTGTATCAAACACGTCCTCTTGCTCTGAGCGTTCACTCAAATACTTAGAAACTTCTTGGCTGTATGCCTTGTCCCCTTGATGCGCTTGTTTTAGCAACTCAACCAACTCATCAGGCTCAGTGTCTTTCAATAAATAGCCATCGGCACCACTTCGAACTATTGCTTCTATATCTGCTGGGCTATCTGAAACGGTTAGAATGACAATTCTGGCTTCACAGCCATCTGCACGCAGTGCTTGCAAAGTATCAAGGCCAGACATGCCTTTCATATTAAGATCAAGAAGTACAAGATCCAGTTCTAGCTCATGCGCTTTCGCTACTGCATCCGCGCCATTACTTGCTTCTGCAATGACCTCAAACTCAGGCTCAAAGCTTAAAAGCTGGTGGATACCTCTTCGCATGAGTGGATGATCATCCACCAGCATTACTTTACACACTGTCACTGTTTACTTCCTTACTATGTTGGAATTCTAATTTTACGGTACAACCTTTGTTTATCGATGCTTCGATGTGCAGATCGGCATGCAGTCTAGCGGCCCGCTCTTGCATGATACTCATACCGTAATGATTTAATTTTTCGTCTTGATGTTCAAAGCCTATTCCATCGTCGCTAACGGTTACTGTGACTTTTCCATCATTATCGAGACATTGAATGTGAATATTATCTGCTTGCGCATGTTTGATTGCATTAATTGCCGCTTCTCTTATCAACTGTAGTAAATGAACCTGCTGATGTGCATCCAGTTCAGTTGATGAAAGTCTATTTTTTAGCGTAATGTCCGCAGCAGTTTGTTCACTGAGCGTTTCAACCATGTCTTGCAATGCTTGGCCAAAACTGCCCTCTTTAATCGTAAGACGAAACGTCGTCAGTAACTCGCGTAACTGCGTATACGCGGCAGATAAGCCCGTATCTAGCTCAGCAATAACTTGATTAGCCTGCGCGATCGCCTTTTCGTCAGGCAAGTTCTTTACGCTTCTCTTTAACAAAGCGACCTGAATTTTTAAGTAAGAGAGTGCTTGAGCCAATGAATCATGCAACTCCCGAGCAATAGTGGCTCGCTCTTCCATCAGCAGAATTTGTTCTGCTTGGCGCTGCGCCCGATTGTAATACACGGCGCGTGATAAAATCTGCACGAAGTTGTCAATAAGAGCCTCGTTCGGACAAGGTAACCCTGCTTTCCAATATAAATAGCCCAAGTGCTCACCATCTAGCATCAGGGCTTTACCGTGGCAATCTTCATCACAATCTTGGCAGCATTCTTCTCCTTCCATCAATATCCAGCTCGGTTCTCCTAGCTGCTCGATTTCAAGTTTGACCGCTTTAATGCCCTCAAGACTGACGATATGCTGCAAAATCGCCTGGAAATTGTCTTGATTAATACGCGACGCCGTGAGTTCTTTTGACGAGTCGTAAAGCACTTCTAAAGACTGGTTGGCATGCTGCAATTTACGTGTTTTCTCATCAACCGCTTGTTCTAATCCTCGGTACAACTTACCAAGGTCTGTCGCCATCCGGTTAAAGGTTCGAGTCAGTATTCCCATTTCATTATCGCTGGATACATTGAGCGATATATTAAATGAGCGATTTTTAATTTGCTCGCTAGCAAAAACTAAGGCACGCAGAGGCCGAACAACTTCGAGGCGCACAAAATGAACGACAAACATACTGACACAAAGGATGCCACCCAACCCTAACCCGCCGATCCAGGCTAAGTTAATCAGTTTTTGCTCCGAAAAGCTTTGCAGCTTAAATACAAACTCATCGATTTGTTCAACAAAACCGGCCACTAGGAGTTGATATTCTGCCGGGTTGTCTCCTCTAAGCACCGCCTTGAGTTCATGCCATCTGATAATAAGGCGGTAGTAATCGTGAGTGATGTCTTCAGGCACAGACCAATGCTGAAGCGCTTTCATTGAAGGTGAATATATCGAATTTTCAAATGCGTCAATATGTGAAGAATAGTCAACAGATTTAACCTGAATATCATTCGCTAGACGGTAGCTTTGCATTCGCATCGAGCCAGCAACATTGACGGCTTCAGCATCGTTCAAACTGGACGCTAACGTAAAAATCGCAAAACCAGTCGTAGCAACTGAGAGCAGCAAAATAAGAAGCATTGCGGACGCAATCGTGCGCGTCACCGACTTTTTCACATTTTTAAACAATCTGAGTTCCTCGCCCATTAACAATCCTATTTGTACGTGCAATGAACCCATTACCTTTCAACTTTATCAATATGTGATCACCTGCGACGGAATTTATTGATCCAAAACAATATTGCATACCATTTACCCCCTAAGAGGTATTTATACAAATATGTCAAAAACTACAATTTCGTTAGTTTAAATGACAGTTTATTAATGAAAATTGTGGACTATGCTTAGTTTGGGTTCCAAGTTTCGAGGTGACTAAGTGGTAGACCTTTCCAGAAGAAGACTCTTTGCAAGAAAAGCGCACCCCGACAACGTCGTACGTTTGCCTTGGTTAACTAAACCGCAACAGTTTACGGACGATTGCACTCGCTGCGGTAAATGCATTGAGGCCTGTGAAACAAAGATTATAACCAAAAGTGATGGCGGATTCCCCTCGGTCGATTTTTCCATCGATGAATGCACATTTTGCTATCAATGTGCAAACGCCTGTCCTGAGCCCCTTTTCTTGCCAGAAACAGAACAACCTTGGCAAGCAAAAGCAAGTATCAACGATAACTGCTTAGCAAAACAAAATGTCGAATGCCGAAGCTGTGGGGATATGTGCGACCCGATGGCGATTCAGTTCAAATTAGAACTGGGGAAAGTAGCACAACCCAATTTAGACCTTGATGAGTGTAACGGCTGCGGCGCCTGTGTTTCAGTGTGCCCGACTTCATCCATCAATGTGAGCAATACAACAGCCTAAGCCGAATGTCGTCGGCCAAAGGCAATAAAAATAAATGAGAGAGCTATATGTCACTAAATGAAGTGCATATTTCAAGTTTGGTAGTACATGTGCTGCCGGAACATTTGGACGAAATCAAACAAAAGATAGAAGCACACGAAAATGCGGAAATCTATGGTGACAGTCCTGAAGGCAAGATTATCGTCGTACTTGAAACTGAGAACCAAGGTTTCATCACAGACACTATCGATGCCATTAACAATTTACCGAACGTCTTAAGCACGGTATTGGTTTATCACCAAATCGAAACTGGGCTTGAAGAAACGGATGAAGAAGACACTGGAACACAACATTCCCAAATCGAGGGTGAAGTATGAAAATGACAAGACGTGCGTTTGTGAAAGCAAACGCGGCTGCATCAGCTGCTGCTGTCGCAGGTGTGACACTACCAGCATCTGCAGCCAACCTGATTGCAAGCTCTGATCAAACCAAAATCACATGGGACAAAGCACCTTGTCGTTTCTGTGGTACAGGCTGTTCTGTTCTTGTTGGCACTCAAAACGGCAAAGTGGTAGCAACACAGGGTGACCCAGAAGCACCAGTAAACAAAGGTCTGAACTGCATCAAAGGTTACTTCCTTTCTAAGATCATGTACGGTCAAGACCGTCTAACTCAACCGATGCTACGAATGAAAGATGGCAAATTCCACAAAGATGGTGAATTTACACCTATCTCTTGGGATGACGCTTTCGACATCATGGCTGAGAAATGGAAAGCTTCCCTCGAGAAAAAAGGCCCAACAAGCGTAGGTATGTTTGGCTCAGGCCAATGGACAGTAATGGAAGGCTACGCTGCATCAAAGTTAATGAAAGCAGGCTTCCGATCAAACAACATTGATCCAAACGCTCGCCACTGTATGGCTTCTGCCGTTGTAGGTTTCATGCGCGCATTCGGTATCGATGAGCCAATGGGTTGTTACGATGACTTTGAGAACGCAGACGCTTTCGTTCTTTGGGGCTCAAACATGGCAGAGATGCACCCGGTTCTATGGACTCGCATTACTGACCGCCGCCTAAGCCACCCTCACGTTAAAGTGAACGTGCTTTCTACTTACTACCATCGTTCATTTGAGTTGGCAGACCACGGCTACATTTTCAATCCTCAGTCTGACCTTGCAATTGCTAACTTCATCGCAAACTACATCATCGAAAACGATGCAGTAAACTGGGACTTCGTGAACAAACACACGAACTTCACTCAAGCAGACACTGACATCGGCTACGGTCTACGTGACGATGATCCGCTACAAAAAGCAGCGAAGAACCCGAACTCTGGCAAACTCACTTCTATCTCATTCGAAGAGTACAAGAAATCAGTAGCGCCATACACAGTAGAAAAAGCATCTGAAATCTCTGGTGTTGAGAAAGAGAAGCTTATCGAGCTTGCGAAGCAATACGCGGATCCAAACACGAAAGTGATGTCTCTATGGACGATGGGTATGAACCAGCATACTCGTGGTGTATGGATGAATAACTTGGTTTACAACATCCACCTACTAACCGGTA
This sequence comes from Vibrio sp. Vb1574, assembly GCF_033338675.1. NCBI lineage: Bacteria > Pseudomonadati > Pseudomonadota > Gammaproteobacteria > Vibrionales > Vibrionaceae > Vibrio > Vibrio sp. Vb1574. The sequence goes on from NZ_JAWOTC010000008.1 coordinate 106,483, forward strand.
AGATCTCGACTCCGGGGAACAGCCCATTCTCACTAACTGGCCAACCATCAGCATGTGGTACCGCTCGTGAGGTTGGTACGTTTGCTCACCGCCTACCAGCGGACATGGTGGTTGCTAACCCTAAACACCGTAAGATTGCAGAAGACATCTGGAAACTGCCAGAAGGTACGATTCCACCAAAACCTGGCTTCCACGCCGTATTGCAAGACCGTATGCTGAATGACGGCGTTCTGAACTGTTACTGGGTTCAATGTAACAACAACATGCAAGCCGGTCCAAACATCAACACAGAACGTCTTCCAGGTTACCGCAACCCAGAAAACTTCATCGTTGTGTCTGACCCATACCCGACAGCAACAGCACAAGCAGCAGACCTTATTCTTCCTACCGCAATGTGGATTGAAAAAGAAGGTGCTTACGGTAACGCAGAGCGTCGTACCCAAGCTTGGTACCAACAAGTGGGCACAGTCGGTCAAGCAAAATCGGACCTTTGGCAACTAATGGAGTTCTCGAAACGCTTCAAAATGGAAGAAGTATGGCCTGAAGAGCTTCTAGCGAAAGCGCCTCAATACCGTGGTAAAACAATGTACGACGTACTTTACCGCAATGGTAACGTCGACAAATTCCCTATCGAAGAAGCTCGTGAACTGAATGACGATGCTCACCACTTCGGTTTCTATGTTCAAAAAGGTCTGTTTGAGGAATACGCAACATTTGGCCGTGGTCACGGGCATGATTTGGCTCCATACGACCGCTACCACCAAGTACGTGGTCTACGTTGGCCTGTTGTTGATGGTAAGGAAACACAGTGGCGCTTTAAAGAAGGTTCAGACCCATACGCGAAAGAAGGCTCTGGTTGGGACTTCTACGGCAATGCTGATGGCAAAGCGAAGATCATTTCCGCGCCATACGAAGCGCCACCAGAAGTACCGAACGATGAATTTGATATGTGGTTATGTACTGGTCGTGTTCTTGAACATTGGCACACAGGCACCATGACTCGTCGTGTACCTGAATTATACAAAGCAGTACCAGACGCAGTGTGTTACATGCACCCAGAAGACGCAAAAGCACGCAATGTTCGTCGTGGTGAAGAAGTACTCATGGCAAACAAACGCGGTGAAGTACGCGTTCGTGTTGAAACTCGCGGTCGTAACCGTCCGCCAAAAGGTTTGGTATTCGTACCGTTCTTTGATGCACGTATTTTGATTAACAAGCTTATCCTAGATGCGACTGATCCACTGTCTAAACAGACAGACTTTAAGAAGTGCCCAGTCAAAATCACTAAGATTGCTTAACCTTCAGATACTGAATGCTACGGCCGTCATTATGGCGGCCTAATAAAGAATTTAAGCCATAAAGGCGGAGATGAAATGATGAAAAAATTACTTGTCGCAGTTTTATCTGTAGGTGCGTTAGTGACAGGCATTGCGCAAGCTGAGTTGGATAATCCAGGTGGTATTGGAGGTCTAGAATCTTTACGTGGAATGTCTCAATTGGAAGATACGCGTCCAGCAGACGAGTTCAAAGACTTCCCTAAAGATCAAATTGTTGAAGACAGCTATGTTTATCAACCACCGTTGATCCCACACAGTATTCGTCACTACGAAATTTCGTTAAATGCTAACAAGTGTCTTGCATGCCATAGCTGGAAAAATGCAAAAGAGTCAGGTGCGACTAAAATTAGCGTAACGCACTATGTAAACAGAGAAGATGCGGTACTGGCAGATATGTCTCCACGTCGTTACTTCTGTTTGCAATGTCACGTTCCACAAACGGATGCAAAACCACTAGTGGAAAACGAGTTTAAGGCAGTCGATTCGCTTCAGTAATTGAAACGCGAGTACTAAGAGGTTACTTATGAAAATACTTAAAGCGTTTTGGAAGAGACTGTCGAGCCCGAGTAAAGCTGCCGCTGGTGTGGTTTTATTTCTAGGCTTCGCTGGTGGCCTTCTATTTTGGGGCGCATTCAACACAGGTATGGAAGCAACCAACACAGAAGAATTCTGTTCTGGCTGTCACGCGCCGATCGTTGCTGAAATTCAAGAAACAATTCACTACTCCAACCGATCTGGTGTTCGTGCGATTTGTTCAGACTGTCACGTTCCTCATGAATGGACGGATAAGATCGTTCGTAAAGTACAGGCATCTAAAGAGCTATTTGCACACTTCGTAACGAAGACGATCGATACGCCAGAGAAGTTCCAAGAGCGTCGTGGACACCTCGCAGAGCGAGAGTGGGCACGTATGAAGAAGAATGACTCTCTTGAATGTCGTAACTGTCATGAGTTTGATTTCATGGATTACTCTCAGCAAGGATCACGTGCGGCAGAACAACACTCCACCGCTCTCGCTTCAGGCGAGAAAACATGTGTAGACTGTCACAAAGGTATTGCGCACAAACTACCAGACATGAGCGGCGTTGAAGGCTGGCACTAAGGAGACTTACCATGAGTACATTAGAATCTGTAATTTGGCATATCCTTGGCTACAGTGCTATGCCAGTGATTATTCTTTCCGGCTTTGTGGCGGTAGCAGCAATCTCTCTCTGGCTGCTGTCATTTGGTAAGGATAAAGAGGTGTAACGTAACGCATCTCTACTCGTCAACTAGCCTATTTGTTGACACTGAGCGCCGAGCAAATGCTCGGCGCTTTTTATTTATTACTCAATGGTACTTGCCAACAATAAACAAGCAATCATACATAAAAAAAGCGACCATAAAGGCCGCTAAGATTTACTGCTATAGGGAGTTGTTTAAGATTCTTTTACTGGCAGAACCTGTTTGACGTATTGTCCTGGCGCCTCATCAATAACCGGATGGTTTTCTGAGCCAATAGGGAAAGGCTCAACTTGCTCTTTAGGGTTGAATTGGAGTAACCACTCGTTCCAGTGTGTCCACCACGATCCCTCTTTGTGTTCCGCGTTATTCAACCACTCATCAGCAGAGTCATCCAAATTATCGTTCAACCAATAACCATACTTATTTTTAGCTGGAGGGTTCACGATGCCCGCAATATGACCAGACTCACCGAGGACAAACGTTTTGTTACCACCCGTGTTCAGCGCACCACGGTAAGTTCCCTGCCATAACGCAATGTGGTCTTCTTTCGTTGACACAAAATAGCTAGGAATTTTGATCTTATTTAGATCAATCCATACTCCACCAATTTTGACGCCTTTATCTTGCACCAGCTTGTTCTCTAAATAGAGCTCGCGAAGCAAGAAATTATGAGATGCAGCGCTGACGTTGGTGCTATCGCTATTCCAGTACAACAAGTCGAAATCAACCGGACTGTTACCCTTCAAGTAATTGTCGACGTAGTAGTTCCAGTACAAGCTGTTTTCACGCAGTAAACTAAACGTCACGCTTAAGGAACGGCCGTCCATATACCCTTTTGCGTTATTTTGCGCTTCAATTGCACTAACAATGGTGTCATTGATATACGCGCCGACTTCACCTGGTTGAGAGAAGTCGAGCAACGTGGTGAAGAAAGTGGCAGACTTAATGCGCTTCTTCATACGTTTTGCAGCGTAGTACGCAACCGTGCTTGCTAAAACAGTACCACCAATACAGTAACCAGCAGCATTGATTTGTTCTTGTCCTGTTATATCTTCAATTGCAGCGACGGCTTTCACTACGCCTTCTGTCACGTAGTCACCAAACTCTATGTGCGCTTGTGCCTTGCCTGGATTGCGCCAAGACATCATAAATACACTGTGCCCCTGCTCTAACAACCATCGAACCATTGAGTTCTTTGCCGTTAAATCAAGGATGTAGTATTTATTGATGAAAGGTGGGACGATGAGCAGCGGCGTCGCATTCACTTTCTCTGTTAGAGGTCGATATTGAATCAACTCAAACAATTCGTTTTGAAAAACCACATTGCCCTGTGTCGTCGCAACGTCATCGCCCACGCGGAATGCATTGTTATTCGTCATACGAATTTTTAAAATGTCTGCGCTCGACTCAACGTCTTCTTTCAACTGTTCTAAGCCTGCCAGTAAGTTTTGACCGCTTTGCTCAAGTGTCAGCTTCAAAAGCTCTGGGTTAGTGGCGATGAAGTTGGAAGGAGAAAGGGCGTTAATGGCTTGGCGAGAGAAAAAAATAATACGTTCTTTCGTCTTTTCATCTAAGCCTTCCAAAGACTCGATGGTGTCCAGATAGGTCTTACTAAATAAAAGGTAGGATTGTTTGATGAAGCTATACATGGCTTCATTTTGCCACGCTTCGTTTGAGAAACGCTTATCCCCTTTTTCAGCTTCGACGATTTGTGCTTGGTTCCCTGCCAATGCAACATTCTGCCAAATTTGCAGCTGCTGTTCCCACCACTGTGCTTGCAGCTTTAAAATCGCAGCAGGCTGATTCGCAGCTTGTTCGAACAGTTTGGCAGTATCCTCAAAGTTCACTTCTTGCATGGCCTTGTTTAAAGGAGAGTTCACGACTGCCTTGTTCACTTCGAAATCATGCCACCACTGATGATTGGTTTCCTGAAGCTTCACAAGATAGTCCGAAAAGAAGTGTTGAAACATAGTCTTACTCCTATATTCGGAAAAAACAACGCCGCCCAAGTCTAGGGGCGGCGAGAATCGGACAAATTACGCTGGAGTAACAGTCTTTAGATTTTCCGAAGTCATTTTCTCAACGTCTTCTTTGAACTCTTTTGCAATCGCTTGAAGCTTGTTGCTGTCATCCATCATTTGTTGAGAAAGTTTAGTAAGTACGCTTAGTTGCTGACTGTTGAAAGCAGTCAATGACGTTACGTCTTTGATTTCTGTCGCTGCTTTCATCTGGTTTAGACCCACTTCACTGTATGTGCGAATGGCGTTCAATTGAAGCTCGGTCAACACTTCTACGTTTTTTGTCACTAGCTTGTTGAACTTCAAGTAAGGTTCTAGATTTTTTTCAGTTTGATCGCTAAATGTTTTGAAGAAATCTGTGTACATGGTTTGTCTCCTAGAGAAAGAATTAAAAATGTCCGTTTAAATAATTACTTAACTGTCTTTACAACCACAGCCGTGCCCATGCCGCCGCCCACACAAAGTGAAGCAACGCCATATTGACCATTTTGCTTATGAAGCTCGTGAACCAGCGTGACTAAGATTCGGTTGCCAGAAGCACCAAGCGGGTGTCCTAGCGCGATAGCACCACCGTTAAAGTTCGCTTTATCTTGAATCGCGTTAACTGGAACTTGGTTTGTTTCCGCCAACTGATGAATCACGCCAAGTGCTTGCGCTGCAAATGCTTCGTTTAACTCGTAAACGTCGATGTCGTGTACACTGAGTTCTGCTTTTTCGAGTGCTTTATTGACCGACTCAACAGGACCTAGGCCCATGATCTTCGGATCAAGACCCGATTGCGCATAGCTTACGATCTCAGCAAGCGGCGTTAATCCATGCGCTTTAACTGCGCTTTCAGACGCCACGATAATCGCACTCGCGCCATCGTTAATGCCTGATGCATTACCCGCAGTCACAGTGCCTTCGCGGTCAAAAGCAGGACGTAGCTTGCTTAAGGCTTCCATTGTCGCGTTCGCTTTTGGGTATTCATCCGTATCAAACATCACGGTTTCACGGCGTTGCTTTACTTCCACTGGCACAATTTCGTCTTGAAATTTGCCAGCTTCGATAGCGGCTACCGCTTTCTGTTGGCTAGACAGCGCGTATTCGTCTTGCTGCTGGCGAGTTAAGCCGATTTGTTTTGCTACGTTTTCTGCCGTCACACCCATGTGATATTGGTTGTAAACATCGGTTAAACCGTCCGCTACGAGCAGATCTTTCAGTTCCAGATTGCCCATTTTGTTGCCATCACGAATGCTGCTTGGTGCAGCAAATGGAATCTGAGACATGACTTCAACACCCGCTGCAACAACGATCTCAGCATCGCCACTACGGATATGGGACACGGCATCCATGACCGTTTTCATGCCACTACCGCAAACCATGTTTACGCCATATGCAGGAACAGATTCAGGAATCCCCGCAAACAGTGCCGCTTGGCGGCCAACACCCATTCCTTGACCTGCACCAACAACGTTGCCAACAATCACTTCGTCAACCTTGTCGCCAGGCAACTTTGCCGCTTCCAACGCGCCTTTAATCGCTACTGCTGCCAGATCGCCAGCAGAAGTATTTTTCAGGCTGCCACCAAAAGCACCAATTGGAGTACGCTTCGCCGCTACGATAAATACTTTTTCCATCATCTTCTCTCCTTAGTGCATGTATAGGCCGCCGTTCACCGACAAAGTCTCTCCGGTGATATAGGCGCCCGCATCGCTGACCAAGAAGCTCACTGATGCTGCAATTTCTTCTGGTGTCGCAAGACGTTTCATTGGAATTTGGTTCGTGATAGATTCCAGCACTTCTGGCTTCATTTGCTCAACCATTGGCGTACCCGTGTAACCCGGCGCGATAACATTAACTGTTACACCCGAGCGAGCACCTTCGTATGCTAAGGCTTTAGAGAAACCGATCATCCCAGCTTTCGCCGCCGAGTAGTTTGCTTGACCAAACTGCCCTTTAAGACCATTGACTGAAGAGATATTGATGACACGACCACCGCCTTTTTCGCACATTGCAGCAAAGAGGGGTTGCGTAACGTTGAATAAACTATTGAGGTTGGTATTGATGACATCATTCCAAGCTTGCGCAGTCATCTTTTTAAACACGCCATCACGTGTAATTCCTGCGTTGTTGACAACAACATCAATGGTTCCTTCCTCCCCAAGCAATTGCGCCAATTTCTCTGCACACTCTGTCGTGTTTGTTACATCCAACTCAAAAAGGCGAACCTGATCTTTGGTAAACCCTTTGCTGTTGAACCACTCCAGCGCACATTCGTAGTTACCTGTGAAATAAGTAGCGATTACACGGTAACCGTCATTGACTAATTGAGAGGAAATAGCAGAACCAATTCCGCCTTTTGATCCAGTGATCAAAGCGACTTTCTTCATTGAAGACTCCATTCTTAACGGCATTTAAAAAGCAAACTTAATACACTGATGAAATAGTTCACCAACTGACGTGTTTATTTATTCTTTTGACAACCAATCCCGTGCTGCCTTTATTTTAAGTTAACCTAGAAATATTACATTTCAAATAAAAAACTCACCCAATTGCATAAGATTGATTTAGATCTCATTACTCGTGAAATGTTATAAAATGGTTAATTTTATATAAGCCATTGTTTTAAATCACACTTCCACAAAATCCACACCAACAGAAATAGAAACATAATTATTAAATATCATGCACTTACATACAGAATGGTAGACGTTACATTATGTCATGATTTAAGATCTGAATTTTAAGCCTATATGATTACAACAAACTTGAGATTAGAATAATAATTCAATTATCAGTAAAAATAATTATCAAACATATCATTTAATTACTGCATTTAATGATAATTTAGTTATCAATTCGATTATTTTAACACAGTGATGATTAATACCGATAAAATATAATAAGTTAAATATATTTAATCTAAAAATGATATAAGAGCTTGTCTCATACTGGTGCAATACGCACTATTATGACGCATAGATTAAAATATAATTTCATTTTAAATTTATATATTCGAAGAACATCAACTAGCTACTAGTGAAAGTAATCGTTCGCTTTGTAGTAGCATCCTTTTCCACTTTGCACTATCTTTGTGGCTTCTCTTTAATCACTAAATCATCAACAGATATGAATCTTGCATTGCTCAGTATGTTCATCCCTACTTTCTTTTTTGTCTCAATCACGCCTGGTATGTGCATGACTCTCGCCCTAACGTTAGGTATGAGTATCGGTTATCGTCGCACGTTATGGATGATGATAGGAGAGCTTCTCGGTGTTGCGCTGGTGTCAGTCTCTGCGGTGTTAGGTATCGCTGCGATTATGCTCAATTATACTTGGATGTTTATCGCGTTAAAGTTCATTGGTGGCGGTTATTTACTCTATCTTGGAGTTGAAATGTGGCGATCGCGAGGGAAACTTACGATTAATGTCGACAACTTAGAAACACCAAAGAGTGACAATATCGCACTGATCATGCAAGGCTTCGTTACCGCAATCGCAAACCCAAAAGGCTGGGCATTTATGATTTCTCTTTTACCGCCTTTTATAGACCAAAACGCAGCGCTTGCACCGCAACTGATCATACTTGTCTCCATTATTTTACTGTTTGAGTTCATTTGCATGTCTCTGTACGCTACTGGTGGTAAAGGGTTGAAACACGTATTAGGTCAGTCTAAGAATGTACGTCTAATGAACCGTATCGCAGGCACTTTAATGATGGGAGTTGGTGTCTGGTTGCTACTAAGCTAAGGCAAACTGGAAACAATGAAAAATATTCTGAATAAAATAGCTAAAGTCATGGGTGAAGTATTGGACTTTCAAGCCCGAGTTTGGGTTGTGAACGTCTATAGCGGTGAGCATAAAGGCGAGTCTTATGTCGTTAATGAAGATGCTTTCTCTGTACCTCTTCAGTGGATGAAGAAGAAAGGCTACCAAGAGCCAATGTTGAATAAAGTCGAAGCAATGAAGCGCTCACAAGTCTTAGAGTTCGACTTGGGACTTGTGAAACATCGCTTGATGCGCGTGAAATAAGCACAAAAAAGCGCCACTCAAGATGAGTGGCGCAAGCACTTTTACCTTAAAAATAATGCTACGGCGCAGCGTCGATCTCAACTGGAAGATAATGTTTCGGCTCCAGTTTCAACCACTCAGGCAGCACAGTACCAATCGAAATCGAAGACCATGTCCCCGACAGAACGCCAATAAACATGGCGGTTGAGAAACCAGCCAAAGGCGCTCCTCCCATAATCCATAATGCACCAACAGTGATCAATGTCGTACCAGATGTCACCATAGTGCGTGAAAACGTCGCGATAACAGCTTGGTCATTGATGTCTTCTGTTTTCCAACTCTGCTTCGCAATCAACAGCTCACGGATTCGGTCTGCAATGATGATCGAGTCATTCAATGAGTAACCTAAAATCGCCAGCACAGCAGCAAAAACGGTTAAGTTGAACTCCATTTGAGTAATTGCAAAGAAGCCAAGCACTAAGATCACATCATGGGCCAAAGCAAACAGTGAACCACTCGCTAAACGCCACTCAAAACGGAAACACAAGTAACCGAGAATACTCAACACACAAATCAACAATGCTAAGCCACCTTGTTCAAACAAGTCTTGGCCAACTTGAGCGCCAACTATACTGTTGCTGACAACATCAACTTGGTGAGAGATTGGCTTCAACACCTCTTCTACACTTGGCAACGTTTGTCCATCTTCCGGCGCAGAGTAACGAATCACCCAACGGCCATCTTCACCAGAGCGTGTCACTGACGCAGATTCACCAAGCTTTGGTTGCAGAACGTCAAGCAGATCATGGTTAGTTAGCTGCTTATCTACCTTTACTTCTGTCACCATACCGCCAGTGAAGTCCAAACCTAGGTTCAACCCTTTAAAGCCTAGAGCGACGATCGCGATCACCGTTAAAATGATGGAAACTAGCGTAGTAAAGTAGCGAATTTTACGAATATTTTGTTTTAGCATTTCGACCATGATTAAACCCTCACATCACGACGGGCATCGCGGCCCCAAATTAAATTGATCATTGCTCGAGAGGCAAATACGCCTGTAAACATACTGGTTAACAAACCTAATCCGAGTGTTAAGGCAAAGCCTTGGATTGGGCCATTACCGATGGCGTACAAAATCACGGCGGTGATCATGGTAGTAATGTTGGCATCAAGGATGGTCGAGAATGCGCTGTCAAAGCCAAGATCAATCGCTTGAGCGAAGCTGCGGCCTTCACGCATTTTGTCCTTAATACGTTCAAAGATAATAACGTTGGTGTCTACTGCCATACCGACGGTTAACACTAAACCGGCAATACCCGGAAGCGTTAGAACCGCACCTGGTAACAAGGCGATTAAGCCAAGCAAACAAAGCATGTTGGCACAAAGCGCCACGTTTGCTACCCAACCTAAGCGGCGGTACCAAAGTGCCATAAAGGTCAGTGTTAGTCCCATTCCTAAAGCCAGTGCTGCAAAACCGTTTTCAATGTTTTCTGCCCCCAGAGAAGCACCGATAGTACGCTCTTCCACAATAGTAACCGGCGCTGTCAGTGACCCCGCGCGAAGTAATAGCGCTAATTGCTGCGCATCGTCCATGCTACCTGCCCCAGTAATACGGAACTGGCTACCAAGTTGAGATTGAATAGTCGCGACGCTGATAACGCGCTCACTACGCTCAGTTACACCGCGATCGTTTGTTTTGTACTCTCGGTAAACGGTCGCCATTGGCTTGCCGATGTGAGTTGCTGAGAAGTCACTCATTTTCTTACCACCAGCGTGGTCAAGAGAAATATTTACCTCTGACATGCCCATTTTGTCGACACCAGCACGAGCGTTCACGATGTGCTCGCCCGTTAGAACTGGTCGTTTTGCCAAAATCACAGTACGACCATCATTATCTTGAAGAACAAGATCTTGGCTGCTGTGTGCTTGGCTCGCATCTTTCACTTCATAAAACGCCAAGCTTGCTGTTGCACCAATAACGTTTTTCGCTTGAGCAGGATCTTGTACACCAGGGAGCTCAATTCGAATGCTCTCTTTACCTTGGCGTTGCACTAGTGCTTCTGTGATACCAAGTTCTTCAATACGACCACGCATGATCTTCAGGTTTTGTTGAAGAGTCGACGATTGAAATTCTTGGATATTTTGTTCACTCGGTTCAAGCACAAAGCCACGAGATGAACTTTTTGAAATCCAGCCCGGGTAGTTTTGACGCAAGAACTTGTTTACTTCCGACAATGCTTGCTCGCTGTCACTGTTTACCGTAATTCGGTTGCCGCTTTCTGCTCGAACTTGCACACCACGAACACGTTGATCACGCAGATTCGCTTTGATTTCATCAATCAACGCATCACGTTGTTCTTCAAACGCTTTATTCACATCAACATTCAACAAGAACTGAACGCCACCACGAAGGTCAAGACCGAGCTTAATTGGGCTAAAGCCCATCTCATTTAACCATTCTGGCGCAACCGATACGTATGAGAAAGTGATGCTGTCGTCTTTATTTAGCTCTTTGTTTAACAACGCACGAGCTTTACTTTGCGCATCTTCACCATCGAATACAATGGTTGTTTTGCCGTCTTTTTCGATGATTTTGTCGGCTGAAATATGGTTGGTTTTTAGCAGTTGATTCAGATGAACAACCGACATTTCGCTGTTGTTTTGATCCGCAAACGTCAACTGGATAGAAGGCTGTTCACCAAACCAAGTTGGTATAGCACTTAGGGTTAAAATAATGACTGTCGTGATTAATACGACATATTTCCAAGCTGAGTAGTGATTCATCAGCTTTCTGTTCTTTTGCTGCTTTGGTGTTTTTTTCATGTAAACATCATCCCTTCACAATGAAGTGAAGCTTTTAATAACAAGGCTTAACACACGACAGATGCTCCCAGAATAAATTCAGGGTATGAAATGCTCAGAACGCTCACGTCCTGTCGAATACAATCGTCGTGCTAAGAGTGCACAATGGTGCAAATAGATGGTGTTTAGGCAGAAAACTGACTATTGAGTGCGACGTACATGGCATTGGTCTCTTTCCAACCAGAAATGCGATGATCGCTTGTGAAATGATAAAATGTGGACTGGTTGTGACGCCAGTTAATGTCCATCAAGCTGTATGCGTAACCCGCATCAGCGTAAAACGGAGTAGTGAGATCGCCGACAAAATCTACGTGCTCGTCATCAAGCCCTTCCCGTAAGTAAGACGTCCAGCGCTGAGAGTTAAACAAAGCAACGGAATCGAGACTTGCATGGCCTTCAGATACTGGAGATTGAGAGCTTTCTTCTGAAACTTCAGAAAAATCGACGGAAGAGTTTGGCGATACACTTACGGCTACAAAAGGTTGTAGCTTAGAAAAGTGCGGTACGTGAGCCTTGTGGTCGATTTGCGCAGCAGATACATGCACTGGTAGCAATACCATTGCAAATAGCAGCAAAATCAACTTTCTAAGGTAAATCCAAGGCATAGGAACTCACTAAAAACACAAAGAGCCAAGTTAGGTCACTTGACTCGTTGATAGTATTCCTATTGATTATGGTTCACAACTAAAAAGTTATAAATCTCTGATTTCAGGTTTGCATCGTTATTGCATTTATCAAAACGTCTTTAGAGAACGAGTGTAATTGGTGGTGAGTTATCGATAAAAAATATCGCCCTTATCAACATCTAAGTAGATCTTATTCTCTTGCTCCAAACCGCCACAATAGATGAAGTAAACGTTGCGCTTTTTGAACGTCACAGAACGCACCCAACCCCCGAGCTCCTCAAAATCACTCGGATCACAGGTTTCATCGTCTAACAATTGCTGTGTTTTCTTACGGAAAATATCCAAGTGAACTTTTAAATCATCCGACTTCTGTAGGTATTCATCCAATATCTCTAAGCGCTCTTGCTCTTTAATAACTGGCTCTGCATCCGATAACCCTTCAGCATTCAACCATTCGGCTTTTTCTTCTCCACCCTCTTCATAGACAAGATAGCCGGAGATTCGGTACCACCCATCTACTTTTTCTAACACCGATACTTTTTCTCCCTTATAGAGCGTATCGACAACTAAAGCATTAAGGTTAGGCTTGTTGTAAACATTGACACGACGCTCAATAACGTAGTACTCGGTAACTTCCGGGGGAGCGGCTTCTAAATCCAGAATCGGTTTGGATGTTTCTTTTTGCAGTGACGATTGCTCGACTTGTGTAGCCTTTGGTGCTTCAGGTTCATCTTTCTGCATAAAGAAGAAATAGTATCCAGCCCCCGCTCCGCCGAGCAACAGCATGACAATCAATGCGACGAGAATTTTCTTCATGCCCTTTTCCTTTTCATTCTTTATTCTTATCCCACCAGCAGCACGCATGTCGTAGAAATTTGGGTATATACTCAAAAGAGCAGGTCAACTAACGCGAGCAATAATGATCAACAGACTCAATTGGATACTACTATTTCTTCTGTTCCCGATAACGGGGCACGCCAATATTCAATGTAACCCATCGTCGTGGAATGACAATCTTACCCAATTCAATCGTTTAGAGTCCAATTACAATCAGCATGTTGAGGTATTCAATACACTTTTAACCGAACATAAACAGCGTCAGTTATTGTCCGAAACCTTTTCAATGCATGAGCTCGTGCTACTTTGGCGTGCCAAGTCGAACCAAAATGTGTTCAAAGCGCAATTAAAAGCATCGATTCAATACAAAGAAGAGCTCACAACTAAAGCGAATCAGCTGCTTAAATTGAGCACACAATCCCAATGGTCAGCAAATGGGTGGGAGATACTGGCCCAAAAGTGCCGCGAGTCAAACAAAATAGCCAATCAAATAACCGCGGAATGGTATAACACCAACGCTCTGGAACTTGCTGAAGATTACAAGCGCCTCTCTTCACAATATCAAACTCTGTCACAAGTCTATGATAAAGAAGCTCGAGCGCTTCAATACGCTCAAGATGTTTCGAAGTAAAAACAGAGCCAGTTTTGAATAGACGATGTTGGTTTTTCACTCCAATATTGGACGTTATTCGTGCTTTTTATCTTTCCTTAGTCGTGAATGATATCAAATGTAAATAATGGGATTGTTCCCTTTGACAAACTTGACTAAACCATGACCAAGACAATCAATTTATAGAGACATACGTCACATTAATGCTTTACTTATGGACATTTTTTGGTTAGTTTAGCCATTAATAAAATTTAATAAAAAGTCACATTTGGCTGGAGATGATGCTACAAACATGGTTATCAATCGATTAAGTAACAGGGAATGTCCTAATGCTACCAAAGCCAAGTTTTTGTCAGTAGTTAGGCACGTAAAAGAGTTCGGTTCAATCAGTGATTTGGATCTGTGTAAAATCTTCGGAGAAACAATATGGAGTGATGGGAGGGAATACCATTCAGCCGCGTTCTCATTCAAGGTTGATAGATACACAGGTAACTGTGAAATCTCACAATACAAAAACCAATAAGGCTTAAGAATTTATAAAGCGGAGTCAGGAAACGGACTCCGCTTTTTTGATCATGGCAATCGTAAAGTCGTGCTCGGAGTACCCCTCAATCAATCGTGTATTCGGACACAGCAACCGACAATAGCGAAAGACACCTTCTTTATTGTGCGACGCTAACATTTTCATGCTGGGTAGTTTGGATTCATCCAACAAGTTAAACACACAACCTTTCTCTGTCGCTCGGTACATTTTATCAATCATTTCAATGGTATGATTTGGGTTGGTGGATTGATAGTTCAATGATCCGGAAGCAAAAACAAAGTCGCAACGAGGCAATACCAACGTTGAAAAGTCGCCACATATAAACTTACTTTGCGTACGAAAATCTCGTTTTCTGGCTTCAGAGATAAACTGTTTTTGCTGATCAATGCCAATATAGCTTTGAGGAAGCCCCCCCGTAAGTTCGATAAACGCTAACAAGTCTCCGTAGCCGCACCCAATATCTAAAATACTTGAACCGTCTAACGTTAACCCTCGGCACAACGCCTCAAAACGGCTGATCTGACTATACTTATCTGCCCATCCCAGAGTTCGGGCTCTGTCTTTACCAAACTGTCTATATCGCTTTCGATGATAGTGGGCAATCTTAAGTCTATCGAAAAATTTCATCTTTCTTATGCATAAATCGGCAAACTGCCATTTCCTTTCACTTGTCTAATCGCCAGGTGGGTATGAATATCTTTCACATTTTCTAATCGCTGTAACTTTCTAGTAAATGTTTCATAACCAGCGAGATCTTTACTGACCACCTCTAACAGGTAATCATAGGCCCCTGATACGACATGGCATGAGATCACTTCATCCATCTCAACAACGGCATGTTCAAACTCATCAATCGAAGAAGCTTGGTGGTTATTTAAACTCACTTCAACAAATACAGTCATCGCGATGCCTACAGTGTCTCTGGACACAATAGCTCGATAACCACTAATTACACCTTCCTGCTCCAAACGCTTAATGCGCCTTGCACAAGGTGATGCCGATAGCCCTACTTGATCAGCAAGTTCTGCAGTTGTCAGAGTGGCATCCTTCTGCATTAGATTGATAAGTTGCCTGTCAATTTTATCCATTTATTCTTCCGTGCCTTTAATCACTAACAATTAACACTTATACGCAATTTATCACCAACATCAAGCCTAATTACGTCAAACTTTGCCTCCCTTTGGCAAGAGTTTTATTCAACAATTAACACATCATTTACAAATGGACATGTCGATAATGATCTTGGGATACGCAGCTATATTAACGACCTTACTGCTTTGGTCTGGTTTCTTTATTTCTTTAAAAGGGGGCGCAATTTCTGCCTTGCAGCCAGCCGATATCGCGTTAGTTCGCTTTCTCATCCCAAGTATAATTTTATTACCATTTGTGATTAAGCATAAACAGTCGCTGCGCGTAGTGCCTAAACGCTACCTGGTTGGTGTTGTGTTTGGAAGCGGCCTTCCCTATCTTCTGGTCGTCGGAACGGCTATGCATTTAGCTCCCGTGGCGCACGGCAGTGCATTAGTACCTGGCACTTTGCCATTGTTTGTTTCTGCTATCGCGGTACTTTGTTATCAACAGTCGCTGAGTGCTCACCGCTTAATCGGGCTTTCTACGGTGTTGTTAGGGATTTTCGTATTCCTTCTTTCTAATAGCGGCGCAGAGTACAACTGGTCTCAATTACAAGGGCATATCCTGTTTCTAACTGGCAGCATCATGTGGGCTGCTTTCACCATCAGCGCTCGTGTCGCCAATCTTAATGCACACGTCTGTGCAGGATTCGTTGCAATCGCGTCTTTGGCTCTGCTCATCATCGCCGTTGGTTTCGGGTGGGTAGACAGTTATTTGGTGGTAACACCGTTCAGCCAGTGGCCATGGGAGGAGTTATTTGGCCACGCGATGCTACAAGGTGTTGGCGCAGGTTTAATCGCTTCTTTCACTTTCATTTATGCAATTAGGATCATCGGTGCCGAAGCCAGCGCTGCTTTTGGTTCATTAACTCCAGTCGTCGCGACACTTCTTGCCGTTCCAATTTTTGGTGAACAACCAGATTCTCTCACTTGGTTAGCGCTGATGTTGGTCACATGCGGCAGTATTGTGGCAAGCCAAATCTTTATGAAAGATGGAATGAACCAAACTTATCGCCCACCACTTCACAGATAGCGATGATTTTACAAAAACTTATGCCTTACTATCTTGAATAACAAAATGGCGTTTTGATAGCCTCAGCTTAACTAAAAAATTAAAACGCCAATGTGATGCCAGCCACTCATACTAAAGATGAACTGCATAGGTTTCTCAAACCGGGAATGAAGCTTTCTACTAATTTCGAATTTGGGCCTAAGGATCAATATACGTATTCCACCACCTATCTGGGGATGAAAGAAAATGCTTATTTGATTCTTGATATACCAATGCGTTTGCTTGAAGAGCAAGTGATGAGAAAACTCCCCAACGCCGATGTCATCGTGCGTGGTGTATCAGATACGGAGTTAGGCCATGTCATTGCGTTTAAGTCCAGCGTGCTGACGACGACCGTTCGACCATCCCCCCTTTTGTTTATCCGCATTCCAGGAACATTTGCAACCAAACCAGTTCGGGAACATGAGCGTTACAAGTTGCAAATGGACTGTAACGTTATTCATGCAGGGAATGTCTACGACGGTAGCCTTATCGATTTCTCTCTAGCAGGTGTTGGTATATCAACCTTGATTGAGCCCGAATTCAACGTGGGTGAGAGTGTTACCATCGAATGCCCGTTAAGCCACTATATCGGAGAAGAAAATCGATGTGTCATTGCCAACATTAAGAAATTGGTGAAGGGATGGGTAGTTGGAATTAAGTTTGCTAGTTCCATTGAGATGACTCACGAACTAAAAACAGAGTTACTGGAGCAATCCTTTCTAACCAGTAACGTATGAACTTACTGCTCGCTAAAGCGCGTCGCCTCAAAGCTGTTGAGTATTCTGTGAACCGTATAGGTCACAAGCAGCGTCGCAACAATAGCAAACAAAATACTGCTAACGCGATACAGCGCACTGAACATTAAGTCACCATCCGGAGTAAGATATTGGCCGAACAAAATGCCTAATGTGGTTAAGCCGCCAAATCCGGCTCCCGAACCGCTAGATTCTTTCACGTGCATATAGCTGAACATCATAGCCCCAATCCAAAGCAATGGGACGATAAACAATAAAGTATCCGACCAATCGTATAATACAAGTTGTCCGACGATACCAAAGGTCACCCCCATCAAGGTTCCCATTGCTCTTTTTCGCGCATATCCTAAAGCACCGTTCCAATGCATAGGAAACAATAAAAGTAAGGTTGTCGCCTGAGCAGACATAGAGTCACTGAGGTCAAATAGCTGGAATACAAGGAAAGACATTGTAGCGATACTCGCCCCCATAAGGGCTTCATGACGCATTCGATGACTCTGTTTAGGCTGCGACGGTTTCGCTGGTGGCTGACGAGGTTCCGCATCGGGAATCAAAAATGTCACCACATAAGCAACGATCACTGAAATAACATTCGCTTGCAGGTTGCTAAAGATTAGATCATTTAAGTCAGTGGTTGGATAACTCGCAAAGTGCAGCATGATGCTTAAGCTCAGTACGCTGTTCGCTCCAAATAAGAACAAGCTCCCTTTTGACATACAGGCGAATTTATATAGGAACAACCCGAATGCAATGATTGTCATCATGCCTGGGTGCCCACTAAATAACCCACCAAGAATGCCAACTTCTAATCCACACACAACCGCTGAAAAAATCAGTTGTCGTGCGGCATGTAGACTCATGACTGGCACCATTCCAAGTAACAGCATCGGGGTTACAGTAAAGAATACGCCATAGTTCCAACCAAATATTTTACATAAAGTGAAACCAATGGTCGCACCAGTTGCAATGCGCAAACACTGCCGGAAGTCGTTTTCCGACATGGGGTGGTCCCATAACTTCATATCGCCTCCTCGTTAATAAATATAATGAAGAAGACTCAAGAATTGGATCTGGCATCTCGCTAACCAGCCAGATAATGCGTTTTCTGGCAACAACTGCACGGTTGCTCGTGCCCCTGCTGGAAATGCGCGCTGCTGAGGTTCATCGATAGCTAAATGTAAACGTAAGCGCTGCGCGTCTCTCACCCAACGGTTTGAGTCAGTTGGTGTTGCTAAGCGACCATCCGCATCGAATTGACCCGAGCTGACCCCGGCATCCACACTCGTAATACGAGCTTCAAATACATCACCAGGTAAGCTATCAAAAGCCACTAACGCACGGCTGTTCTGATTAAAGTGTCGTAAACTCTTTTCACGAAAGTCGGCAATGATATCCACGTCATCGGAGACTAAAGCGACAAGAGGTGTACCAGCTGCCGCATAGGCCCCCGTCTCCAGCTGCAAGTTAGCGACAACGCCATCATGTTCCGCCGAGACTTGAGTGTAAGACAGATTAAGTTCCGCTTGTTTTAGCTGGTTTTGCGCCACGCGGATATTCACATTCGTCGCGCCTAAATCACCGCGGTTTACTTCCAACTCTTTTAAACGAGCACGTGCGGCCAGTAAGTTCGCTTTAGCTGCCGTTGCACTGCTCTGTGCGTCATCGCGCTGTTGTTGCGAAGTACCATTACGGTGAAACAGGGTATTAAGACGTTTCGCTTCGCGAACTTTTTGTTCCGCCACGATTTTGCTCGCTTCAACGTCTGCTTTTGCCGCCGCAATAGAAGCATCAAGTTGTTCGTTGTTTTGAATCACACGCTCAAGGTTAAGTTGAGCCTTTTCTACGGCGAGCTGATAAGGCTGGGGATCAATCTGAAATAGTAGATCGCCTTGGCTTATTTCTTGGTTGTTGGCAACATAAAGATGTGTAATCTGCCCACTCACACGGGGGGCCACTTTAGTTACCACACGCGTTGCCATTGCCTGAGGCGTCAACGGCATGGCGAGATCTGCAACTAGAAAATAGGCAAAGACAAGGACAAACGCGACGCAAGAATATTTGATCCAACGTGCGAATTTTTGATCTGGAGTCATAGGCGTTTACTTCTCTTTTTATTCGGTTTTCTGACTTATTCGCTAAGTGAATCAAGCGCATTGTGAGCAATCTGATCAAGAATCAATGAAAGCTGCTGAAGTTCCTGGTCGTTGATGTCCGTTAGGAGCTTGCTTCGAACTTGAAGAATTCGAGCCTCCATTTGCTTTAGTAGGGTTTTCCCCTCTTCTGTGAGGCTAACAATGCGTGCTCGCTTATCATGTTCACAGCAATGGCGAGTGATCAGAGATTGCTCTTCTAATAATTTTAATGTTCGCATCAACGACGCTAACTCGATCTCAAGCGCTTCAGCCAAATGCTTCTGACTGATGTTGTCACCCATTCGATAAAGCTTCCATAACGCCGTCCAACGCGGATACGTTAGGTTTAAAGGCTCTAACTCTCGATCTGCAACCATTTTCCACAAACGAGCAACACGAGATAATTTCTCAGCCAGAGAAAGGTCTCGCAAACTGTTGATGTCTTGAATCATAAGATCTACTCAATTACTTAGCGTGCTAAGTAATATAAAATAGTTAGCACGCTAAGTAAATATCTTTTTGTGATTGAAATCACGTTGGGTGTGTCAGTGAAGGGGGGAGAAATCTAAGTAATACAACACTATGTTTGAATTTGAAATGCTGCGATGTACACAACAAACGTCGAGACCAATAAAGTCTGAAAAGTCTGATTTGTATAAGAGTAAAAGGGGCAGATACAAAAAAGCACAACCCACAGTCATGGTGTTGTGCTTTTCAGATAATGAATAATTGGGTTATCCCGTAGTGAGCCAATTCCTTATGTTCGCTCAACTAAGAACCGCTGCTTAAAATCCACAAATGCTTCATGGAGCGCATTTTCTTTAATCGGCTTGAGAAGCACGTAATTCGCACCCGATTCCATAAAGGCGTCACTGGTTTCTTTCGCGGTGTCAGCAGTACACGCATAAATTGGCGTGCCTAGTTTTAGCTTTTGTCGGATCTCTTTGGTCGTTTCAATTCCACCAAGATGCGGAAGTTGGTTGTCCATCAGTATCAAATCGTAAGTATGATCTTTTAAGAATTCCATTGCTTCTAACCCATCTTTCGCCCAATCAACCTGCATTTTGTACTTGTTACAAAACGCTTTTAGAATGAATGCGTTAGTATGGTTATCCTCTACCAACAACACTTTGAGACTCTCTGCAAATAGTTCACCTGGCTTAACTCGCAAACTCGAATCAAGAGGGGTGAGTACTCGCTCACGATCTTTCACTGGCATTGTAATGACAAAAGTCGTTCCTAAGCCTTTCTGACTGCGGACTTGAACATCACCTTCCAGCATGTCGACGAGGCTCTTCACAATGGTCAGCCCTAAGCCACTGCCGCCGTATTCTCGAGTCGTTGTTGCTTCTTCTTGAACAAAAGGTTCGAACATTTGGTCGAGTTTGTCAGACTCGATGCCGATACCTGTATCCGAAATTTCCACGACCAGCACGCTATTGTCAGCGCCATAGAACTGCTCAAGTTCAGCATGCAAGCGCACGCTACCCGAGGGCGTAAACTTCACAGAATTACTGACTAGGTTGAATAAAATTTGGTTCAGACGAACTTGGTCAGTAAAGATTTCAACATTGGGATCTATTTTGTTTTCAATGACAAGGTTGACGCCTTTACTTTCACAAATAGGACGATAAATGTTTTCTAACGTTCGAATTGTATCAGTGAAAGAAAACGGGTGCTTTTGGATATTAAACTTACCCTGCTCAATCTTCGAAAAGTCCAAAATATCATTCAAAACAGCAAGTAAGTGCTCACCACTATGTCGAAGTACGTCAATTTGGTTATTCTGCTCTTCTGTTTCCACAGAGTCTTTTAGCAATTGAGCAACCCCTAAAATTCCATTGATTGGCGTTCGGATCTCATGGCTCATTTTAGCCAGAAAGTCGGCACGGGCTTGAGCAGATTTCTCTGCTTCTTTGCGCGCCAAGTTACTCTGTTTTTCCGCCTCAATTAGCGTGGTTATATCCTGACCTTGAACAATAATACCGCTAATATCTCCATCAACTCGAATCGGCGATAAGTTCCAGCGATATACTTTGTCTCCAATTGGCACATTAACGCCTGTCAACGTAGCTCCCTGAGCCGCCATGCGAAGGTGTGGCATCAACTTTTCTTTGAAACCTTTGAACACTGGGTGCATGGTTTCAATATCGTTTTCCATGACTAACTCTTTGCGTGCTGCCGGATTGATTTGGATAAGTACACCCGATTCAGACCACACCATAATAGGTGATAACGCAAAGTTAAACAGGTCTCGGAAAGACCGCTTTTGTGCTTCAAGCTCTTCAAAAGTGTTTTCTAGTGTCGAACCAATATGATCGAATTCCTCAATATCTGACCCCTCAAAACGCTCAAATCCTTTTTCTTCACGAGCCGAGCGGGTATATGCCATCAGGGATCCTAACTCTTCAACTACTCGATTCTCGATCCATTCTTTAGTCATTAGCGCAATCATAACCATACCGATAACTGAGGCTAGCATTGCTAGCAGGTGTTGGATTTGCAATGTCACCACGCTCTGATTGTCTTGCACAGTAAGCAAGCACAAGTCAGTCTCGGCGGCATTTACCTCAATAGGGGTTTTGATGATCAATAATTGGTCAAGCTTGTGCTGGGACTCTCGTCGTTTGAGTACGTCAAATATTTGATAAGCCTCATCTCCTACTAATGAGCTTGCCAATGGTGTGTTGTTAGCGACCAACACAACATTGTCGACGTTGCCTTCATTTTTTAACCTTTCCATCAACCCAAAGTTATTATCTAAAACAACAACATTGTAAGAGTACCCCATCACTTCACCGGTTTTAGGTTGTAAAACGGGTACACGACGAAGTAAAAGATGGCGAGTTCCCATCGGGGTCTGTGAGGGTAGATAATACCAGTTGTTGCTAAAGGTCACTTGACTGGCAAGTCGGCTAAGTATCAGGTTGTTGATGCCATAGAAATGCGCGTTGCCATCGTCCCAAATAATACCTTGATGATCGGTTAGGAAACGAAACTCCGGTGTATGGGAAGGATCACTCTGGTCAATACTCATGAAAAAGTAATTGAGTGCCTCTTCATCACGTTCTGTATAAAAATCCAATACAACATCACTTTTCGAATTGCTGTTGTGATGAATCTGAATCGCTGCAAAATGGCTATCAAAAATGTTCAGGATCAGGGCAGAGGTCTGCTGCTTGGTTCGGTCGACTTCCTGCCAAATAATCTGCTTCGAGAAGTAATAACTCTGAACAAAGATGCCTAGAATGATCGGAGCAAGTACGAGAATAATTATTTTGGTAATAAGCGTCGACAGTGAGCGACGCTTTCTTGTTTTTGATGTAGTTGTCATCAATTATCTGAGTATCTAAATGCACGTTTTCTTAATGCTTCAATTCTTTCTGGAGAGTCCGATTTGGTAACGACTTCAAAATCACCAGAGTAAACGGTGGGAACTGGCTTTCCTTCTAAATCCCACTTAATGGCCTCAGCCATTGCAATACCTGTATCATCGTTCATACGCATAACGGTAACGTCTAACTCCCCTTTAGAAAGCGCCTCTAACTCTGCTGAACCGCCGCCCCAACCATTGATCATGACATCATCACGACCTAACTCTTTAAGAGCGTCAACAGCACCTAATGCTACATCGGTAGAACACGCGTAAATGAAGTCAACGTCCGGATACTTCTCCAAACTGGCTTTTGCAGCTTCATACCCAGATTGCTTTGTTGCTTTGGTGTAGTAAGCAGATTGTAGTTCAAATTGATTATCGCGGTTCACTTGGTTGATAAAAGTGTTGCCTCTGATGTCACTAATGTAGCCCTCCGAGAAATAGAGAACACTATAGTGGCTATGTTTAGGGAAACGCTTGCCAAACTCAACGGCCAATTCACGACTTCCTTCTGCGTGGTCGAAACCAACATAAAGAAACGGCTGATGATGTTCCCAATCCCTAACAGGTGTGGTGATATTTTGTAAAATTAACTTGGTTTTCTTTGAATCTAAGACATGCTCAACAAACTTACGATGTCTTGTGGTATCTAGAGTAAAGATCAAGTAATCGGAGTTGCTTTTCAGCGCCTCCATTAAAGACAAACTTTGCTGCTTTATATCTGCATTAGGACGAGTAAACACTTGATTTAGTTGATAGTCGATATCAAGCTTATCTAGGCGTTTTTCAAACGCATCGATGTTTCGAATCCAATAATCAGAGATCTGCTGCCCTGGATAAACAACAGAAATTTTCAGTGGACGCTTTTTGTCTTTTGCTACGGGTACAGGGGTTTCTCTTACCACTTCAGCCAACGCACTAGTTAACTGCTTCTGTTGTGGAAACTGGTCTAAAAACTCTTGATATGCCCAATACCCATTAAGAACTTGGGTGGCCTGCACATTCGGCGCAAAAGCGGCCATTGAAATCAGGGAGAATACTAACGCTTTTTTCATCTACTGCTCTTTTAGCTTTTTTATGAGCCTAATTCAGCTCTATTCATTACCTAGCCGAGTCATCCTATACTCTTGTAATCTACCTTCCTCTTAGTGCCTGTTTCAATAGTAAATTGGTTCTTGGTCTGAGTGGATACAAATAAAGTACATTGAGTCGCTTCCTTTGTCTCGATAACGTAGAGACATTTCGCGCTTTTCATATTCAGGACCTTTAAACAGAACACCAGCCCATTATGCGTCAGTTTATTCCTACATGGTACTCCAAAAACAAAAAGAAACCGCCAATGTGACATAGGCGGTTTCCGTGTATCGTTGCGTAGCAAGGGCTTATCAGAGTGCCACTATCTCTAACATCATTTGTTGATGTTCGTCGACGACAATATTTGCTTTTGACATAACGAGCAGCTCTTTTTTCGCTTTAGTTAGTTGCTTAATATAGTACTCTGCTCGCATGGCAAGCGTCTTTGAGTCAAAATCCGATGACCATTCCAATACCAAAGGGCCTTTTCCCTTCAAAGCTTTCGCTCCTTTTCCGGTTTGGTGCTGATTGAATCTTCGTTCAACATCATTGGTAACACCACAATACAACGCGTTGCGGTTATTTCGTATCAGGTAGACACTCCAACGCTGCGTTGTATTTTCCATCATGAAAGCAGTGACTCAACCTTAGCTTTTAATTCATCCAGCTCTTCTTTCAGCTGAGCGACTTCGAGCTCTAGCTGACTTACTCGATCGGAGCTCGAGCTTGCAGCAGACACAGGCGCTGCAAGTTCGGACGCATCAACATCACCACAGAACAAATGCATATAACGCGACTCCCGCTTACCAGCCTCACGTGGTAATTTGACCACTAATGGTCCTTTCTCTTCACTTGCTAAATGCTCAAGGACCATTTCCACTTCTTTTACATCATGAAATGTCGCGAGACGATTAGTACGAGTACGAATTTCCCCAGGTGTTTGAGCACCGCGCAAAAGCATACAGCATACAATGCCCTTCTCCTGCTCTGTCAGCTTTAAATCACCAAATTCCGTATTACAGAAACGGTGTTGATACTTGCTGACGCGGCTGTTGAACGCACTTTCATCACTGACGAGCCTGCGCTCAATAAGAGCATCAACGGCATCGAGTACGTCTGACTCTGAGAGTGACATCACGGGATCACGGTTGCTTTTTTGATTACACGCGTTGGTTAATGCGTTTAGGCTGAGGGGGTAAAGATCTGGGGTAGTGACTTCTTTTTCGATCAAGCAACCAATAACTCGTGCTTCAATTGCCGTTAGCTCAACTTTCATAATGCATTTCCTTATTATTTTTGCATTTGACTTTGTACCTAAATCGCTTCGAAATCATACGCCATAAATTCACACAGCAGTGCAAGAAGCGTTAGCGGTTCAGGTGTTGGTGTCAGGCTAAAGCATAGCGTAAGACCTGACACCCCTTACGAATAGGGTCAGGTATCAATGCTCCGAGAGAATCGGCACTCTCGTCAAATTGCCATCTTGGTCGACCATCATTATTTTTGAACGATTAAGCTCAACTTCGATGATTTCGAGTTGCTCGCGTGCGTTGATATACGCCGTTTTTAACTTTTCAGCCACAGAGCGAGTGACTTGCTCATTATCTTGACTATTTACTTGCTCCGCAGTGTTACCAGAGTCCATATCAAGTTCATCATTTTGCATTCAATGGTGTTGATAATATAGTGAAGGCCACGTTATGACAATGAATCGATGGATTCTACGATGTTGGCCAAAACTCGAAGAAAGCAGCACGATTATATGGACACAGCGCAATTGGTTGAGAAATGTTCAACTCTGCATTGCTATTGATCTAAAGACTGTTATGCCACTGGATGTTGTGCTTTAATCGAGGAAGATATTCATAAAATTAGGAAAGAGAACTATGAGTAGCGTATTTGAAATCGTTAACCAAGCTCGTCGTAAAAACAAACTAAAACGTGAGCTTCTTGATAACGAGAAGAAAGTTCGTGATAACCGTAAACGTGTTGATCTTCTAGAAAACCTTCTAGACTACATCAAACCAGAAATGACTCACGATGAAATCGTCGCAATCATCAAAAATATGAAAGCAGACTATGAAGATCGTGTTGATGACCACATCATTAAAAGCGCTGAGATCTCTAAAGCACGTCGTGACATCAGCCGTCGCATTCGTGAGCTGACTGAAGAAGACAAGCAAACTAGCGGCAAAAAATAAACGCGTAAGCTAGATTTTCGAACCCCGAGCAAGAATATCTTCCTCGGGGTTTATTTTTGTCTCTAAACTAACCGCCGTGTACAATCAATCTAACTCTTATTCCTAACGCATTCAGCTTTCTATGTCTTCAACTACGACAAGTACACAACCAACGCTTGCAAAACAATTATTTACGATGACCTGGCCAATGCTATTTGGCGTTCTGTCTTTAATGAGCTTTCAGCTTGTGGATAGTGCGTTTATCGGTCAGCTCGGCGTTTTACCGTTAGCCGCTCAAGGTTTCACTCTGCCTTTGCAAATGGTCATTATCGGTATTCAAGTCGGTCTAGGGATCGCAACGACAGCGGTCATTTCTAAAGCTCTTGGGGCGAATGAAAGTCGGTATGCCAAACAACTTGGCGGATTGGTATTGATGATCGGCTCAATTGGTGTCGCTATTTTTGGCGGGCTAATTTGGCTTTTGCGCTACCCCATTTTAGCTCTATTAAGCGCTCCAGAATCTGTTATGCCGATAATCGACAGTTACTGGCCTTGGTGGTTATTAAGCTCATGGACTGGTGCAGTTTTGTATTTTTACTACAGTATCTGCCGAGCTAATGGCAATACAATGTTACCTGGCACAATGATGATGATAACCAGCGGCGTGAACCTTGTGCTCGATCCGCTATTTATTTTCACGTTTGACTTGGGTATTAACGGAGCGGCAATAGCAACCATCGTCGCTTTTGGGTTTGGTATTTTAGTCGTCGCTCCTCGCGTGAAAAAGAATCACTGGGCAACGACACAATGGCAAGATCTTAACGTAGCCAAAAGTGTTGCATCTATCGGTAACATTATGGGCCCTGCGATGATTAGCCAACTGCTGCCACCGTTGTCTTCCATGCTAGCAACAAAATTATTGGCAAGCTTTGGAACCGCAGCAGTCGCCGCTTGGGCGCTTGGTTCACGCTATGAGTTCTTTGCTATCGTTTCGGTCTTGGCGCTGACAATGTCTATGCCTCCAATGGTTGGACGCTTACTTGGAGCAAAGAACTATGAAGATATCCAAAGGCTCGTCAGTATTGCCGTAAAATTCATTCTAGGTTTCCAACTTTTGATTGCTGCCATTACATTTGCCGTCGCAAACCCACTCGCATTATTGATGACAAGTGATATGCAAGTGGAGCAAGTCTTGGAAATGCATTTACTGATAGTGCCGATCAGTTTGGGTTCATTAGGGGTTTGTATGCTAATGGTTTCTCTTTGTAATGCATTAGGCAAATCTTACACCGCGCTCACTATTTCAGCGCTGCGCTTGTTTGTCTTTTTCCTACCGTGCTTGTGGGTTGGCGCTCAAATGGATGGAATCCGAGGTTTACTCTTAGGCGCTTGTATCGGCAACCTGTTAGCTGGTGTTTCCGCATACCTAACCTATCGCCAAACCATACGCAAACTCGCAGGCGCTCAAGCCAACGCACAACAATGAATAATCAGAACTAAGCCCCTGAAGTGGGGCTTTATCGTTTTGACGCCTTGTCTAAGTTGAAATGTTAGCTAGGCGAGTTTTAATTCACTAAAGAGCTCAAATAACTGGTTCGATTTATACGGCTTAGGTAAATAAGCATCCATGCCTGCCGCAAAACAGTTGTGGATGTCTTCTTCCAAAACACTCGCAGTGAGTGCGATAATCATCGTTTTTTCACGTCCTGCTTTCTTTTCCCAACGACGAATTTCTTTCGTCGCGGTCAGTCCATCCATCACGGGCATCATGCAGTCCATTAAAATTGCATCGAATTCTTCTCCCTTTGTGATGGCTTCTAACGCTTCTTGGCCGTTGCTTGTTATCAAATAGTCATAACCTGCTTTATCCAGAAAAAAACTCGCTATTTTCTGGTTCATCAAATTATCCTCCGCAATTAAGATCCTCCGATGAGAGCGCGACGCTCGATATTCAGAGCTGACAACATTATTGGTGACATTGTCACTTGATATAGTCTTTTCAACCTTAGCTAAATCATCAATGACATGCTTAAATCGATTGCCAAGGAAAGGTAATGTGAGTACGGCATGTACTTTTTCTGCATTTTCGTAGGGAGTGGATAAATGATGCTGGCAAATAATCACACGGCGAAGATCGTAATTAAATGATAGATTATCCAAGATTTCATCGGTATTAGCGTCGTTACTGTGGCACAGAAATATGACATCAAAGTCATCATTTATCGCTTGCACTTCATTCACATTATTAACACCAAAGAGATTGATTTTCGCTAAGCGACACTCTTTTAATACTTGGTCAGCGTAGTCGTAATTTGAGCAGATCAAAAGCCCTTTATTAATCACCTCCGAACGCCAGCCAAACACCGGAATTGCTTCAACCTCAATCGAGAATTCAAAGCATGTGCCCACTCCTTTTGTAGATGTTGCTACGAGCTTGCCCCCCATCATCGACACAAGCTGACAACAAATTGCCAAACCCAACCCTGTACCGCCAAATTGCCTCGACACTCCTTCATCTTCCTGAGTAAAGGGTTCAAAAATCGTGGTTAACTTATCTTGATCAATGCCTATTCCGGTATCTTCTACTTTAAACGTCAGCACTCCACGTTCTTTCTCAAGTAACTCTTCATAACTAACATCAACGCATACATGCCCACTTTCGGTAAACTTAACCGCATTCGATACCAGATTCGTAACTACCTGTTTGACACGATGATCATCGACTGATACACGACTTCTCGGATATCCGCTTCTATTAGTGACAGCTCCAATCGTCCAGACTCGATTTTAGAGAGATCCAATATATCGTTAAGTAAAGTAAGCAGTGTTTGAGATGAGGAGTCAATGTCATCAACAACTTCTTGTTGATGCGAAGACAACTCACTTTGAGAGAGTATTTCTGTCATGCCCATGATCCCGTTAAGGGGCGTGCGTATTTCATGTGACATGTTGGCAAGAAACACAGATTTTGCACGATTAGCCGATACTGCTGACTCTTTTGCATGCAGTATTTCTTCAGTTTGTCTCTGCATTTCTTCAACCACTCGATTCACTTGCTGAGCAAAAATGGTCAGTTCATCACTTCCATCAACTTTGACTTTTGTTTGCTTCTCTTCGGAGTTGATCAACGCGTTTAAAGTATGAATGATCGCATCGAGTTTGCTGTTAACTCGGAACCAAGTACTAAATCCGAGCCAACAAAGCAGGATAACCACTAAGGCGACGCCAAAACTGATCATCGCTATATTGGCCTTTTGTTCATGAACCTGCGTGAGAAGCGACTGCTCAGTTTGTTTGGTGAACCCATCAATGAGCACTTGTAAGCGCTGCACACGAAAATCGAGTTCTTTTAAATACGCGGCGTAGTCACTTTGTGACATGTCTCCTGACATTAATTGTCCGCGAGACGCCAAGTTTCTCTGATATCTCGGCGAAGTAAACAAGCCAAGCAATTTATCCACTTGCTCGTATGACCCACCTAAGTTTAAAAACGCATCCAAATTTTGCTGCTGTCGGTCAATCGCCTGATAAAACATACTTTGACTTAGCCGACTCTTAGGGTCTTGGACTAAACGGTTCGTCAGCCAAGCTTCTTTCTGTGTCCAAAAAGAGAGCTGAGCAAGGTAGGCAATAAAATTTTGCATGCGAATGCCGTCGTCACTGCCATACCATTGATGATTTTGCAACAAAGAGCGCGACATATTTTGGAGCTGTTGAAATGCCCAATCACCCAGGTCGTCCATCTCACTCAATCTACCTGACAATACCCCCAGCATGGCTTCTTTCAGGTCATCAGCATACTCAGCAGTATTAGGGTTACTCACAAACTTTTGATGCAAAGAAGAAATAACTTCACCTTGTTCTTCAATATTAATGGCTGCAGAGACTTGAAGATCAGGCTGTCGGCGTACTTTCTCTATGGAGTAAATAAAGTGGGAGGCCTTGGATATCAATTGGAAACCTTGAATATTGCTAACCGTTTGATTGAGACGGCTCACGCGCAACGCATTATCAGAAAACTGCTGAACTGCAAACACCACTATTACCACAGCGGGTAATAGTGCGAGGAGTGCTAAGCGTGTTTTTATTGATAATCTCAACATCCATCAGCCTAATGGTTGATTTCATCCGTTTATTTAATATTAGACTAGTTTCCTGCATTGAAAGGCATATACGACATTGTTACTTTCAAACAACATTCACCTACCTAGATTATGGTTATTGTGAGTGTTTTATCATCGGCTAATGAAGTGGCAATTGTGATTCAAGTCATATTTTTTGATCTTAAAGTTGGATGCAAACAATAAAGTTTCACTCACAACTAAGAGTCGCCTCACTTTTCAGGAAATCATCTATTGTATGTTTACCTATTGAGTTGCCTTATCGAGTCAAATCACAAAAAAATGCAAAATATCCATTTTTGTCAACAAAACTAATTTGAAAGCAAACGTTATCATCGCAAAAAAAGTAAGTTACTTTCTAAATGTCAATACGTGAAAACCACTGCTTTAGTCACATTAATCCACCACTAACGTCCCCTTGAGTAGTGTTTTACACTGGATTTAATTTTCCTAGCAGAATAAGGACTCCGACCTTAGAATCCGCACACATAACTATTACAACCCGATTACATAACCCACCACACTCTTGCACGCTGCCGAAGAGGCAACAGCAGAGAGTATGGTTAGCCCCCAAAACGTGAAAGGTCTAATACAACAATGAGTCCAGAGAAATATCTCCAAGACTGGCAAACTAGCCAAACGATTGCTGAATCTATTTCCCCTCTAATTGGTAAGCTATATCGTCAAAAAGGAATCGAAGTGGTTCTGTTTGGTAAAACGCTTATTAATGCTACTACTATAGACATTCTCAAAACTCATCGCGTTGCAAGACGTTATACCGGTAACCCACTTTCGCTTGAGCACACGATGCCTATTATTCAAGCGCTTTGTGAAATGAGCATTTCTTCATGCCGTGTCGATGTTGGCCAATTGGCAACTATGTACTGGAATGAACATGACGATACAAGCTCTCTAAACGATTTCCTTATCACTGCACTTGATGGCGCTCGCGACGCAGATTCTTCACTGAAAGCGCGTGATGTGGTTCTTTACGGGTTCGGTCGCATTGGTCGACTACTTACTCGCCTTCTCATTGAGAAAAGTGGTCCAGGTTACCCACTAAGACTACGTGCGATTGTGGTTCGTGGCGGTAAAAAAGGCGATTTGGAGAAGCGTGCTAGCCTGCTGCGTCGTGACTCAGTTCACGGCCAGTTCAACGGTAGTATTGTTATCGATGAAGAGCGTAAAGCACTGATCGTTAACGGCAACTACATCCAAATTATCTACGCAAATAACCCAAACGAAGTAGACTATTCAGCTTTCGGTATCAATAACGCGCTAGTTGTTGATAACACAGGTGTTTGGCGTGATTCTGAAGGCCTGAGCCAACACTTAGCGTGTCAAGGCGCAGAGAAAGTACTGCTAACAGCACCAGGTAAAGGTGACATCAAAAACGTTGTATTCGGTGTAAATGAGTCGGTAATTAAAGAAGATGACACCATCATCTCTGCGGCAAGCTGTACAACAAATGCAATCACGCCAGTCCTTAAGGCTCTGAACGATAAATATGGTGTTCTTTCTGGCCATATTGAAACCGTGCACTCATACACAAACGACCAAAATTTGATCGACAACTTCCACTCTGGTGACCGTCGCGGACGTAGTGCTTCACTAAACATGGTTCTGACTTCAACAGGTGCGGCAAAAGCAGTTGCTAAAGCATTGCCAGAGCTTGCAGGCAAGCTAACAGGCAACGCGATTCGCGTACCGACACCAAACGTTTCTATGGCAGTCGCTAATCTAAACTTAGGTGAAGACGTAGACCGTGATTCACTGAACGATTACTTGCGTGAAATGGCGTTGAACTCTGAGCTTTCGGCACAGATTGACTACACCGATTCAACAGAAATTGTATCAACTGACTTAGTTGGCTCTCGCCATGCAGGCGTCGTAGATGGTCAAGCGACTATCGCACAAGACAAGCGTTGTGTACTTTACATCTGGTACGACAACGAATTCGGTTACAGCTGCCAAGTTGTGCACTGTATGGAACAAATGATGGGTGTTCGTTACCAAACATTCCCTCGATAGGTGAACTTTGCTCCACAACGTTAACCACATAGCGTAGCGGACAATATCTCATATTTGTTCTAAATAATAAGCGCCATGCGCATTACTAATATTTTTCCCCGTTTATACGCCTGATCACCCTCAGGCGTTTTTTCGTTTCATTCATTTGACACTCTCCGGACAAAGTGAACGTCAGCATTCATGTTTTGTTCATGTTCACAGCATTAATCTGAGCACATAAATTACAGAGAGGTCATGATTATGAATCGGATTATTGTAACTGCACTAGCACTGATTACCGGCTTTTTTACATTAGTATTTAGCTTGATTATTGCGATTCCGTTGACCATCGCAGCATTAATTACCGGCAAGCGTATTGAAAAGCGCGTCAAGAAAATGCAGAGAGAAATGCACGAAGAATATGAGTTTAATACAGGTAAAGCAGATGCGATTGAAGGTGAATTTGAAGAGGTTCGCCGGTAAGTAAATAAGATTTAGATGAGTTTCTCTCCCCCGACAGCTCCTGAGAAACTTCTTGCTTTCACCCTGTACTTAAAATGGCAGGGTGTTTTTTTGAAGAGCAGCCACACGGGCTGCTTTTAGTATTTCTGTCTTGCGAGCTTGTCTATACCGTTACGACCACTCTAAGAGCCAGCAGCATGAGTACTACCCCTGACAAACGATCAATCAACACTGCCTTAGAGCGAATTCTGTCAACGACTTTAGAGCTCGATAGCACTAGGGTAATAAAGGTGTACCAAAGCCCATCCACAACAAACGGCGTGGCAACAATGATCATCTGATTACTCAAATCATTACCGAGCGCGACAAACTGACTGAATAATGCGATAAAAAACAAAGCAATTTTGGGACTTAAAATCGAGATAAAAAAGCCTTCTCGCGCAGACTGGATTACCGTTGTCTCCTCACCTGACTCCAACTTCGCAGCCACACCACCTTTTGAACGCAAAGCATTAAACCCTAAATACGCAAGATATGCCGCACCCACAAGGCTAATCGTCTTGAACAGCATCGGGCTTTGCTGCAAAACAACAGCGAGACCAATCAAGGTAATAAACGCATATATACCAATGCCAAACGCATGAGCCCAAGCCGTAGCTAATCCATTGATACGTCCACCAGCCAACGAGTGCTTAGCGACAATAGCTAAGCTGGGACCTGGTGACATAGCCCCTAATAAACACACGGTAAAAAGTGATAACCAAACTGTTAGTGTCATAAGAATTTCCCCTCTTTGAAGCTCACTCTATCAACGGAAGAGGTATAATTAGAAATCAAAGTTATTCATACTAATCATGACTTCAAGTCATAGCTAAACGATGTACGTATTAGCGAATGGAATATTCAGAGATTTGCATTACTGAGCGAATCTCTTCTCGCACCCATTTATGCGCAGGATCCGTGTCGTATTTGGGATGCCACATTAACCAATATTGATGAATAGGTGTTTCGAGTGGTAATGCTTTATGGGTTAAGTCCCAATGCTTAGCGAGGTTAACGGCAATATGTTCAGGAGCCACCATCAGGTGCTCGCTTGCAACTAAGCGATTGATCGCAGCAGAGAAGAATGGAACCTTAAAGGTAACGTGGCGGGTGTGCCCTAGCTCTTTCAATGCTAAATCAGTGTAGGAATCTTTGTCTCCGCCGCCAGTCACTTTGATGTGTGAATATGAAATCAAGTCTTCAATACTGATCTGGTCCTGCTTTGCTAACGGATGAGAAGATTTCATCAAACAAACTGATGAATCCTCACCAATTTTAACGCTCGACACACTCTGTGGTTTTTCTGGATACATAGAAGACGCGATATGGATGCCCGTCTCATGAAGTTTATCAAGAAAGTTGGGTTGCCACAGTCGGTACGCCATATCTAACTGTGGCGCTTGTTCACCCAAGTGAGAGGCAATATCGGGCAATACGTATTGCGCCACGTAGTCACTAGAAGCAATAACAAGCTCACCTTGCCACTGCCGCGGCTCAAAAGGTTGGTCATCGAGTAAATGGTCAAACTCAGCCAGTAATGCATCAAGCTTTGATTTTAACGCTATTGCTCGTGGCGTTGGTATCAGTTGATTACCTTGACGAATAAGCAGTGGGTCACCACACAGATCGCGCAATTGTGCAAGCTGTCGACTGACGGCAGACTGCGTAATGTGCAAACGGTCTGCGGTCCGGCTGACATGACACTCCTCTAAAAGTACATGCAAGGATCTAAGTAGATTCAAATTAATGTTGTTTAACATATTCGCTCAGAAGGGTTTTCAACATGGCATCCATTCATGGTCACTTCACAAACAGGTTCCCAGTCGTGTTAAAGAATTCAGCTAAGACGGTATGAGTCATCAGGTTTCGAAGCTCTGGATATCGTTGAATTTGATCTCTGATTTCGTTCAAGCGAGCCATCGTAGGCACTTCGACAAAAACCATCATGTCCGTCTCACCGCTGATCGCATGACACCATTTTACGCCATCAATTTTGTATAACTCGTCCGCGTATGATTCGCAATAATACGTAGAGGTTGATTTATCGAACTTTAAGGCAAAATAGGCGCAAATCGAATCCCCACCCGAAGGCGCAATTTCAGCGTGATACCCTAGAATCACTTTGTCATGCTCTAGCTTACGAATACGGGCCGTTACCGCAGAACGAGAAAGGTTTACTTTATCCGCAATTTCAGTCACCGACAGCCGAGCGTTGTGCCTGAGCAGATCCACAATCTTATGATCAAACTTGTCCATACCGTTACCAAGCTTTCCTTATTTTTCTCATTCTATACCGATTCTAACTGCATAAGAAACCAACATTTTGTTGGAATTATTTAAAACAACCGTCATATTGACGGTTTAGTAAATCATTTTGTTATTAACATTTTGGATATGCTATTTGGCGGGCATGAGATGAGTGCTGTTATCCATTTCAACAGAAAATAGATAACACATTGAAATCAAATTCCCAACTTAAGTACTCAGCACATAAATAGCATCGCTTAAACACATAAAACGAAATAACCAGAAGCCACAAGCTTTTTCGTAATAAACCTCATAACATTGGATGAATCAATTCGCATGGAAGAGCTCAAAAAAGACATTTCACTCACATCAGGTATCGCACAGTTATCCACCACATTAATGGGAACGGGGCTGTTTATGATCCCGGCTATCGCAGCAGGTATAGCTGGCCATTTTTCACTATGGGCTTGGATTTTATTGTTCATCGCGATTTGTCCTATTGCGCTGACTTTTGCTCAACTGGGTAAACGATACCCCAACGCGGGCGGAACAGCCTTTTTTGTACGCAAAGCCTTTAACGCCAAACTGGAAAGTAGTGTCGCTTGGCTATTTGTTAGTGTCATTCCGGTAGGGGTTCCGGCCGCGATTGCACTCGCCGCAGGCTTCCTACAACAAATATTGCCAGAGCCTATTAGCAACAATCTGTTTGCACAAGTTCTCACGGTAGTACTTCTTGTGTTCGTCAACTTGATGGGCACAAAATCATCAGGTCATTTACAAACTCTTATTGCTTTGAGTGTCTTCGCACTTGTTGGCGCATTTTTATGGAAAGGCGACGTTAACAACGCCGATCTTGTGATGCCCGCCATCACACAAGAGTCAATTTGGCCTATTACCGCAGCGTTAGGCGTGATGTTCTGGTGTTTTGTTGGCATAGAGGCTTTTGCCCATATGGGGGAAGAGTTCAAAAAACCTCAAAGAGATTTCCCTATTGCCATTGTGGTCGGTTGTTTTGTAGCAGGGGCTACCTATTGGGCATGCTCTGTCGTTATTTTAAAATTTGGCGCGTATGGTAACGCTCAATTTGATAACGCATCCATCCCCTGGCTTAGTGCCCAACTACTAGGCGATGGAGCCAAATGGATAATCAGCTTGATAGGTTTCTCCGCTTGTTTCGCGAGCGTTAACTTATACACACAGAGCCTAGCGCGAATGGTCTGGGCTCAAGCTCGTGAACATCGTCCTTCTAGTCCACTAGCCAAGATTTCACGTCGTGGTGTCCCTTTCTCAGCCACCATATTAGTTGGCGGCATATTATTGATATCTTGTGTGATAGGAACCCTATCACAGCTCGATCTGGAGTTTTTCCTAAAACTCGCAAACAGTGTATTCGTTCTGGTTTACATGTTGGGGATGTTAGCCGCTTTCAAATTGCTTCGAGGATTTGGTAAAACACTTGCGGGACTGTCCCTACTGCTTTGTACCGGTGTTTTTATATGTTTAGGCTGGTCAATGTTTTATGCACTTGGCATTTTTACTCTACTTTTACTGCCTTGGAAACAGTGGCGACATAAGCGACAAACACGTGTAGTTGAATAGTCATCGCTTCCCATTTCGAAATATGTGAGCTAAACGTTGGATACCAGCGTCTATGTTCTCTAACGCGATATTGCCGTAACCAAGCACGGCACCATGCCAGTGACGTGCTTGAAAATCTGGGTGTTCATAATAGCTCAAAGGTCGCAAGATGATCCCTTCATGCTCTGCTAGTTTCGTAAAACGCTGCTCATCCATACCGTCTTGCCATTTCAACGTAATATGAAGCCCCGCCGCTTGGCTAACGACGCAAACACGGTCGCCAAAATGCTGTTGAATGGATAAATGCATCTGTTCATGCTTAGTTTTGTACAGTCGACGCATTTTTCGAATATGACGTAATAACCCACCTTCAGTAATAAAATCTGCCAATGCTTCTTGTGTATGCGTCGGCGAATCACCACTTAACGCATCCTTAACCACCAAACATTGCTCTACTAAACGTTCAGGAGCTACAAGGTAGCCAAGCCGCAATCCGTTAAACATCACTTTACTGAAGGAACCCACATACAACACACGCTCATCTCGACCCATTTGAGCCGCTAGCCCCTGTAAGCTGGTATAGGGACGATGAGCGAACTGGAATTCGCTGTCATAATCGTCTTCGATGATCCAACGTGACTGTTCGACTGCCCAGTTGATGATCTTCCCTCTTTGCTCAGTATTGAGTGTGGTGCCCATCGGATATTGATTGCTTGGGGTGATATACAGGGCATCGGCATCGCTTGTGGTCACCGCTTCCACATCAAAACCTAATGTCTCTCTTACGAACAAAGGCTCAAATTGATAGTTTTGGAACTGAATCAACTTCCGCATTTGCGCGTAACCTGGTTGCTCCATCAGAACCTTATCACCTTGTTTGAGCACTACCATCGTCGCAATCGACAACGCTTGCTGCGCCCCAGAGGTAATAATAATGCGCTCTGGAGAACAATTCACTGAACGGCTTGATGCGAGGTAGTCAGCTAAAGCACAGCGCAATGCCCAACTACCCTGAATATCTTGATTCCCCAACAAGCAAGTACGAGACATATGGCGAGTGAGTAACTTTTGCCATTGCGCCATCGGAAATGCGTCCAAATCCGGCACACCCGGTGCAAATGCGCGGTTGATATCAAAGTGAGCTTTCGGTGATGAGTCTCTCTGAACTGAACTAGGTTCAGGCAAGTACTGCTCTGGCAGTTCTACGGCAACATAAAAGCCAGAACCTTTTTGGCTGTTCAAGTACCCTTCCGCCACTAACTGTTCGTAGGCAGAAATCACGGTATTCCTACTTAGATTAAGCTCTTGTGAAAGCTTCCGCGTAGAAGGCAGCTTCCCATTCTTCACCCACAGTCCTTGAACAATTTTCTTGCGAATAGCCAAAAACAACGCTTGCTGACGCGTTCCTTCACTGTCTTTTAAATGTAGGTCACCGATATCAATCAAAGACAAACTGGATCCATCCATTAGTTAAAACTGGCTCTCTTTAAGCTACCAGTTAAACGCTACATTGCAATCAAAGAATGAGGATAAATCGCTCGTAATCGTGAGCAAGCAAGGAGAGAAAATGCTATCCAACACCAATAGAACGGAAATTAAGAAAGGCGCACATAAAGCCGTCTCTGATGTTAGCAAACTGCACGCCATCATAGATGAAAGCCTAATCGCTCATATTGCGATAACCAACGAGTCAGGCCCTGTGGTCATCCCTATGCTGGCATGGCGTGTCGATGATTACGTGTATATCCATGGTGCCAACAACAGTCGACTGTTACGCTCACTCAAACAAGGAGTGCAAACGTGCTTAACCTTTACTTTGTTTGATGGTTGGGTATTGGCTCGAAGTGCGTTTCACCACAGTGCGCATTATCGCAGTGCTGTGGTCTTTGGCCAGTTTGAGGTGGTGGAAGATAACCAAGAGAAAGACAGGTTGCTGAATCACTTTATTGAACAGATCGCTCCGGGGAGAACAGAACAAATCCGTTTGAGTAATGAAAAAGAACTCAAAGCCACCATGCTGCTGCGTATTCCACTCACAGAAGCATCAGTGAAAATCAGCAATTTTGGCGTCAACGACGATGCGGAAGACATGGACATCCCTGTTTGGGCAGGTGTCCTACCCTACCGAACCGTCGTAGGTCCACTGCAAGCTTGTGACGATTTGTATGAAGGTATCGCAGAGCCAGACTACCGCAGTGCCTACTCTAACCGTTGGCAGGAATAAGCACCGTAAAACGTGCGCCGCCTAAGTGACTCTCGCCGACAGAAAGCTCCCACCCCAGTTGCCGCGCTGCACTGGTAGCGATGGCAAGCCCTAAACCAAAGCCTTTCATGTCGGCGTTGCGGCTTTTGTCTAAGCGCGAAAATGGCATAAATACTTCTTCTCGCATCGCCTCAGGGATGCCCGGACCATCGTCCTCAATATCGATGCTCCAGCAATCCGCTACCGTTCGAATCGTCACCTCAACGCAGGACTCACCATAACGCTTGGCGTTTTGCAGTAAATTATCGAGGACAAGGTTACCCAAAGTAGGCTGAAAGTGAATCAATTGGTTCGCGAGTTTATTTTCTGCTCTCAACATGGCGGACTCTAAGCCTAGGTAATTCATGCGGCTTTTACACCAAAGTGGCAGTTCCATGGTTTCAACAGAATCGATCCATGAGTGGTTTTTCACACTCAAGCGAGACAGCATGACAATGTCGGACGTTAAATCCGTCACGACATCAACGTATCGTTCAATATCGTCATGTAACTCTGCCTGCATTTCACCACTCGTGCGTCGAGCTAAATCCGTCGCTAGCTGAATACGACTCAGCGGAGTGCGCACTTCATGAGGAATAGCTTGAGTAAAGATGTGTGTTTGGCGCACTCGTCTCTCAATCTCTTCAGACATGCAGTTGAAGCCTTGGGCGAGCTCTTTCACGGGTTGCGAAAATTGCTTTAGCTCGACTCGCGTATTCAACTCACCAGAACCAAATTGTTGTTGCGCAGCCGTTAGTTGCCGAATTTGGCGGTCAAGACGTCGTACAGGTATGTAAACCATAATGCCTAAACTGCATACAACAACCAAAAGTAGAGTAAGTATAAATACAATCTCAGAATCTTCATTCCAATCAACGTGTGGGCTAAAGAAATCCGTTTTTTCTTTGAAAACTAAACTCTTCGAAGTGTTAGGCAAAGGGAATACCGCAGCATAGGTACTGCCATCAATAAGATAAACAGGTATCCCTTGCATACGGTACAGCAGATTACAATCTCGACAAGGCGGTGATCCGTCCCAGTTTTCAACCAATGTTAAATCAAAGATAAAGAAATCTTGCTTGCCGTTTTCGGTTAACTTCTTGTAGAGAGAATCCGGAGTGCCTCGTTGCTCAATGTATTGATCGACAAAATAAGCACCGTCACTCAAAAAAACACCGACTTCTGTTTTGCGCATGTACTCTTCCCCCATAAAGAGAAACAAAGCAACAGTCAGCGCAAGGCCAGTAACTAACCCCACATATAGACGAGTAAACAGGGAAAACATGCGTCATTTACCTGTCAGCATATAGCCGTGG
The DNA here is from genome assembly GCF_033338675.1 of Vibrio sp. Vb1574. Classification (NCBI taxonomy): domain Bacteria; kingdom Pseudomonadati; phylum Pseudomonadota; class Gammaproteobacteria; order Vibrionales; family Vibrionaceae; genus Vibrio; species Vibrio sp. Vb1574. The sequence continues at coordinate 146,253 of NZ_JAWOTC010000008.1, forward strand.
TGACGTATGGTCTTAATGGTAGCAGTATGGATATGAGCCTTAGAGAATTTCTTCCTTAGTGAGGATATACGCATATCAATCGAACGATCAGTAATGCAGTATTCAATGCCTCTGGCAAGACGGCAACATGATTCACGAGATACTGGTTTATCGACATTCAGCATCAGGAGCTCTAGAATTTCAAACTCAGAGCTCGTTAAACCAATATCTTTTTGCAAATAAAATGCTTGGGAGCGACGAAGACAAAGACTAATGCCATATCGGCTCAGCTTTTCTTCTTCAACGATATCAACTTGACGACAATAGCGACGCAACGCTGCTTCAATACGGGCGAGAAGGATATTGCCTTTTATCGGTTTGGTAAGGTAATCATCAGCACCGAACTTAAATAAGCTCACCTCGCTCATTTCATCATCGGTCGCAGTCAAAACAATGATAATACCATGATAAAACTTACGCGCCTCTTGGCATATTTCTGCGCCATTTTTTCCTGGTAACATCAAATCTAACAGCACTAGGTCCGGCTTGAGCCCCTTAATCGTTTCTAATGCATTTTGACCGTTATCGATGACAGTTACCGTATATCCTTCGGCTTCGAGGTACATTTTGGTTAATCGAGCAATCTCTGAGTCGTCTTCTACCAGTAAGATTGTATTACCCACCATGAATCATTTACTCCACCAATATGATGGAGGGAGTATATCGCTCGTCCTATACTGCGCAACCTACTTAAATGATAATTTTAATAAAACGCAGGCTTACATACGCTTACAAACCATACATATACGATAATCCTAATCATTCTATACCCCTAAAACCATGCAATAACCTGAGGTTTTATTCATTATCAGAATATAGCTTCACATAGAAAATAAAATTCGGAATAAAAATCCACTATATTTTTAAATATATCGAATAATAGGTCTTACCAAAAAACAATATCAACATATATGACTTAGTTTGCTTATATAGACAGGACTTTATGTTGCTTCTAAGTTTCCTGCTCTAATAAAGTCTACGAGTAACATGAAATGAGATATTCCAAATTAACACCTTTAGCCATATTTTGCGCGATAAGTCTAACTGCTTGTGGCGGCAGTGAATCTAATTCGAAACCATCGACAACGACACCTCCAACACCACCAATGCCAACATTGAGCACTGTCACAATCCCAACTGTCGTTTCTACAGAGTTTCCGGCCAAGTTAAAAGTGGCTGCTGATTCGGGCTTCACCCACTATGTGAAAATCTCCCTTTCCGAAGCAAACAACAACGATACATTTCACATTGTGGCTGTTGATGACGGTGCGAATAATGAAAAAATCTTTCGTGCAGCCAAAATCATCCAACACCTTCTCACAAACCAACCAGACTCTAAGTACGGTGCTGACAAGTCTCGTATCGCTAAGACATTAGCCGAGCGTGATGCCACACTAATGCTGACCGAAAACGACGAACAGAATGATGAGATGTTAACCAAAATCTTTATCAACGAACTGATTCGCCAAGGCAAATTGAACGATGCAGTTACAAGCTCGGGCTTAGCACACTCTTTTGATACTAGTTCTCTAGAAAAGTTTGTTGTAAGCATGATGGTACTTAACGAAGATGATATGGATACACTTGTCACATCTATCGCGTCAACATTAGTAACTAGTAAAGAAACACCAAACTGGCTAAGGAATAGCCAATCTTTAATGTATCGAGAACTGACAGTTGAAGGCGATTGCCATTACATGAGTAATTTTGCCGATTACTGCGCCAATCTTGGTAAAAAAGCCGAACGAGACGCCGCTTTTGAAGAAATTTTACACTTGGTCCAAGCGCAAGGTATTGCACCTAACACGGCGACTGCGGCACTGCAAAATGACATTCAAGCTCATGCGTTAAGCATCTATAACGATATTCAATCGGGCAAACCGACGGTGTGGCGCCCTACTCAGTATGACTGGGACGATTGGAAATCGGACGACTTCGATCCTGAAAGTGTGAAACAAACGGGCCCTTCATATTCTCACGAATATTTTGCTGCCGCTTTTGAAGCTTACATGGGTGTAGCAAAAGCAAACGGACATGGTTTAGATGGCTACCAAGCGTTAACGCGTGAAGAAATGCAAACCCAAGATCCACAAGCCGTTGATTGGATCAGTGGCTTATTCCACGGATACTTGCAATATACCGCGAATATCGACTCTGCGGGCGTCAAGCTCTACACAGAAAAGACAAGTCCAGGCACAGTACCTACCTTCCGTATGGCTCCCAACAAAGACGGTTTGATAGAAGCGTACACCTACAAATCTCAGTGGCTAACAAAAGTGAAGATCATTGGCGGCGACGCGATGAATGTGATCGGTAATGATCAAAACAATACTTTTGAAGGCAACAGCAAAGACAACAGCATTTATGGTGAAGGCGGTATCAACACCTATATAGTGCCACACAAACTGGCGGAATGTACTGTTATCAAAGCAAAGAGCGTTTCTGTTGAGTGCCCGAGTACAGGCACTGACGAGTTGTACGACATTCAGAACATCCAATTCACCGACCAAACCCTAGATGTAACCAAGCTATAAAAAATGAAAAACATGAAGAAACTTATTCTATTCGCTCCCTTGCTCCTTGCTGGTTGTGGTGGCCTAGCCGTCATGGATCGTACTGATGCCGTAAAAGCACAACCAGAAATGCTGATCAAAACCGACGGTGATTTTTGGGGATTCGGTGCGGATGGCCATTTTGATTTTGCTGGTAAGTACAAAGGCAAGTATTCACGCAGTGCTTCTAACTCAAGTTGGTTTAACCGTATCTCTTTCAAAGAAGGTTCAATGGGCGCAGAAGTGATTCGTATCGACAGCGGGGAAACTTGGCTTTTGAACTGCACTGGAGGCGGTATGTCGGTTAACTACATGGGCGTCGATTTTGGTGGGAATGATCCTTACACCTGTGACATTACTCAAGATGGTAAAAAAGTCGGTGAGTTTGCGATGGAGCCAAAATCCGCTCTCATCGACATCAGCTTTGAGAAAAAAGAGACAGGCGTAGTGCGTATTGGTAGCACCCACTTTAATGTAGAAACTGTACATACTAGTCCTGACGCCATGATGGCGGTAGACATTCCATTGGGTTATAGCTTTAAGGAAGGCACACAAGAAATTGCCGCAGTGCAGACGAACGGTACCATTGCGGTACAGATGCTCCCTGAACTTAGCGAACAAAAAAAGGATGTAATTGCCATCGGCGCTGTTGCAAGTGCACTAAGTTGGCGTCCTAAGAAATAGCCACCACATAAAACGACACAAAAAAATAACAAAGCCCTCAACTTTGAGGGCTTTTATTGCTTGTACTCATAGAGATAAGTGGAGCACTACTTCTCTAATCTTCCCGTATACTGCTTGGGCGTTAATCCACGATGTTTCTTAAACATACGATTGAAGCTCGCCACATTGGTGTAACCAAGGCGCGTGGCAATGTCATCAATACTCACGCGCTTACTCAACAAACCAGCTGCAATATTACTCAATACATAGCCAGAAACCGTCGAAAAATTGAGCCCTAATTTATGCAAACGACGTTGAAACTGCTGTTCAGATAAATCAAGCAGAGAAGACACGCGCTCTAACGTTGGCAATCCATAATGGCTGCTGTAGTTCACCACTTCATAAATCACTTTCAACTCGTCTTCTGGATCGGGCATATTAAGCAAATCATCCAAATCGGAAAAACTCATCGCTAGACGGCTGTCTTCTCGATGGCTCACTTGGCGAGAAGCTAGTCGGTCATCTCCCGGGATCCATATCTCTGTTTTTGGCTGACTCCATTCCACCTCGCAGCCGAAATATTCCCGGTATCGCTCAGTATTTTTTCTCGAGCCTGAAACCTTGACACGTAAAGGCTGGTAATCTTTGCCAAGAAATTCGCGTAACACCTTAATCATAAATACCGCACAGCGGATACTATCGTGCACCTTTACTGACGTTTCTATAAACGGGTTGTGGTAAGTCCATTTGATGATTTTACCCGACTGTTCGCCAGCAAAAAACGCCCCTGATTGTAGGTTGCTCACACCATAATTCACTCGCCGAATGGTACTGGCTAAATCATTGCCGGAGAATAACCAGCGTCCCACTGGCCCTAGCTTTTGCAGTTCAATACCTCGGCTGAGACTCAACACCACATCCGGGTCACCACTGGCTTGTTCAACACAACGGTACCATTCCGCAACGGCTTTTAGCGGGATCAGTGTCATTGGGTTACGAAACACCGATGCTGGGATCCCTAACTCATCCGAGTCCAAATTGTATTTAGATAACGCGAGGTTATGCATGTTTAGAATGCCCATCGCGCGAATAAACCGAACCGTTTTCATAACCAATCACATCAAATTTAATCCCGTAGTGATTGAATCTGTCACAAAGAAAGCCGCAAATCAAATTCAGATCACAATACGCCAACAGTTTGATAGAGGAGTGTTTAATGAGTTTACTGAGTGTCCCGTTTGTCGGTACAGGCGCAGATACGGCGTTACATGTTGTCGCTGCTGTCGTTTTAATTGCGAGTGTCGCGGGCGCGTGTTACGGCTTTTGGAAAATCCATGAATTACCTATCAATAAAGCACATAGCAAAGACCATCATCAGATAGGGCTCATCACTGCGCTGACCTGGATAGGGTTTGTCTGGCACTGGGTTTGGGTGCTAGCCGTGATCTTTGCATTCGTTGATATGGAAAAAGCCATCATCAATCTGCGTGATACATGGAAAAGTAAACCGCAAACAGAAACACAGCCAAAAGAGGAAGCATAATGTTAGAAGGTTTAGCGGTATGGGCACTCTTCATCTATCTGTTGCGTTTGGTTGGCATGCCTTGGAACAAAGCAACCAAATCGTTCGCTTATCTTGGCGGCTTGGGTTGGCTAATGTTCGTCTGGGTAGGTTTGATTAACTTCACCCCGATGGATTTATCCGGCGGTTCTGTCGTGCAGTCACCACACATCCAATTGCGTCCAGATTCAACCAATGTAAAAGGTAAAGTTGACCACATTTACATTGAGCCGAATCAGCAAGTTAAAGAAGGTCAGCTCATTTATGAACTTGACCCAACGCAATACAAAATCGCATTAAATCAAGCGAACGTATCCGCTGATTCTGCTCGCGTTGCATTAGCTACAGCAAAAGGCGACATCGAGATTGAAGAAGCTAACCACGAAGCGCTAGTGCAAGATCTAGAAACATCAAAGAGCCAGTTGGAAGCGGCGAAAGTTGACTACAAATTGCAGAAAAAAATGCTAGATCGTTATGTTGAGCAAAACCGAGTGGTGCACAACACCATCACGGAAAGCGATATCGACAAACAATCGAGTGCGGTTGATATGGCACGTCACAACGTGTTGACCCTTGAGTCTCAAATCAAGAAGAAACAAGTCGATATTTCCCGTGCAAAACTGGCGATTCATAAAGCGGAACTTGCAGTTGAAACCAAACAAGCCGAACTGCGCCAAGCGAAAGAGCAAATTGCAAAAGCGCAATGGGATTTGAATAGCACAAAAGTTCATGCCCCAACAGATGGCTTTGTCACCAACTTTATCCTGCGTGAAGGTCAGCGTGTATCAATGATGCCGCGTATCAACATGTACACCAACGAAAAGTACGTACTAATGCGAGTGAACCACCAGGCGATTCGTAACATCAAACCGGGTCAGCCAGCGGAATTCTCTTCGTCCGTTTACCCAGGTAAGATCTTCTCAGCGACCGTCGAAGGCATTGTTGAAGCAACAGGTGAGTCACAAGGTAATCTACTGGGTTTCGATGATTCCGTACGTGTCACCACTGGAAAGAACTTACAGAACAAACACCACTTTGTTCGTCTTAAGATTGATGAGCCAGAAGGCTACGACATCCCTGTTGGCTCTGTTGGCCTCGCATGGGTCAGCGGTGAAAAACCGATAGGCTTTATGGCCTTCTTAGATGTGATTCGCGGGATCATCATCCGAATGAAGTCTCAACTGTACTTCTTCTACTCTATCTAAACTCGCAAACCGCCAGTTACGCTGGCGGTTTTCTTTTCATTTGTATCCAAACATATCCTTTTCCCGTATAACAATTAGTTAGTAAATAGCGGAGAAGATTCATGTCGGCAAAGGAAAGAAGCCTACCTACCCATCGCATCTCAAGATTCAGCAAGTTCGCTTCACTTGCTACCCGTGTCGCAGGCAATGTGATTGCAGAAGGCACGAAGCAGATAGCCAAAGGCAACAAACCAAAAGCGAAAGACCTCTTGCTGACGCCACAGAACATCGCGCGCTTAACTGACCAACTTGCTCACCTGCGTGGCGCTGCAATGAAGCTTGGTCAAATGCTATCAATGGATGCTGGTGATGTTTTAGAACCTGAACTTGCCGATATTCTTTCCCGTCTTCGTTCCAACGCAGACCCAATGCCTGCAAAACAACTCAACGCAGTAATGGAAAGTTCGCTGGGAACGAATTGGAAAGCTGAGTTTCTGTCATTTAACTTCAAACCAATCGCCAGTGCATCAATAGGACAAGTGCACCAAGCCTACAGCGATGTGGGCGATAACCTAGCCGTCAAAGTGCAATATCCGGGCATACGGAAAAGTATCGATAGCGACGTCGATAATGTCGGTACAATGCTCAAGGTCGTTGGGTTGATTCCCGAGTCTGTCGACTACAAAGGATTACTCGAAGAAGCGAAAAAGCAGCTACATGACGAGGCCGATTACGCACGAGAGGCACAATTTGCCATTCGTTATCATGACGCTTTGAAGGAGCACCCTCATTTTGTCGTACCGAAGATTCATACTGAAAGTTGCTCAGACTCCGTTCTCGCGATGGAATTCATTGATGGTAGCCCGATTGAGCAAATCGAACATTATGATCAGAGTACACGGGATTTTGTCATGCACAGCCTACTCGAATTACTGTTTCGAGAGCTGTTCGAATTTAAGATGGTACAAACCGACCCAAACTTCGCCAACTACTTATATATCGAAAACACTCGTCAAATCGGCTTGCTAGATTTCGGGGCGACCCGCGAATACAGCGAACGGTTCAGTACCGGCTATCGCCAAGCTTTTGCGTCTGTCGTGAATAATGACGAACAAGGCTTAAATGATGCGCTTGAACAAATAGGCTTCTTCAGCCAAACCATCCTTCCAGACCAGCGCCAAGCGATTCTCGATCTAGTGAAAATGGCATGTGAACCGATGTTAGTTGATGAGCCTTATGACTTTAAAGCCAGTGGCTTAGCACAAAAGCTTCGCGAAGCTGGCACTATTTTAAGCATGGAACAAGAATACTGGCATACTCCACCAGCAGATGCCCTATTTTTACACAGAAAAATCGGCGGAATGTACTTGCTGGCAGCCCGTATTGGCGCAAAAGTGAACATTCGCCAATTGGTACAGCCATATCTCACCATCAACAGCGAATAGCCTATTGTTTTTCTGTTACTTTCAAGTACCTTGAGCAAGGTTAAGATGCATAGTTGTGCATCTCAATAACATGCCATACTTCCATAAAACGAATTAACTATCGGGGTACTCGGTGAGCAAGTTTCAAGATCTCTCCACTCTAATCCAGCAAATTGGCCAAGCCGAAGAAGCGGATCAAGTCGCAACGCTCAATGAATCTATTGAAGCGGGCCTCGAGCCCGGCGCGGTTGCCCTGATTCTAGAAGCATTTCCAATCGACGATCGTGTTCGCTTATGGCGAGCTTTACCACTAGAGCTACATATCGACGTGTTAACGGAAATGCGTGCGGACGTACGTTTCTCTATCATCAATGCGTTATCTGAAGTCGAGCTAAAGCTCACTCTCGCTAAACTCGACAACTTGTCGCTCATCGAATGGGCCGATTCGTTGCCAGAGTCGATCATCAACGAAGCGCTCTCGTTGATAGAAAAAGATGAGTTGGAACTTTACGATCAAGCAAACGAGTATGCTGATGAAGAACTCGGCCACTGGGCTGAACGTAAGATCATCACCCTGCCCTTCAATATTACGATTGGGACAGCTAAGCAGTTAATGGAGCGCTATAGCTACGACACGCCTCAACAGGTGTATCTGATTAATCGTAATAAACAGTATCGTGGAACGGTCAACTACTTCGATATCTTACGTGGTGACCCCGATACTCGCTTAAAAACACTCGTTATTGAGGCTGTGACGGTTCTAGACAGTAAAATGATGCTTCCTGAAGCGGTAGAGGCATTAGAACACAGCACACTGCCCGCTCTCCCTGTAACTGATGCAGACCAAACACTGATCGGTGAAGTCGATTGGCAGTTTGCATTGAGTACACAGCGTGAAATCTACGAAGCACGTTTGATGGCCGGTACAGGTATGGATGAAGGCGATGACTTGTTTGCGCCAGTATTAAAAAGCTCGCAAAAGCGCGGGGTTTGGTTAGGCATCAATTTGCTTACTGCGATTTTGGCGTCTGTCACTATCGGACTGTTTGAAGATGTAATTGCTCAGGTAGTGGCTTTGGCGGTGCTCATGCCAATTGTTGCATCCATGGGGGGCATTGCTGGCAGCCAAACGCTCACTCTAATGATTCGTGCGATGGCGCTTAATCAGATCACCCCAGGTAACCGCTTCAAGCTTTTGAAAAATGAGTTGGGTATTGGCTCTCTGAACGGCATTGCTTGGGCGTTAATCATCGGCGGGCTCGCCGGATTGTGGTTTCAATCTCCGGTTCTAGGGGGAACCATCGCGCTGGCCATTATCGTCAATATTATTACCGCAGCTTTATTTGGTGTGCTGATTCCCATTATTCTGGATAAGTTTAAATTGGACCCCGCTTTGGCTGGCTCGGTGATTCTAACAACAGTGACAGATGTAGTTGGTTTTTTCGCCTTTTTAGGAACGGCGAGTTTAGTCATGCTTTAAAAGGTTCATTGTTTATTAATCAATCATTAGCATAATAGAGTCAAATTGCATAACGCAGTTGCAAATTGCAAACAAACTCAGACTTTAAGCAACGCATGTCACAGAAACTACGTATTTTAGGGCATATTAAAGTTGGCACAGTAACTGCATTATATAAATCGACCCTTCTTAAGCCGAGGGTCACCTAGCCAACTGACGTTGTTAGTGAACTTGATTTTGTTCACATGTATATAAGCCAATCGCACTCTTTGCGGTTGGCTATTTTTTTATGTGGCTATTGCCCTCTTATCCTCTGACCGAGCTCGGTTGTACTTTTCTTACCCACAACAGATTTTTTACTGTTTATAAAATTCAAATATTCGCCCACTAAGCCATTAGAAATGCGAGCTTCAACAAAAATAAATCACCTACATAAAATAAAACCAAGAAAACACACCCAAGAAAAGAACAAATAACGTCCAAACCAAAAACCTCATCATGAAATCGTTTTCTTTTCATAGAAATCGACTGAACAATCCAGAGTTATAGATAAATTTAATCCATAAAAACAAATAGCAATTCAAAACATTAATTTCACATAGAAAACCTGTCTATAAATCATAGAAAATACGTAAAAACAAACTTTCCACCTTTAGAATTTAAAAACCAAGCCATTGTTATTAAAAGAAAAAATACACATAAAAAACCAAGCAAACGTTTAAATTTCAATTTTATCATTGACTATTAAATTTACATCACGATAATACGCGCCGTTTGCCTGAAAATCAGGTGCTATAATTTAATATTTCAATGTGCGGAGGCAATAATGGCTGGAGACAATAACTACAGTCTTGGACCAGTTCCCAACACGGCCAGAAAAGGCGTGGCGTCACTAACCATGGTGATGTTAGGACTCACTTTTTTCTCCGCAAGTATGTGGACAGGGGGTTCTCTCGGTACTGGGCTCTCCTTTAATGATTTTTTCCTCGCTGTTCTCATCGGTAACCTAATCCTCGGTATTTACACTTCTTTCCTCGGTTACATCGGCGCTTCTACTGGTCTCTCTACCCACCTTCTTGCTCGTTTCTCTTTTGGTTCTAAAGGCTCTTGGCTTCCTTCCGCTCTTCTTGGCGGTACTCAAGTTGGGTGGTTTGGAGTTGGTGTCGCGATGTTTGCGATTCCGGTGCATAAAGCAACGGGCATCGATACCAACACGTTGATCCTTGTATCCGGTTTGCTCATGACCGCGACCGTTTACTTTGGAATCTCAGCACTGATGGTGCTGTCAGCAATCGCCGTTCCTGCCATTGCACTACTTGGCGGCTACTCTGTCATCGAGGCAGTAAATAGCGTTGGTGGTATTGGCGAACTACAACAAGTTCAACCAACCGAGCCACTCGATTTTTCAATAGCTCTCGCGATGGTTGTCGGCTCTTTTGTCAGTGCTGGTACATTAACGGCGGATTTCGTACGCTTTGGTAAAAAGCCGCGCAGCGCCGTGATGATCACCATGGTGGCATTTTTCATCGGTAACTCGCTAATGTTTATCTTTGGCGCGGCAGGTGCGTCGGTGACGGGTCAATCAGACATCTCTGAAGTGATGATTGCACAAGGTTTATTGATTCCTGCCATTATCGTACTTGGGTTAAATATTTGGACGACCAACGACAACGCGCTCTACGCATCGGGTCTTGGATTTTCCAACATCACAGGCTTACCAAGTAAATACATCTCAATGGCGAACGGTCTTGTTGGCACACTTTGCGCTCTCTGGCTCTACAATAACTTTGTTGGCTGGCTGACCTTCTTATCTTTGGCAATTCCACCGATTGGCGGTGTGATCATCGCTGACTTCTTCACGAACCGTAAACGCTACGCAAACTTTGAAGCCACCCAGTTCCAAAGCGTAAACTGGGCTGGCATTATCGCTGTAGCGATTGGCGTTGGTGCAGGACACTTCCTTCCTGGCGTAGTGCCGATTAACGCTGTACTTGGCGGTGCAATTAGCTTCCTGATTCTTAATCCTATTCTCAACAAAAAAGCACTGGCAACACAGCCAGCGTAAGGAACCATCATGACAACACTACTGATCAAAAACGTAACGCTAAAAGGACAAGAAGGTCTGCAGCAAATTTTGATTGAAGATGGTCAATTCAAGCGCATTGAAAGCAACGATGTGGAGCTTAGTCATAACGGTGACATCATCGATGCTGAAGGCGGTATGGCGGTTGCGCCTTTCTGCGAGCCACACATTCACTTAGATACAACTCAAACCGCAGGTGAGCCAAGCTGGAACATCTCTGGCACATTGTTTGAGGGTATTGAACGTTGGGCTGAGCGCAAAGAAATGCTGTCGATTGAAGACGTGAAAGCGCGCGCAAAACAAACCTTAAAATGGCAGATAGCAAACGGCGTACAACACGTTCGTACCCACGTCGATGTTTCAGACCCTACCCTAATTGCCCTAAAAGCGATGGTAGAAGTGCGTGAAGAGATGAAAGAATGGGTAGATATCCAAATCGTCGCCTTCCCGCAGGAAGGAATTCTCTCTTACCCAAATGGCAAAGAGCTGCTAGAAGAAGCCGTCAAATTAGGTGCGGACGTGATTGGCGCGATTCCACACTTTGAATTCACACGCGAATATGGCATTGAATCGCTGCACTACGTATTCGAGTTAGCGCAAAAATACGACCGCCTGATCGACGTGCATTGTGATGAAATCGATGACGAACAATCTCGCTTCGTTGAAACACTGGCAGCATTAGCGCACAAGTTTGATATGGGGAATAAAGTCACGGCCAGTCACACCACAGCGATGGGTTCCTACAACGGTGCATACGCATCTCGCCTGTTCCGTTTATTACGCATGTCCGGTATCAACTTCGTGGCAAATCCATTGGTGAACATTCACTTACAAGGCCGTTTTGATGATTACCCAAAACGTCGCGGCGTAACACGAGTGAAAGAGATGCTGAATGCCAACATCAACGTCTGCTTTGGACACGATGATGTATTTGACCCTTGGTACCCACTAGGCACTGCAAACATGCTGCAAGTGCTGCATATGGGTCTGCACGTGTGCCAGGTGATGGGTTACGACCAAATCAACAACTCACTGGATCTGATCAGCACCAATTCAGCACGTACACTGAACATTCAAGATAAGCACGGCATTGAAGAAGGCAAACCTGGTAGTTTACTGATTCTTCCCGCAGAAAATGGTTTTGACGCAGTACGTCGCCAAGTGCCGGTTCGTTACTCTGTCCGTCACGGTAAAGTGATTGCAGAAACACAGCCTGCGACAACTCATATTCATCTTGAACAAGCAGAGCAAGTAACGTTCAAACGCTAAAAAGATCGGCGTGACCCGTCCTGATATGGGTTGACACTTTTTAACTAAAACGCTCGATGTACTTCATCGGGCGTTTTGTATTTTAAAG
>NZ_JAWOTC010000009.1:0-37977 GCF_033338675.1 Vibrio sp. Vb1574
TGGCCTGAGGGTACAACACTTTCTAAAGAGCAGCGAGATTCGTGTATGCAAGCTGTGATGTTGTATCAATCAAAACATAATACTGATGCGCAGCATATGACGGTTGCAGCCGGTGGTGAAATCAGTTTTAAATCAAAACAAGAGCTTAAAAAACAATTCAGCGGAGAAGAGAGCGATATTGTTCGTGTCAATCCGAACATTGATTAATCCTTACGCCTTATTTCTCAAAATTTTATTATTTTGATTTTGAAAGAAAAAAGCCCAAATTGTATTGGGCTTTTTAGATCGTAGAAAGCTTGAACTTACAGGCTCATTTCACCACGCAGTACTTGTTGCATTCTCTCTTTTACTTCTTCGTAAGAAAGGTTTTGGCTTAGAAGGTAGTGTAGTTTTGCCAGCGCCGCTTCGGGCGTCATGTCAAAGCCACTGATAACACCAGAGTCTGCGAGAGCACAACCTGTGGCATATCCGCCCATATTCACTTTACCTGCCAAACACTGAGTTAGGTTTACGACAATAACGCCGCGCTCAGAGGCTTCTTTCAGGTGACCAAGCAGCTCAGGGTTCTGAGGAGCATTACCGACACCAAAAGTCAGAAGAATCATCGCATTCACGGGCTGACGAAGCGTGTTGCGGATAACTTCGTGTGAAATACCAGGGTACATGGTGATCACACCGATTGGTTGTGGCGTGATGTTGTGAACCTTAAACTCGCCTTCTGGTTGTGCACCAACGGTTATGCTGTTGCTAACTTGAATATTGATCCCAGCTTCCAATAGTGGAGGAAGGTTTGGTGAAGTAAAGGCATTAAAACCGTCTGCATGAGATTTTGTGCTGCGGTTACCACGCATCAATTGATTATTGAAGAACAAAGTTACTTCGTTGATCGGGTAGTTTGCCGCAATATGTAGCGCGTTTAATAGGTTTGCTTGGCCGTCAGAACGCAGCTCTGCGAGAGGGATTTGTGAACCCGTTACAATCACTGGCTTACCAAGGTTTTCAAGCATGAAAGACAATGCGGACGCTGTGTACGCCATGGTGTCAGTACCATGTAGGATAACGAAACCATCGTATTTGTCATAGTTGTCACGAATATCATTCGCAATCTGCTGCCAGTCAGCAGGTGTCATATCTGATGAGTCAATCAGAGGGTCGTATTCGTGGATGGTGTAATCCGGCATTTCAGGACGATGGAATTCGGGCATGCTTGCTAATTGCTTTTCCATAAAGCCAGCAACAGGCACATAGCCGTGGTCGGATTTTTGCATTCCGATGGTACCACCGGTGTAAGCGATGTAGATGTGTTTTCTAGTCATCGTTTTTTCTTTCGTGTAGGGGAACAGAGGCGGGGATTATATACCTAAATAACCTTGAGATGCGAGGCTATACGCACAGCATCAGAAAGTCATCTGAGGAGATGCAAAGCCTAATAAAAAGGGCACTTCAAGTAGAAGTGCCCTTTGTAATATTGATGGAAAAACTACTGCACTTGGCAGTTCAAACAAAATGCGTATTGACCTTTAGGATCGTTGAAGCTTTGGAGCAAGCTTGCGTCTTGTTCGAATTGTTGAGCTACGGGTTGAAGACTTTTTGGTAGCAAGCTTGTTGCATCAATACCTAGAGAGACTTTCACCTGTTTCATAAACTCTTGTAGAAATAGTTCAGTAGGTGAAAGAGGCTCTTCTACCCAGTAAATGCCGTAATCGGTTACGTTCGCTAGTTTCGCCGCTAGCTCTACAGCATCATCAAAGTCACCCATTTGATCGACAAGACCAAAGGATAGTGCATCTTGGCCAGTCCAAACTCGACCTTGAGCAACTTTGTCAACTTCCTCTAGAGACATATCGCGATTCTCGCCAACTAGAGAAATAAAGCGCTTGTAACCGTGCTCGATACCTAATTGGAACACTTGAGACGCGCCCTCAGAAAGGCCAGTGGTAATACCGTCACCTGAGAACGGCGATGTGCCAACGCCATCAGTGTTAATACCTAACTTGCTAAAGCCTTTTTCAAACGTGGTGATGACACTAAATATACCAATGGAGCCCGTCAGGGTTGTTGGCTGAGCAACGATTTTGTCTGCGCTCATTGAAATCCAATAACCACCAGAAGCGGCCAAACTCGACATGGATACAACAACCGGCTTACCTGCTTGCTTCAGAGCTTCTACTTCGTTACGAATCACTTCAGAAGCAAAGGCACTGCCTCCTGGACTATCTACTCGTAACACGACCGCTTTCACTTTTTCATCATTGCGTGCTTGACGCAGCAAGCTTGCGACCGTGTCACCACCAACAGTTCCGCGAGGTTGTTGACCGTCCATAATCGCGCCACTTGCTAGAACAACGGCGATGTCGTGCTGAGGTAGTGTGTAATCGGGACGAATCGTTGCAAGGTAGTCGTAGTAACCAATCGCGTTGTAGCTGTCTTTGCCGTCACTACCAAACTGTTTTGCAAATAGAGTGCGAATGTCTTGGCGTGTCGCAAGTTCATCCACTAGCCCCAGTTTGACTGCGAGCTGAGCAATATCGCCATTTACAGACTTCATCTCGTTAATCAGCTCATCCATGGTTGGATTAAGCACTTTCGCATCAATGTTTCGGTTTGTTGTTACGTCATCAACAAAAGCACTCCATAATTGAGTAACCCAACGTGTTGCTGACTCTTTCGCCGCATCGGACATGTCATCACGAATAAACGGTTCGATAGCGGATTTATAAGTACCTACGCGAAAAACATGAGTAGAAACGTCAAGCTTTTCAAGTAACGTTTTGTAGTACATTGAGTAAGCGCTGTAACCTTTAATCAATACACCACCATCAGGTGCCAGATAAACTTTATCGGCGTAACTTGCCAAGTAATATTGGCTTTGGTTGTAGAAATCACCTACGGCGTAAACGGGTTTGCCTGACGCTTTAAATTCGTTCAACGCTTTCGCGATGTAACGTAGTTTCGTGAGATTTGTTTCTGGCATGTCTCGCAGTGCTAGCACTAATCCAGACACTTTAGGATCGTCTTTCGCGTAGCGAATAGTATCAACGATATCGAAAAGGACGTTTTCTTTCGGTAGCTCATTACCCAAAAGGGAACCAGCAAAAGAGTCCATTGGGTTTACATAACGTCTTTGTTCGACAATTGGGCCTGAAAGGTTCATCACCAATGCCGATTCTTTTTCGACGACAGGTTGACCGTCTCCGGTATAAGTAAAGGCAAAGTAGAAAACGGCAATCATCAGCAAGAAAATTAGGTTTGCCAGTGCGAGTCTGATGAAAGTGATACTTTTCCATATCCCTTTAAATATCAAACCAATAAATTTGAAGAGTTTTTTCATCTTGTCTCCATAACGAGATAGTTACGCCGAGTCTAACAAAGTATGGGTTCTTATCTCTAAGATCTCAAAAGATAACATTTTTTTAGCTTATCACGACCACTCAACAATTGGCATATTTTCACACGAGATTGATCGGTGTTACAAAAATGTAAACGCTTGTTTGATTTTTTGGTTGAGCAGGCTTAATCTGGTCAGACCATGATAATAACAATGGATGTTAAGTGATGTCTGCCATGTACCCAAACCTATTAAAGCCACTGGATCTCGGTTTCACACAATTACGAAACCGAGTTCTGATGGGATCAATGCACACGGGCTTAGAAGAGCACAAAGAAGGATTACAGAAGCTCGCTGCTTTTTATGAAGAACGCGCGAAAGGCGGTGTCGGACTGATTGTAACCGGAGGTTTTTCTCCTAACTTACGCGGTCGTTTACACCCGTTGAGTGCTGAATTCAGCAAGCCAAAACATGCTAAAGCCCATAAAGTTGTGACAGAAGCGGTGCACAAGCACGGTGGTAAAATTGCGTTGCAAATTCTCCATGCTGGGCGTTATGCAATGCATCCATTCTCGCAAAGTGCATCTGGCATTAAAGCGCCGATTGCAAAGTTTGCTCCGAGTGAAATGAGCGACCGCCAGATAAAGAAAACCATCGACGCGTTTGCTAATAGTGCGGAGTTAGCACAGCTTGCTGGTTATGATGGCGTCGAGTTAATGGGCTCGGAAGGTTACTTGATAAACCAATTCTTATGTAAACGTACTAATATGCGTTACGACGAATGGGGTGGCAGCTATAAAAAACGTATGCGTTTTCCGCTAGAAATTGTTAAAGCGGTACGCAAGGCGGTGGGTGACAAGTTCATCATCATCTTCCGTCTTTCTATGCTGGATCTTGTCGAGCAGGGCAGCACTTTTGAAGACGTTATCGAATTGGCGAAAGCACTTGAAGAGGCTGGCGTCACGATTATTAATACGGGTATCGGTTGGCATGAGGCTCGAATTCCGACCATTGCGACTCAAGTACCACGTGGTGCGTTTACATGGGTTACGGAAAAAGTTAAACCTCACGTTTCGGTTCCTATTATCACTTGCAACCGTATAAATACGCCAGATGAAGCAGAACGCATTTTATCTTCAGGTCATGCCGACATGGTTTCGATGGCGCGCCCATTCTTGGCCGATCCTTACTTTGTTGCTAAAGCCGAACAGGAAAAAGCGCAGCTTATTAATACGTGTATTGGTTGTAATCAGGCGTGTCTAGATAACGTGTTTAAAGGTAAGCGCGCCAGTTGCTTAGTGAACCCTCTAGCGTGCTATGAAACCGAAATTGTTGTTGAACCAGCCTTTAAGAAGAAAAACATTGCAGTTGTTGGTGCTGGCCCTGCGGGCTTGGCTTGTGCGACCACACTGGCTGAACGTGGCCATAAGGTTGATTTGTTCGAAAAGAACGACCGCATCGGTGGTCAGTTCCGTCTTGCGATGCAGATCCCTGGTAAGGAAGAGTTTCGAGAGACGATACGATATTTCGCTAACCGTATTGATGAAACAGGCGTGAATCTGCACTTATCGACGGAAGCGAACTATGACTTACTCACAGAGTACGATGAGATAGTGATGGCATCGGGTGTTGAGCCACGTAAAGTCAATATTGATGGAATTGATAACCCAGAGAAAGTCGTCGACTATCAAACTCTCATTCGAGACAAAACGCCAGTCGGTGAGAAAGTGGCTATCGTTGGTGCTGGTGGCATTGGCGTAGATGTCGCGACCATGCTCACAGAGCCAGTTGGACAAACGTTGGATGACTGGTTGCATGAATGGGGAATCGACAAGGAGATGTCTCAGCCGGGTGGTTTATACCCTTACCCTGATGCGGTTAGCGATAAAGAAGTCTGGGTACTTCAGCGTCGTAAAGGTCGTGTAGGTAAAGGTCCGGGTAAAACGACAGGTTGGATCCATAAACGTACCCTTGAAAAACGGGGCGTACATTTAGTCGGTGGTGTGTCTTACGATAAAATTGATGATCAAGGTTTACACATTCATGTAGATGGAAAAGAACAATTATTGAACGCGGACAAAGTCGTCATTTGTGCGGGGCAAGAGTCTGTTCGTCCATTTGAAGATAAATGGTCTGAACTCGGAGAGAAGATTCATATCATTGGCGGAGCTGACCATGCGGGTGAACTTGATGCTGTGCGTGCGATTCGTCAAGGTGTTAAATTGGCGGTAAAACTCTAGCCTTTTAATGTGTGTTTACCATGAAAGCTGCGCTTTGAGCGCAGCTTTTTTTGTATAGAACTAGTCACTGATATCTGGCAGTTGTTTGGCCATTACTACGCCAGCAAGAGTAATAAAAGAGAACACTAACACCACTGCTGAAAGGCTCAAAAAGTTCGACATAACACCAAGAGAACTCATTAGAAGCAGCATTATCCCAACCACTGTGTTACTCACGGCTACATAGCTCGTCCGTTTGTCACCTTCTGCGATATCAACTAAATAGGTTTTTCGTCCGACTCGTATTCCGTCGTGGGCAATACAAACACAAAAGTAAAGCAGAGGAATCACGAATAGGAAGCTTTGGCTAGCGGTGACCCATGTATCGTAAATAAATAACACAACACCAAGTAGCGCGCTCATCATTGCGCCTATGACCATCACACTGCGGCTGGAGCGATCGGACATTCTTCCCCAGAAAGGACCTGACACAAAGGAGGCTAAGCCACTCGCAAACATAAAGAGAGCTAGCACCCAGAGCTGTCCACCCAGAGATTGCTGTGCCAGCACAACGTAGTACGGTGCACTCAGCGCAGAACATAAAAATAGTGTCCGCGTGATAACGAATCGACGAAAGGTCACGTCTGTCTTAAGTAACGCGAGTTGTTTAAATGCTTCGAGGACGCCATTTCGACCACCGTCTACCTCACCGGCATACTCATTAATTCGCGCATAGACGAATGCCGCGATGAGCCATATGACGCCCGCTAAGCCTAAACTCAGACCGTAAAAGCGCTCTGTCGGCTCTACGTCCCATAACCAGGCTAGTGCCAGAAGGCTCGCGAAAAGCAGCGTAACCAGGCCAGCAGCGCTTGAAGACCAGCCGTTGACTTGACCTCGTTGGTTTTTAGGGATGGTTTTGCCCAATACATCTTTTGATGCGACGGAATTTAAACCGCGTGAGAGGCTGAAGATCACAAGGCATGCAATCACACCATAACCCGCAGCTGCTCCTGTTAGAGTTAATGCGACCAATCCGATTGCAAATATGGAAAGAGCCTGCAAGATACTGCCAATTACCCAGACCCATTTTCTTACTGGAATGCGTCGGATGTAGTGCGCGATGCTAAGTTGTGGGATAAGGGATCCTGACTCACGAATAGGAACCAGCCAACCAATTAAGTAAACCGGAGCCCCGAGACTTTGTAGTATCCACGGCAACGTGACTTTAGGATTGATTAACGCATCGCCGACTTTCGTTAAAAACTGAGCGAGAATGATTTTAAGAAAGTTGCCGGGAACTTGATGACAAGCTGATTCAGGAATCGCCTTACAGGCACGGGCATCTTCGTCATTAACGATCTTTTCGTAAATGCTGTTTTGTTTGTCCTTGTTCATCAACCTGCCTATGTTCAACTTATTCATTTCGCGAATAAATTAACATTAAACCCAGATTGATGTTAAGTGAAGCACGTTATCAAGCCCACAGAAAACCGGTTGTTATTCGCAGGAGCAGATTGTGCTAAAGTGGCGTAAACAAAATAACAACGATATTCAATAAGGATTCTTTCATGGACGCTCTCGATCTTTTGCTCAATCGCCGATCTATCGCGAAGTTATCCGCGCCTGCACCAGAAGGTAAAGCTCTTGAGAACATCATTCGTGCTGGCCTTCGTGCGCCTGACCATGCGGGATTAACCCCTTGGCGTTTCGTTATCGCACAGGGCGATGGTTTGAAAAAACTGTCAGATATCTTGGTAAAAGCGGCAGAAGCTGAAAATAGTGATGAAGCGGTGGTCGAAAAGGTAAAGAATGCCCCATTTCGCGCACCAATGGTGATCACGGTGATTGCTAAAGTAACAGAACATGAGAAAGTACCAGCACTAGAGCAACACTTATCTGCGGGATGCGCTGTACAAGCGATGCAAATGGCAGCCGTAGCGCAAGGCTTTCAAGGGTTTTGGCGCTCAGGTAAGTGGATGTTCCATCCAGAAGTTCATCAAGCATTTGGTTTAGAAGGTGACGATGAGATTGTTGGTTTCTTGTACTTAGGCACGCCTGGTTGTACACCGATGAAAGTTCCTGAGCGTGACCTTTCTCAGTTTGTTGAATTTCTATAACTGAAAACTTAAATAAACTGACTGTTTATTTATACAGTTTTTCTTGATTTATTAGGGCTACATTCGTTAATGTGGCCCTAATTATATTTATTTCCAAAACGTTATGTCTCGTCTGTTTATTGCTGAAAAACCAAGTTTAGGCCGTGCGATTGCCGCTGCACTGCCAAACCCTCAAAAGAAAGATCAAGGATTCATCCGCTGTGGGAACGGGGATATCGTTACTTGGTGTATCGGCCACTTACTCGAACAGGTCGAACCCGACGCTTACGATGAGCGTTACAAAAAGTGGAATATGGCAGATTTACCAATTGTTCCGCAGCAATGGCAGCTCAGACCGAGGAAAAGCGCAAGTAAGCAATTAACAGTGATTCGTAAATTGCTCAAAGAAGCTAAAGAAGTCATTCATGCAGGAGACCCAGATCGAGAGGGTCAGCTGTTAGTTGATGAAGTTCTGGACTATTGCAAGTTATCTAAAACCAAGAAGGAATCCACACAGCGTTTGCTGATTTCCGACTTGAACTTACCTGCGGTGAAACGCGCACTCAGTTCTATGCGCAGTAATCGCGAGTTTATCCCACTTTCAGTTTCTGCATTGGCTCGCTCTCGGGCTGATTGGTTGTATGGCATGAACATGTCTCGTGCTTATACCTTGCTTGGTCAAAAAGCAGGGTATCAAGGTGTTCTCTCGGTAGGGCGAGTGCAAACGCCAGTTCTTGGCTTAGTGGTGCGTCGTGATGAGGAAATCGAAAACTTTGTCCCGAAGGACTATTTTACCCTAAATGCTCTGATCCCATATCAAGATGCCAATGGTACTTTTGATATTCGTGCTCGTTGGAAGCCAAGTGAGGCATGCAAGCCTTGGCAGGATGAAGAAGGGCGAGTGTTAAACCGTAAGTTAGTGGAAAACGTTGCAAACCGTATTGCAAATCAACTCGCGAAAGTGACGGAGTCGGAACAAAAGCAAACCAAGCAATCAGCACCATTACCTTATTCATTATCTGCTTTACAGATCGATGCAGCGAAGCGCTATGGTATGAGTGCGCAACAAGTACTAGATACTTGTCAGGCATTGTATGAAAAGCACAAGCTGATCACTTACCCGCGTTCAGATTGTCGCTATTTACCGATGGAACACTACTCACAAGCAGGGACGGTGACAACTGCTATTGCGAACAACGCAAAAGAGTTGCAAGGTGCGGTTCAGGGAGCAGACTTAACATTAAAGTCCAAAGCCTGGAACGATAAAAAAGTGGATGCGCACCATGCGATTATCCCTACACCAAAACAAGCTAATGTGAATGCGCTTTCGGGCAATGAGATGAAGGTGTATCAATTGATTGCGCGCCAGTACCTCATGCAGTTCTATCTGGCGGCGGTTTACGCAGAAGCGAAATTGGTTTTCGATATCGCTGGTGGTACGTTTGTCGCGAAAGGTCGTCAGTTAGTTTCGCCGGGTTGGAAAGCGCTAATGGGCAAAACTGACAAGGAAGATGAAGGTATTGATGCTGTGCCACCGCTACCCGAAGGCACCGTGTTAACTTGTCGTGAAGGGGAAATAAAAGACCGAAAAACCGAGCCACCAAAGCATTTTACCGAGGCATCGTTGTTGCAAGCGATGACCGGGATCGCCCGTTACGTTGCGGATAAAGAACTGAAAAAAATCCTTCGTGACACTGATGGGCTAGGCACGGAAGCGACTCGCGCTGGTATTTTGGACACGCTGTTCAAACGCCAACTGCTTACGCGTCAAGGTAAGTCAATTCTCAGTTCTCCTGCGGGAAGAGGTCTCATTCATGCCTTGCCAGAAGATTCAACATACCCTGATATGACGGCTCATTGGGAGCACCAGTTACAAGGTATGGCAGAGAGAAATCAAGCATATCAGCCGTTCATGCAAGCACTGGAACAACGCATTGATAGCTTGATGGCACAAGTAAAAGCAGGCCCTATCCCTGATTCATTACGTCATCTACCCAAGGTGGAACGTCCTGCGTTTAAACGTAAAAAGCGCAGTTATTCAAAGAATGGTGGCGCGACTAAATCTCGTGCAACCAAAGGTAAGCAGGCATAGGACAAGCGCGGTGTAATTAAACACCGCGCATGCTTGAAAATAGATTACTCGAACAGGTCACCGTGGTTTTGGATCGCGCCTCTTACTTCACCTTGAGTTAACACGCGTTTGTCCAGTACCTCTTTCACCTGGTTGCCCAAGTCAACTAATGTATCTCGATTCGCTTGAGTTTGGCGTTTACCAGCACTTCTCAAGCAGTAATTTAGTTCGTGCTCTTCGCTAAAATTAACCAAATCCCTATCTGCTGCCATCGTGCTTTCTCCTTATTTGTTCTACTTTTTCCTAAGTCTGGATTGGATGTAGATAAATTCAAGTTAGATTGCGTGAATTATGCTGGTGGATCACTGATGAACATTATGTTTGCCAACCAAGTCACGATTATGAAGCCTGGCTTTGATGGTATTTGGTTTAGTGATGGTTGTGTCTTAATGCTGCTACCAAGGTAACTCAGTACCATCGTAGTTAATAAATCGACCTGAAAGCTGCGGTGTGCTCAGCTCTATCACGTTCGCTAGGCCTTGCGCGGAGGTTTGCGTATCTATCAAAGCATTTGGCCCGCCCATCGCCGTTTTTACCCAACCAGGGTGAAGCGCTAAAACGGTAAATCCTTCAGGTGTTAAATCATTACTTAAGCTTTTCACAACCGAGTTAAGCGCCGCTTTCGATGAGCGATAAATATAACCGCCACCGGACGTATTTTCGGTCATGCTCCCCACTTTTGATGAGATACAAGCAATCTTTTTTATCTTGCCTTGTTGTAAGCGAGGGTAACAGTGCTCAACCAGTTTTAACGGTGCAATGGTGTTTACTTCGAAGGCTTTACGCCATTCTTCTACGTCAGTGTTTCCAAAGCCATATCCCTTGGGGCCGTAATATCCTGCATTATTGATGAGTAAGTCGATGGCAGGGAGTTTATCGGCAAGCTTAGCGACTTGTTCGTAGTGAGTGACATCCAGTTCGTGCAAAACCAGATTACTGAATTGTGAGGCTAGAGTTTGTAGTTCTGAACTGTTCTCTAAGGAACGGCTAGTAGCATGTACTTGGTGGCCTTGCTTCAGGTACAGCTCAGTTAAGCTAAGGCCAATGCCGCGATTTGCTCCGGTAATAAAGACGGTTTGACTCATACAAACACCTATGTTTTTTTGATTTCAGTTGAAAGTCATTGTGTTAGTTAAGCACAATAAAATCAACCAACCACCACGCACCAACAACAAGAGATGAAAATAGGGACAGGGCACAAAGAGAGCCAAACAGTGCGCCGAGAATAGCAAAGAAAGTAGAATTCATATGTATATTAAATTTAATTGATATTGAAAATCATTATCAATTAAATTGCGTTTTATTCAACCCTTTAAGTTGATACTATTTCGTTACCATTGTTATTAAGAATTTCTCATGCTGCCATTTATCTACCACCCGATTTATTCTCAACTTGAGTTGCCAGAGGGGCATCGTTACCCAATTATGAAATACCAGTACCTCTATGAATCGGTATTGGTGCATATGGAGAAAGATAACTGGAAAGAGCACACGCAGTTTTTCCAGCCCGAAGCATTAACTGTTGGGGAAGTAAAACGTGTTCATGACGAGGAATACGTCGAGTTACTTGTTAGTGGAAACATGCCAGCTGCGAAGATGCGCCGAATAGGTTTTCCTTGGAGTGAGTCTCTCATTACCAGAACGCTAACTTCAGCAGCGGGCACGGCTCTGACCGCAAAAAAGGCACTTGAGTACGGTGTGGCCATTCATTTGAGTGGTGGGTATCACCACGCACACAAAGAGTTTGGGAGTGGTTTTTGTTTATTTAATGACTTAGTGATCGCGGCCAGGCAAGCGCTCGAAGTCGAGCATGTCGATAAAGTATTGATCATTGATAGTGATGTTCACCATGGGGATGGAACAGCAACTTTATGTGACGATGAGCCAGATATCATCACGCTTTCTTTCCACTGTGATAAAAACTTCCCAGCGAGGAAGCCTCAGTCTGACCTCGATGTGCCTATGGTGCGAGGAACAGGTGATGAGGATTTTTTAATGGCGTTTAAAGAAGTGGTCGATATGGCACTTAATCTTCATCGCCCTGATTTGGTTATCTACGATGCTGGTGTCGATATACATCAAGACGATGAGCTTGGATATTTTGATGTGTCGACGCAAGGGATTTTAGAACGTGATAGATTTTTAATGCAAACAGTGAAATCTCGAGGTATCCCTGTCGCAGCTGTCGTTGGAGGTGGATATCGAACGAATCATGCTGACCTCGTCCCAATTCATTTGCAGCTTATCAATGCCGCTAAAGAAGTCTTTATTGATGAGTAGATACAACTAGATGTAAATATCAAATTGATTCAACACTGGAACGAACGAAAAGGGCATTAATTTTTTGTGGGTTCTTTCAGAGTGTGGCGGAGTGCTTAGTTGCGTTCAAGAAGTGATAAGTGATTTGTACAAATCTTTTAAGTCTGGAGATGCGAAAAAGCCCGCTAATTTCTTAGCGGGCTTTTTCTAAAAGTGGCGGAGAGATAGGGATTTGAACCCTAGATACGCTATTAACGTATGCCGGTTTTCAAGACCGGTGCTTTCAACCACTCAGCCATCTCTCCGTTGTTGAGGCGCATAATATAAGGCTTTGAAAATGTTGTAAACCCCTAGTTGAACTGATTGGATGTTTACTGCGCAAATTTGTGGTTTGTGTTGTTTAAATAAACAAAAACTCCCCCCAAAAGGGGAGTTTGAATAGTATATGGATTGCTAGGTATTAATCGTTTTTAGAATAAAAACGCTGTAACTCAGTTAAACCTTGCATCAAAACTGGCAACTTCGGTGCATCATCTCGAAGTCGTTTGTAGTTTTTGTCATACAGCTTGTAGTTGCCAAACTTATCGATCACTGTGGTTTGTGAGCTAGTAATTAAGGCAAGCTCGCGAGTATCGCCCGCCAAGATCCAGCGACGACGGCTTTCATCGAATAGGTTGCGACCACTACTGTAATCATATGGGTTGGAAGATACGCCGAGCATATCTTGCAACAGTGTAACTGAGAGGTCCAAGTGACTTGTGCTGTGATTAAATTCGCCAGCCAGCATTCCAGGCCAATGGATCACCATCGGAACTTGTAATTGATAACGGCTGTAGTTGCTGTTTGCTCCCCAGCTGTTCGTATTGGTTTCGTTAAATTCACTACCGTGATTAGAAGTGATGATTACGATGGTGTTTGTCAGTTGTCCCGTCGTTTCTAGTTCATCAATAATACCGGCGATAGTTCTATCCGCCGACTTCACTGCATATTCATAAGCTTTTTTGAATCGCTCACTTGCGGGCATTTCTTCGTCATTATTTGAAGGAATCGATTCAAAATTATCAACGGTGGTGACTTCGATGTAACTAAACCATGGCTGACTTGCTTTCTCTGCTAACCATGTATTCCAGTTTGCGATAGATTGTTTATCGGTATGAGCTTGCGTGCCATCTAGGTCTTCCGCTAAGTTCAAGTCGCGGAAAATAATTTCTGAGTAGAGATCATCTTCAAACCCACTGCCACTGAATAAACCAAAGTTGTAGCCCTGATCTTTCAGTACATCGAGCAATACTGGGGACGCACCTTGCGCCTTGATGCTTGATGCATAACTGGTCGGTAAGCCATAGAACAAACCAAAGGCCCCGTATGTATCATTACTTGAGCTGTAATGATTACGGAAGTTCTGATTGTTTTCAGCAAACTCATAGAGGTTAGGCATCTCTTCTTGGTTAAGCGCATCCGCTCGTAAATTGTTTATGCTGATCATCAACACATTGAGCTTATTAACTCGGCGGTTAAACTCAAGCTTTTCAAGAGGGTAGTTGACTAACTCTACGTTGCCTTCGTTTTCTGCTAAACGTTTTAGGTATTCCTCACGGTCAAGTAGACCATGTTTTTCCATAAAACTCTTCGCCGTCATCGGGTAAGACAACGGGAAGTTTGAACGCTGGCTAGTAATTGGGTTGTAAAAATACGCATCTGCCCAAATGTAAACCAAATGGCTGGTCATAAAGCTGAGGAAAAAGACGGCCGCGAGAGGGCGTCCTACGTGCTTATGAGATAGTTTGCGCTGTTTTCGCCATACCCATTCGGATAGTGCGAGTTGAATAAGGAAGATCAGCGGCATCACAACAAATAAATGTTGTAGGTCAGTGCTGAGTGCACTTTTGTCTTCGCTGAATAGTAACTCCCAGACAACGGGAGTTAAGTGCAAATTGATCGACTGATACGCTTGGGTATCAATTAATAATATGGTTTGCCCAACGGTTGCGAAAATCACTGCCACCAAACGGAACAATTTCCGCGATGGCAGGATAAACGTCAACGGGAATAGAACAAGCAAGTAAAGTGCGAAAACTAGAAAGCCAAAGTGACCAACCCAAGAAACCGCCAGATAAAACTGACCAAGTAACGTCTCGGGCCAAGGAGACTGAACAATGTAGCGTGTGCCTATCAACATCGACGCAACGATATTGAAGAATGCAAACCAGTGACCCCAACCAACTAGTCGAGATACACGTTCGCCGTATGAGTTTCCGCTGTCTACCATGTATGTGTTCTATTGTCCGTGATTAGTGTGTTTTTGGTGTTTCTAAAGAAGACATCAGCGCCTGAGCAAATTTTTCAGCAATCGCTTTGCGTTGTGAAGCAGCAACACGTTGATTTAAGACATTGGTTGCGATATTTCCGGCAATCATTAGCGTCAACTCAGGAGAAGCAGCGTGTTTTTCAAGAACTGTTGCTACTTCAGCAAGAATTTTTTCTACTTGCTCGTCAGTGTATTTAGATGTAATCGGCATAAAGACTCTAATAATGATAGTAAAAGCGGCTTATGATAACCTACAATGCCCATCAACTAAAACCTTGTAGCAAGATAAAATCACTATGAGTCTTCATCTTTCAAACGTTATTCTGCATCAACTGTGCAAAAACGATCAGGACGAGCTGGTTGTAAACTTTCGTCCAGCATCATTAGAGAACGATGCATCTACAGAAAACTTAGTCGCTGAGCTTCACCGAGTATTCCATTCTAAAGCTGGTAAAGGTTTTGGCGCTTTCCAGTCAGACAGCGAATTTCAATTTTGGCTTCAAGAAATGCGCAAAGGAGAGCGAGATTTTTACGACTTCTCACAAATTAGTGCAAATCGCTTGAAAGAAGAGTTGATTAAGTACCCATTTGCGGATGAAGGTATCTTGGTTTTCGCAGAGTATCAGAGTTTAGCAACGGACTACTTGTTCATCGGTATCCTACCAATGAATCAAAGTTTAAAAGTGACCGAAGGTTTGGACATCAGTGCGACAGATTACTTAGATATCACCAAAATGGATATTGCCGCACGCATCGACCTGTCGAGCTACGAGACCGACAAGGAATCCAATCGTTATCTACAATACATTAAAGGACGCGTTGGCCGTAAAGTGGCGGACTTCTTCCTAGATTTTCTGCAAGCGGATATTGGCTTAGATACTAAACAACAAAACTTAGTGTTGATGCAGGCGGTGGATGATTTTTGTGCTGACTCGAAGCTAGAAAAGCAAGAAGTGAACGAGTACAAGAAACAAGTTTACGACTACTGCAATGAGCAAATTAAATCCGGTGATGAAGTTCAAATCTCAGAGCTTTCCGGAGAGCTTCCTCAAAGCCAAGATGGCACGAGCTTTATGGATTTCACCAAAGAGCAAGGGTACGAACTTGAAGAGTCTTTCCCAGGTGATCGTGCGACGGTTCGCAAACTGACTAAATTTGTTGGAGCTGGTGGTGGTTTGAATATTAGCTTCGATAGTCTCTTACTTGGCGAGCGTATTTTTTATGATCCAGAGACGGATACCTTAACGATTAAAGGGACGCCTCCAAATCTAAAAGATCAGTTAAGTCGCAATTAAAATCATATCGTTAAATAAAGAGAGCAAACGGCTCTCTTTTTTTATGTGAATAAGAAACATCCATAGTATATGCTTGTAATTAATGGAGATATGCGAGGGGCAAGTGTTGCTGAAGCTAAAAGAAGGAATACGGCGGTTTGTTTGGTTCTGGTTCGTTTTGTGGTGTGTTTTAGCACTTGGCATTTGGCTGCAAGCCAAACAAACGATTCAAACGATTTCGACTGTAAATGAGTTAGGAAGTAAAGTTGAAGAAGTCAGGCACTTTTTTAACTTCGATCTGCCTTACCGTGTTAAACACGTCGACCAAATTTCACTGAAACTTCAGTTGGCTTATGCAGTTCGCTTACAGCTTGAAAGTGAGTTTTCTGAAGGGAAAATCACACCAGACATCACTCAATTACTTTATACGACCGACCGATTTTTAGAAAGTGCTCGAGCTTTTGTAAGAAGTGACAGTGAATTGGTTTCGTTAGCAGAACAGTTACGAAGCAGCCGTGCTCGAACAGAAAACTCTGAGCAAATTCAGGCAATGTACTATCGCTTAGGTGCGCTTGTTTTTGAGTCTGTCTTTAGTGACTCTGCAACGAATAGCGATACTTACCGTGACTTAGACCGACTTTTTATTGAATCAGAGACGCTCTCTCCCGAAGAGCGAAGCGCTCTTCAGCGCCAGCTTGCTCAAACCTCAAGCGCACTATCTGCTCAGGCACAGGGCAGTTATTTATCCAATCACCTGCTTAATCCAGATTTCCCGAACCAGTTAACTTCGATAAATGATCAGTTGGAACAGAAGCTAATGACTTTTATTGTTTGGTTGTCTGTAATCAGTGGTTTGCTCCTTTTCCTCATTTCATGGGGAGCCTTCTCCCCAAAAACGATTCAACCGATACCACTACCCAGAACCGATGATAAAAAGTCAGAGCAAGTTGGCGATGATGAAAATGGAGCTAACGCTGTTCCCTCAGCTCAGTCAGAAAAGTTTCAAAACGTCCAAATGAACGAAGAAAGTTGTAATGAGGTGAATTCATCACAAGTGGAAGTAGTGGAACGTGAGCCGTACATAGATATCAATAAAATGTTAGATTCTCTGTCTGGTGACGAGGGCGCTGTGCGGATGTTACTGGAGGTCTTTATTCAGGACCACTCTGGCGATGGCACTAAAATGTATCAGCTGTTAGAAGAGGA
Organism: Vibrio sp. Vb1574; assembly: GCF_033338675.1. Taxonomy (NCBI): domain Bacteria; kingdom Pseudomonadati; phylum Pseudomonadota; class Gammaproteobacteria; order Vibrionales; family Vibrionaceae; genus Vibrio; species Vibrio sp. Vb1574. Next base: position 16,825 of record NZ_JAWOTC010000009.1, read on the forward strand.
TAAAGAGCAAGCGCAAAGAGCCGCACACAGTCTTAAAGGGGTCTCAGGGAGTTTAGGTGCAATGCCATTGCACTGTATTTCGGGTGATATTGAACTGTTGATTAAACAAGGGCAAAAAGTGCCGGAAGAGAAGTTGGCATGTTTAGATGATGTCCTAAAACAAACCATACTTTTTGCTAATAATGTTCTCAATAGTGAAAAGATAACAGAAGCGCTAACAGATTGATATTGCTCTGACTTAATGTCATAAGAGTTGAGGTAATAAAGGTTCGAACTATATGACTTAGTTCGCTTTATTCCTGTTCTATACAATTTGTTAAAGGTGTTTTCATGTCCGTTCGCCGAATGTCTTCAATGATGTTGATAGGGCTGGTTATGATGCTTTCAGGGTGCTCCCTGCTCGAAGTCAAGATCGAGAGTCAAACCGTCCCTCTTACCAAACAAGAGCTCAATATGCGTCTTTTGACTCGTGAGTATGCGCAGCAGTTTTTTGCTCAGGTTGAGCAAGCAGCAGACGCACTACACGAACAATATGAGCCTCATGATAAAGTTCATCAATCTTATATTTTACTTTGGAAGATAAATGCTGAAGAAGGCATCCAAGCTTCTGCATACCAAGTGTCCCCAATGGCTGCACTGATTGATACATGGACTTTCACGCTACAAATGGAACAGTTCTTTACTACCGCTTCTGGTAATGAGCTCTTTGCGTCTGATGAGGCTAAGTTAGTTTCCGTTTATTTAGCGAAAGAGGTAGATAAACTGGCTCAATCTTTATTGAAGAAAGAAGCATACATCAAGACACAAACGTTTGTTGCAGAGTTCGCCAAGCAGCATCCATTCGCTGATTTAAGCATGATTAGGACTCCGGCTTACCGTAGGTGGTTAGATGCAAACCAAATTAGCGAAGAGGAAGCCGTTACAACGCTAGGCACGATGCCAGAAGCACTTGGGGATGTCTCTGATCGTCTAAGTCTGGTATCAGAGCAGACACCAAAAATTATGACGTGGAAAGCGCAGTTGTTGGCCTTGAATAGCTCTGCCAGTATCGAAAAAGTCAATGCGGCGCTCAATAGTTTGCAAGTTACCGCTGATTCGATGAGGGATTTTATCGATAACAACCCAGAGTACATGCGTTATTTGGCAGAACAAATGGCGCTGGAGTTACAACCTTTGGTTGACGATATCGATCAAAGGACGGAGGCGCGTTTATCTCAGTTGGGTGAAGAACGCCAAGCTATAGAGCTGATGGTTGCCAGAGAGCGCCAAGAAATCGCACAGATCATTACCCATGAGCGCGAGAAGTTTGCTCAAGATATGGATCGAGTGTCGCAAGAGGTTGTGAATCTCGCAATGACTAAGCTGATTGAACTTGTCAAAAGTACCATCATCTACTTTATTCTGTTCATTGCCGTTATATTCTTTGCACCGCTTGGATTGGGCTATTGGTTTGGGAAGCGTGCAGCCGTGAAAACGCCAGTCAAACAAAGCTAACGATTTGTTTTGGAAATAAAAAAAGAGCGCTTTAAAGCGCTCTTTTTTAGTATTGAATTCGGAAGGGAGGTTCTTCCTATCTCTGCGAAGTTAAGCGGTTTGCTGCTTTAATTCGCCTTCAGCTTCTTCAACTGCTTCTGCTGTTGGTTCGCACTTATCAACAAACCAACCCATGTAAGAAGTGAAGATCGTTACGATGATACATACAAAACTCAGCCACATGAACGGGGCATAAGACAGTGTAGCAACACCCAAAATACTGGCCATGTAGATACCGTTGTCACTCCAAGGGACCATACCTGAGGTTAGCGTGCCGCCAAATTCTGCGTTACGAGACAAATTCTTACGTTTGTAGCCTAGACGGTCATAGTTCTTCGCACAGATTTTTGGGGTCAGAATAAGTGAAACGTACATCGCTGAACCAAATACGTTGCCCATAAAGGCCGTACCAATTGTGCTTGTTGCCAATGAACCTGCACTTTGAACGCGTTTTTCAAACAGCTTCGCGATAGTCTCTAGCACGCCTACTTTATCTAGTAGACCGCCAAAACCAAGGCCGAATACGATAACCGCTACCGACCCAAGCATTGAAGACATGCCGCCACGGTTAAGGATTGAGTCAATGAAATCTACGCCAGATGAGATTGCAAACGGAGCCCAAGCCGTGTTGAACGCGGTTAGGAAATCGACATCTTGGATCATCACTGCCCAAATAATACCTAGCAGAGAACCAAAACTGATCACTGGGAATGAAGGCATACGCATCGCTAGAAGTGACAATACGATGATCACAGGAAAAAATGAGTAAGGGGTGATGTAGAACTGCTGTTCCATCGCTTTAATGACAGAGTCTACCTGGCTCATGTCAACTTGACCTGCGTAGTGGAAGCCAAATGCAGTAAACATAATGCCTGTAATAATGTAGCTAATGAGTGCTATCGGCAACATGCCTTTAATATGTTCCATCACTTCAACGTTAGACATAGATGAAGCAAGGATTACTGAATCCGATAGAGGCGACATTTTGTCACCAAAGTAACAGCCTGAAAGTACGGCACCTGCAGTGATTGGCGCAGGAACACCAAGACCTTGACCGATACCCATCATTGCAATACCTGCCGTGCCAGCCGCACCCCAAGATGTGCCAGTCGCTAGCGCAGTCAATGAACAGATGATCATGGTCGCGAGCAAAAAGATGGAAGGGTGGATTGCTTTAAGGCCGTAGTAAATAATGGTTGGAACAATACCACCAGAGATCCAAGTACCTACAAGCGCGCCAACGGCCAAAAGGATTAAAACGGCTCCAAGTCCATTGGAAATGCCATTTAGTGCTGCTTTTTCCAGATCTTTATACTGATGGCCAAGCTTTATGCCCAATATCATGACAATGAACCAACCTATGTATAGCGCTAGCTGAATCGGTAGGTCTAGCTTGGCTGTGAACGAAAATGCCAGCAGGAGAAATAAACCGAGCGAGATAAATACCTGTATCAAGCTTGGTAGGCGTGGTGTAACTTGCTTCATATGTGCCTCTGTCAATCTTGGAGCAATAGAGGAAGGCGCTCCTTGTTGTAATCGCGCATAACATACATTAACAAAAATTATATTTCGAACATTTGGTGTTTTATCTTGATGTTCGTCGGTAAAAACGTTTGCTTGTGAAATTAACTGTTAGTTTGTTTTAACTTTTTTGGTTTTAAATGTTGTGTAATGTGAAATTATTGTGCTTCATGTGTTATTTTCTCATTGAGTGGTAAGACCAATTAGGGGACTAAAGTGCTTTCCCTACTTGAAAAATGGTTAAAACCGCAAACCAAACACTAAAAAATCTCGTGTAACCCGGTTTTTCAGAGGAAAAGGTTAAAAAACGCGCTTATTTACAAAATAGGGGTTGAGATTTTGCTGTGAAAAATTAACTATGGGGTAGGTTTTTTAATACATGGAGAGTTAATACGATGAGAGTTGGTTTAGTTGGTTGGCGCGGTATGGTTGGTTCAGTCCTTATGCAGCGTATGGTTGAAGAGAAAGACTTCGACCTAATCGAACCAGTATTCTACAGTACTTCTCAAGTTGGTATTCCTGCTCCTAACTTAGGAAAAGACGCAGGCTTACTGCAAGACGCGTATGATATTGAAAGCTTAAAACAGCTTGATGCGGTAATCACCTGTCAAGGTGGTAGCTACACAGAAAAAGTTTTCCCTGCACTTCGTCAGGCTGGTTGGAAAGGCTACTGGATTGATGCGGCCTCTACGCTACGTATGGCTGAAGATTCGATCATCACACTTGATCCAGTGAACTTAAAGCAAATCCAACAAGGCATCCACGGTGGCACGAACACATTTGTCGGTGGTAACTGTACGGTTAGTTTAATGCTAATGGGGCTAGGTGGTCTATTTGAGAAAGGCCTTGTTGAGTGGACAAGCGCAATGACTTACCAAGCCGCATCTGGTGCTGGTGCGCAAAATATGCGTGAATTGATCTCGCAAATGGGCGTTATCAATGACTCTGTTAGCTCTGAACTTGCAAACCCATCAAGCTCTATCCTAGATATCGATAAGAAAGTCGCGGATACAATGCGCAGCGGCTCTTTCCCTACCGATAAATTCGGTGTGCCACTAGCTGGTTCGTTGATCCCATGGATCGATGTGAAGCGCGATAATGGTCAGAGTAAAGAAGAGTGGAAAGCGGGCGCCGAGGCGAATAAAATTTTGGGTTCTCAAAGTTCACCTGTCCCAATTGACGGTACTTGTGTGCGTATTGGCGCGATGCGTTGTCACTCTCAAGCACTTACTATCAAGCTTAAACAAAATGTACCAATGGACGAAATCGAAGAAATCATCGCCACTCATAACGATTGGGTGAAAGTGATTCCTAACGACCGTGACATCACTGCTCAAGAGCTAACACCGGCAAAAGTTACGGGCACAATGTCTGTACCAGTGGGTCGTTTACGTAAGATGGCAATGGGTGATGATTTCCTAAATGCTTTCACTGTTGGTGACCAACTGCTTTGGGGTGCTGCGGAGCCATTGCGTCGTACTCTGCGAATTATTCTGTCTGAGAAAGCATAATCACATCAATCCTTTATTTGATGACAAAATAAAAGAGCTCCTTAGGGAGCTCTTTTTTCATGCGTCGTCTTCCGTTCGAACGACTCTTTTGTCTGGATCGGCCAGTTCACTACCACAATGTTTACAGTAAATTGCGTCAGAGTCGTGCCCTGCGTGGGAGCAGTTTGGGCATTTCACCAATACTTTGTGCGATTGCATCTCTTGGTGCAGTTCGGCAGTGAAAATACCTGTAGGTACCGCCAAAATGGAATAACCCAGTAACATGGTGAGTGATGCAAGCCCTTTACCTAGGTCTGTTTGAGGGACCAAGTCACCATACCCAACCGTTGTGATGGTCACGATCGCCCAATAAATACTTTTAGGAATGCTAGTAAATCCGTTTTCAGGTCCTTCAATGATAAAAATCAATGAGCCGAAAATCGTTACCATAATGGCGACGGAGCTAAAGAAGATAAAAATCTTTCTGCGCGCCATAAGCAGTGAACGTAAGAGGATATTGGACTCTTGGAGGTATCGGACTAACTTGAGTATGCGGAATATTCGCATCACTCGCAGCGCCCTGATCACACCCATAAACGAAGCGGATGGGAAGAAGAGTGCTAAATAAGTGGGCAAAATCGCAAGTAAATCGACGACACCATAAAAACTCTTTGCGTAGGCGGCAGGTTTAGGAGAGCAATAAAGCCTTAGAAGGTATTCAATCGTGAATAGGCCAGTAAATGTGTATTCAATAAACTTCAGCTCTTTTTCCCACTCGGCACGAACGGAGGGTATCGAATCTAACACCAGTACGATTAACGAGCTGATGATCGCGATAATGAGAGCAATATCGAACGTTTTACCAGCTTTGGTATGAGTACCAAAAATGGTGACATATAGAGTATGTTTAAGAGAGTCAGTCGTCATGACAAAGCGATCCATTGTTGAATCGCTCTATCATACAATTTTATAGAAACTCAGGCTAATCCTGGAAATAAGTTGCGTAAGCCATTCGCAATGAACTCTATGCCAAGCGCGCCCAATATCAAACCCATGATACGAGTAATGACGTTGATTCCAGTTTGACCTAAAAATCGTACGATCAATGGGGCAGAGCGGAACAATAGCCATGAACAAAGGCAGAACAAACCAATCGTAATACTAATGCCCACGGTATCGAACATGCTTGGGTAGCGTGCACCATAAACAATAGTCGAACTGATTGCACCAGGCCCTGCCATTAAAGGCATTGCAAGAGGGACCACACCAATCTGTTCACGACTGACGTATTCCGTTTTCTCTTGTTTGTTCTGCTTATCTTCCCCCAGTTTACCGCTCATCATCGAGAATGCGATGCTAAGTAATAGCAACCCGCCAGCGACACGAAACGAATCCAGAGAAATACTGAACATGTCTAACAGTAACTGACCAGCAAAAAGCGAAATGATCAGGATGATCGCAACAGCCACATTTGCTGTTGTTGCCGTATTGCGCTTTTCGTCTGGTGTCATATGCCCGGTTAGTGACACAAACACAGGCATGATACCAACAGGGTTTACTGCGGCGACCAAACCGAGAAAAAACTGCAAGAAGATAGCAAGTTCAAAAGTTTGCATGTTGCTTACTCATCAAAGTTCACATTAGTGAAAAGGAGAAGGGGTAATTTGGGCGTAATGTAAGGCAAAAGTTAGGTTGTAAGAAATGAAAAAAACTAACGCATTCCCTGCCATTTAAGTGAGAAAAACTAATTCTTTAATAAACTGTATCTAATCTGGAAAGGAAATGTTACGTATAAAGTTGCTGATAAATTGCACTGTTTTACATAAACGTTAACATTCGCACATTTTTGATAAAAACCAAGGTGGTTTGTAGAGAGATGTATTCGGTTCGATATACTCTCAGTAGCACAAAGAATTGGTCCTACATGTAATTTTGTTGGTCAAAAATGAAACTTTTTTACAGGTTGTTGTAGTTTCTTTTATTTATTTGTCCATTTGCTTCTTTTTTACTCAATAAAAAATGAAAGTTAATTTATTTGTTTATCAATGATTTATGTCATTTTGGTGTTATGAGGCACCACTTTGGTAGTATTTAGGTGGTGAGAACTGATCCAAGTCAATTTTTTTCACACTCTGAAATATTATACTCAGTCCTGAAAGCAATTTACTAAGACGTTTGTTTTCTAAGTGACTGATAAACAGTAAAAACGATAAGTAATAGCCTTAGTAAAAAGTTTTTAATATTTGTTAATTTTAGGAGATTCCCTATGCCTGTAACTAATATGGCTGAACTAGATGCAATGGTTGCTCGCGTTAAGAAAGCGCAAGAAGAGTTCGCTACTTACTCTCAAGAGCAAGTAGATAAAATCTTTCGTGCAGCATCGCTTGCAGCTAACCAGGCCCGTATCCCGCTAGCTCAACAAGCGGTAGAAGAATCTGGTATGGGTATTGTTGAAGATAAAGTAATCAAGAACCACTTCGCTTCTGAGTTTATCTACAACAAATACAAAGACGAACAAACGTGTGGCATCTTAGAAGAAGATGACAACCTAGGTACTATGACTATCGCTGAGCCTGTAGGCATCATCTGCGGTATCGTACCAACGACTAACCCAACTTCTACAGCGATCTTCAAATCTCTAATCTCTTTGAAGACTCGTAACGGTATCATCTTCTCACCACATCCACGTGCGAAAAACTCAACTAACGATGCAGCTAAACTCGTTCTAGATGCAGCAGTAGCAGCAGGCGCACCAAAAGACATCATCGGTTGGATCGACCAGCCTTCTGTTGAGCTTTCAAACGCTCTAATGAAACACGATGACATCGCTCTTATCCTTGCAACTGGTGGTCCAGGCATGGTTAAAGCCGCTTACTCTTCTGGTAAGCCAGCAATCGGTGTAGGTGCAGGTAACGTTCCGGTTGTTATCGATGAAACAGCAGACATCAAACGTGCTGTTGCTTCTATCCTTATGTCTAAGACTTTCGACAACGGTGTAGTATGTGCTTCTGAGCAGGCTGCAATCGTAGTTGACGAAGTATACGACGAAGTGAAAGAGCGTTTTGCTTCTCACAAAGCTTATGTCCTAAGCAAAGCAGAAGCTGATAAAGTTCGTAAAGTGCTTCTTATCGATGGCGCGCTAAACGCGAAAATCGTAGGTCAGCCAGCAGCAGCAATCGCTGAAATGGCAGGCGTTAAAGTTCCAGCAGACACTAAAGTTCTTGTTGGTGAAGGTCTGGGCAAAGTATCTCACGATGACGCATTCGCTCACGAGAAACTATCTCCAACTCTAGGTCTATTCCGTGCTGACAACTTCGAAGACGCGGTTGCTCAAGCGGTAACTATGGTTGAGATTGGTGGTATCGGCCACACATCTGGTCTTTACACTAACCAAGATACTAACGCTGACCGTATCCGTTACTTCGGTGACAAGATGAAGACAGCTCGTATCCTAATCAACATCCCGACTACTCACGGCGGTATCGGTGACTTGTACAACTTCAACGTTGCGCCATCTCTAACGCTAGGTTGTGGTTCTTGGGGTGGTAACTCTATCTCTGAGAACGTAGGTCCTAAACACCTAATCAACAAGAAAACTGTAGCGAAGCGAGCTGAAAACATGTTGTGGCATAAACTACCTAAGTCAATCTACTTCCGTCGTGGTAGCCTTCCAATCGCACTGGGCGACCTAGAAGGTAAGAAACGTGCATTCCTAGTAACTGACCGTTTCCTATTCAACAACGGTTACGCAGATGACGTAGTAAGCCTACTAAAAGCTCAAGGCATGGAAGTTCAAACATTCTTCGATGTTGAAGCTGACCCAACACTGTCTGTAGTAGAAAAAGGTGCGGCTCAAATGGCTAGCTACCAACCTGACGTTATCCTAGCGCTAGGCGGTGGTTCACCAATGGATGCAGCGAAAATCATGTGGGTAATGTACGAGCACCCAGAAACTCACTTTGAAGAACTAGCAATGCGCTTTATGGACATCCGTAAACGTATCTACAAGTTCCCTAAAATGGGTAAAAAAGCTGAGCTTGTATGTATCACTACAACTTCAGGTACTGGTTCAGAAGTTACTCCATTCGCGGTTGTTACTGACGACAAGACTGGTGCGAAATACCCACTAGCTGACTACGAAATCACGCCAAACATGGCAATCGTTGATGCGAACCTAGTAATGAACATGCCTAAGTCTCTAACAGCATTTGGTGGTTACGATGCCGTAACTCACGCTCTAGAAGCTTACGTTTCTGTTCTTGCTAACGAATACTCAGATGGCCAAGCTCTTCAAGCACTTAAGATGCTAAAAGAGTACCTACCATCAAGCTATGCGAACGGTGCAAATGACCCAATCGCTCGTGAGAAAGTACACAACGCAGCTACTATCGCTGGTGTTGCATTTGCGAACGCATTCCTAGGTGTTTGTCACTCAATGGCTCACAAACTGGGTGCTGAGTTCCACTTGCCACATGGCCTAGCTAACGCACTACTTATCTCTAACGTGGTACGTTACAACGCGAACGACAATCCAACTAAACAAACTGCGTTCTCTCAATACGACCGTCCACAAGCACGTCGTCGTTACGCTGAAGTTGCTGACCACCTTGGCCTAAGCCAAGAAGGTGACCGTACTGCTCAGAAGATTGAACGTCTACTAGCATGGTTGGATGAACTAAAAGTTAACCTAGACATCCCAATGTCTATCCAAGCGGCAGGTGTTGCTGAATCAGATTTCGTAGCGAAACTGGATGAGCTAGCGGTAGAAGCGTTCGATGACCAATGTACTGGTGCGAACCCACGTTACCCTCTAATCAGCGAACTTAAAGATGTGTTGATGGCTTCTTACTACGGTAAAGCATTTGTTGAAGGCGAAACTTTCGAAGGTACAACTGTTATCAAGAAGAAAGCAGACCAAGAAGCAGCAAAAGCAGCACCTAAAGCAAAGAAAGAAAAAGCTGACGCGTAATTAAAAAATCGAGTGAGCAAGGTTTTCGCTAGCACGAAACCTTAATCGGGAAAAGGTTAAAGCCCCAGTCAAATGACTGGGGCTTTTTTTATTTTGGTGCAGGAGTTACATCTGGCTTGGGAAAACAGAGTTGCTGTGTATGCTTACACTTCGGTCGCAACTACTCGGCCACTGAAGTATTCATTCGCGACGATGTATGCTGTGTTGCGGACTAGTTCGTCTTGGATCTCAGCCCAGTGCCTCTCGTTGAGCTCTTCTTTTGTATGATTTACCGAGGGAATAACGCCGCCCACTCGAATGTTGAATGGTGTGAGTTCTTTTGCCCAGCTGTGAGTAAAACCTGACACCAACGCCGCCATGCTTTCAACTCCCGTAAAGTCTTCATGGTTGTCATGAGAAATGACGTTAACAATGACGCCTTTCTTGTTTCTGGCTCGAAAGCGCTCTGCTCCTACTTGGCCGTAGGTATAAAGGAAGCGTGCCGCAGACGACAAGTGATCAATGTAAGTACTCATTGGTTCTGGCGCCATTAAGCCAGGCATAGGGGAGCAGGTCCAGCAATTAACAATCACATCTGGTGTCGCACGTAGCTGTGATTCTATCTGGTCAAACAATAAGTTAATGGACGTTGTGTTATCACTACACACATTCATCGCATACACTTTGTCAGTGAAAGCGCTGATTTGCTCATAGCTCGCTCTCAAAGCGCTAGAATTTTGGTCACAAAGAATCAACGTTGCTCCAAGGTGAGCAAAGTGATTTGCACAGGTTCTTCCTATAACCGAACCTGCAGACGTGACGAGAATAATTGATTCTTTGATATCCATAGCACCTTCACTGTATCCATATGTGAAAAACAATACACCAGTGGTTTGTGCTAATAGCATGGTTGAAATTCGTTGGGTTCAGTGTGAAAGGCTTCAAACTAACGCTTTCGAGTGAGGACTATTGTGCGGTAATTTGTAAGATGTCACATTTCTGACGTGTAGGTATTGCAAGCTATTGGATAAAAAGCGGATCTCTATGCTTTAGCTTGAATTTGATGCTGACGTTGAGCCGTCACTAGCTGATTATATAGCCCAGCATCTGGGATCAGTTGTTTGTTGCGTTCGCCCAATCTGCGTCGCTCATGACCAGATAGGTTGTGATAAACCTCCTCTGGTAGGTTGAATGTGTCTTCAGGCAGGTAAGTCAGCGCATCTGGTTTTAGGTAATGGCTCAGCTTTGCGGAAGGCAATCCTGCATCGTGAAACTGTTTCGCTTGTTCAGCTGCGAGTTCATAGCTGCTGCTATCAGAACGAAGAGCTTGAGGTTGCGATAAACCCAATTGTTGGCGAAGAATACTGTCACTGGTGATGACTTCCTGGACCTCTTCAACCGGGACTACATCGCGAACATCATTAGAGAACATAGACAGAATCAGCGAGAAATCCGCACGACGACCGTCGTGTACGGCATGGTTAATACCATTACCGAACTGAAGTTCGTTGATAATTGCAGCTTTGTCTAAAGTATGAATTTGCATGATGTTCCTCGCTCGATGCTCTTTTAACGGCGTGGATAAGAAGAACTTTAGTAAAAGAGGGAATTATTTAAAGGTGCTAGGGAAGGCGAAACAAAAAAGCCCGCTAAATAGCGAGCTTTTGAATAAGACTAAATTGAACTTAGGGGGAAGTATATTACTTCGCTAGGTTCTCAGCTACGAAGTCCCAGTTTACTAGAGCCCAGAAGCCGTTCATGTAATCAGGACGTACGTTACGGTAATCGATGTAGTACGCGTGTTCCCATAGGTCAACAGTTAGAAGTGGTGTTGTACCTTCTTCTGTTAGAGGAGTAGCAGCGTTAGAAGTGTTAACGATCTCTAGAGAGCCATCAGCTTTCTTAACAAGCCAAGTCCATGAAGAACCGAAGTTGTTGATTGCTGAATCAGTAAACTTCGCTTTGAATTCTTCAAAAGAACCGAATGCTGCGTTGATTGCGTCTGCAACTGCGCCAGTTGGCTCGCCGCCAGCATTTGGAGCAAGACAGTGCCAGTAGAACGTGTGGTTCCAGATTTGCGCTGCGTTGTTGAATACGCCACCAGTAGAAGTCTTGATGATCTCTTCTAGAGTTTTGCCTTCGAACTCAGTACCAGGGATAAGACCGTTAAGCTTAACAACGTAAGTGTTGTGGTGCTTACCGTGGTGGTAGTCTAGAGTCTCTGCTGAGATGTGTGGTTCTAGTGCGTCTTTCGCGTAAGGAAGAGCTGGTAGTTCAAATGCCATTACTCGATTCTCCATTGATTTGAAAGGATGACCTTTCGATTGCTTCCAGTGTTTTTTTATAGCTATGTCGCCTTTAAGGCTGACTTGCTAAGTATTTTAGCAAGTTTTTACTTTATTAAAACCCCGATATGAAAATATTTTAAGAGGTTAGCAGTGGTGAAGTGCTGCATTGCTCGCCAATGAGCAATCTAAAATTAAGCCTTATTAATTATATGGTTTTTATTCTGTCGTTATTGAGTAGAATGTGGCAAATAAATAAAGTTCAAACCCATGAATGAGGAAGCGATGGAAACTATCGACAAAATCAAACAGCAGATCTCTGAAAACTCAATCCTGCTGTACATGAAAGGATCACCGAAACTACCTAGCTGTGGTTTCTCTTCTCAAGCGTCACAGGCACTAATGGCATGTGGTGAGAAGTTCGCTTACGTAGACATTCTGCAAAACCCAGATATCCGTGCTGAGTTACCAAAGTACGCGCAATGGCCAACTTTCCCTCAACTATGGGTTGAAGGTGAGCTTATCGGCGGTTGTGACATTATTCTAGAAATGTTCCAAAAAGGTGAACTGCAGCCTCTAATCAAAGAAGCAGCAGCGCGCGCTGAAGATCAAGCTGAGTAATTCGTAAATACTCACATTTAGCGATAGAATACGAAGGAGCCGTACTGGCTCCTTTTTCTTTTTAGGTTAGTGGAATGAACATAAAGCTTTACTACGTGCATGACCCAATGTGCAGTTGGTGTTGGGGTTACAAACCAACGCTGGATAAACTAAAACAGCAACTGCCAGGAGTGATTCAGTTTGAGTATGTGGTTGGTGGTCTTGCGCCAGATACTAATTTACCGATGCCGCCCGAGATGCAACAAAAACTCGAAGGTATTTGGAAGCAGATTGAGCGCCAGTTAGGCACTAAGTTTAACTACGATTTCTGGAAGCTTTGTACGCCAGTTAGAAGCACTTACCAATCTTGTCGTGCGGTTATTGCAGCGGGCTTTCAAGACTCTTATGAGCAGATGCTAGAAGCGATTCAGCATGCGTATTACTTACGTGCGATGCCTCCTCATGAAGAAGCCACTCACTTGCAACTAGCGAGAGAAATTGGCTTGAATGTTCAGCAATTCAAGAATGACATGGATGGCTCTTTCTTAGAGGGTGTGTTCGAAGATCAATTGAGCCTTGCAAAGAGCCTAGGTGTGAACTCTTACCCTAGCTTGGTTCTTAAAATTAACGACGCTTATTTTCCGATTGCCATCGATTACCTGTCGACAGAACCAACCTTGAAGCTGATTCGTGAGCGTATTATTGACAATATGCCAGCGCAATAACCACAGTTATGAATAACAAAAAGCCGCTCATTGAGCGGCTTTTTCGTAACTAATGTATATCCATCCAAACAATAGTATTAAAGCACCATTGCTGCAATCCAACCAAAGATGATTAGAGGGATATTATAATGGATAAAGGTTGGAACGACTGTTTCCCAAATGTGCTCATGTTGACCGTCGGCATTTAGACCAGATGTAGGGCCTAATGTAGAGTCAGAAGCTGGAGAGCCTGCATCACCTAACGCCGCTGCAGTACCTACCAGTGCAATCGTTGCCATCGGCGAGAAACCGAATGCTAGCGCAAGAGGCACATAGATAGTTGCAAGGATTGGAATCGTAGAGAACGATGAACCAATGCCCATTGTTACTAATAGGCCAACGATCAGCATCAGTAGTGCAGCTAGAGGCTTATTGTCACCGATGCTGGTTGATAGCGATTGTACTAGTGTTTCAACACCGCCAGTTTGCTTCATTACTGCTGCAAAACCTGCCGCTGCGATCATGATGAAGCCAATCATTGCCATCATGTGTACACCTTTAGTGAACACGTCGTGCGTCTCTTTCCATGCAATAACGCCGCCGAAAGTAAACACCATAAAGCCAGCTAGAGCACCGATAATCATTGAACCCGTGTAAAGCTGAACACCCAAAGCAGCGACAATACCAAGTGCCGCAACTAAGATGTGCTTTTTATTAATGACGTGATCGGTTTCGTCAACGACAGTCAACTCAGTTTCTTTGTAGACACGCGGTTTACGATAGCTCACAAAGATAGCCAGTAATAGACCAAACAGCATCCCTGCACCTGGCAGTAACATGGCGGTTGGGACTTGGCTTGCAACCACGTTTTCCAAACCGTTGTCATGTAGGTTCTTTAATAGAATGTTGTTTAAGAAAATACCGCCGAAACCAACAGGTAAGATCATGTAAGGTGTGATCAAACCGAAGGTAAGAACACACGCGACCAAACGTCGGTCGAGCTTAAGTTTCGCGAATACGCCCAAAAGAGGTGGAATCAAAATTGGAATAAAGGCGATATGGACCGGAATTACGTTCTGAGATGACATCGTGACAAGCACTAACGCCACCAACACGGCGTACTTTAAGCCAGTAGTGGAAGCGGAGTTTTCTTTACCATTTAAGCGCTTGATAACACTTTTGGCCAGTAGATCCGTGATGCCTGATTTCGAGATGGCAACAGCGAAAGTACCTAACATGGCGTAGCTTAGCGCGATAGTTGCACCGCCACCTAGACCACTTTCAAATGCGGCAACCGTATCCCCAAGGCTCATGCCTGCGACTAGGCCGCCTACGATGGCACTAAACGTGAGGGCAACCACCACGTTTACGCGCATCAATGCTAACACGAGCATGACGCACACTGATATAACGACAGGATTCATACTTTTCCTAATATGTTGTGTTTACTTATTATTCTTCGTCGACAAGCGGCCAACCGCCGAGGGCCTTCCATTTGTTGACAATACCGCAGAATAATTCTGCTGTTTTTTGTGTATCGTAAAGCGCAGAGTGTGCTTCACGGTTATCAAATTCCATCCCGGCTGTTTTGCATGCTTTAGCGAGAACTGTTTGGCCATAAGCAAGGCCACTTAATGTAGCCGTATCAAAAGTAGCAAAGGGATGAAAAGGGACTCTTTTTAGTTTACAGCGTTCATTTGCTGCATTTACAAAACCCAAGTCGAATGCTGCGTTATGAGCAACCATAATTGCACGTGAGCAATCTGCGGCTTTTTGTTCTTTGCGAATAAGCTTATAAATTTCCTTTAGCGCCTCTTGCTCAGAAACAGCACCACGAAGAGGGCTGAAAGGGTCACGAATACCATTGAATTCAAGCGCTTCTTTTTCTAAGTTAGCGCCTTCAAATGGCTCCACATGAAAATGAATGGTGGAGGCCGGATGCAACACGCCATGTTCGTCCATTTTCAACGTAACGGCACAGATTTCTAAAAGTGCATCAGTTTGAGCATTGAAACCAGCGGTCTCAACGTCTACTACCACAGGGAAATAACCACGAAAGCGTTTTTTCAAGGTTAGAGCTTCATTTTCTAGTGTCATGTTGGCTTATTTTTGTGTGACGAAGGCTGCATTATTGCAGATTATACCGATGAGAAAAACCGCAATTTAAGAGAAAACCGGAATTCTATTTTGCATCCAATCAATAAGTTTGTATTGCATATTATGTAGACGTTTATTCGCCATACTTTGCATCATGTAAACCGATAAAACATGAGGAAGTAAAACGCTAAGTGGCGGTTAAGGTGATTGGAACACGGTGGCTCACATTAATGGCAGTGTGACAGATAACCCTATATTGGCGAGATTTTTGCATGCCGGTTGAAGTGGTTTTATTGATGCAAATTGACGGCAACAGACTGCCGTTTAAGAGACAGTATTAGATGAAGAAATGGCTGATTACCAGTGGTGTTGTATTTTCGTTGTTTAGCACAAGCAGCTTCGCTTTGATGGGCAAACGTTATGCTGCAACTCCACAGCAATCTCAATGGGAAATGGTGGTCAATACACCATTAGAATGTCAGCTTGTACACCCCATTCCAAGCTTTGGAGATGCGGTATTTTCATCTCGTGCAAATAAAAAAATCAATTTAGACTTTGAGTTAAAAATGCGTCGCCCGATGGGAGAAACACGTAACGTCAGTCTCATTTCTATGCCGCCACCTTGGCGACCAGGTGAACACGCCGATCGAATTACAAACTTAAAGTTTTTTAAACAGTTTGATGGTTATGTCGGAGGGCAAACAGCATGGGGCATTTTGTCTGAGCTGGAAAAAGGCCGTTATCCGACTTTTAGTTACCAAGATTGGCAGAGCCGAGATCAGAGAATTGAAGTCGCATTGTCATCAGTACTATTTCAAAACAAGTACAACGCGTTTAGCGACTGTATTTCCAACTTATTGAAATATAGTTTTGAGGACATTGCTTTTACGATTTTGCACTATGAAAGACAAGGTGATCAGTTAACCAAGGCTTCTAAAAAGCGTTTATCACAAATTGCAGATTATATCCGACATAATCAAGATATCGATCTTGTGCTGGTGGCGACGTACACAGATTCAACCGATGGTAAAAGTGCGAGTCAAAGTTTATCAGAGCGACGTGCAGAGTCACTTCGTGACTATTTTCAGTCTCTAGGGCTACCGGAAGATCGAATTCAAGTGCAAGGGTACGGCAAGCGTCGTCCTATTGCAGATAACGGTTCGCCAATAGGAAAAGACAAAAACCGCCGAGTCGTGATATCTCTAGGGCG
Organism: Vibrio sp. Vb1574; assembly: GCF_033338675.1. Lineage (NCBI taxonomy): Bacteria > Pseudomonadati > Pseudomonadota > Gammaproteobacteria > Vibrionales > Vibrionaceae > Vibrio > Vibrio sp. Vb1574. The sequence goes on from NZ_JAWOTC010000009.1 coordinate 33,213, forward strand.
AACCCAAGTGTGATGCATATAAAAACGCCGAAGCTGAAAGCTTCGGCATTTTTGATTTACTGACGTTGTTAATAATATTTTAGTGGTATTTTGCCAAGCACGTTTCGGTGATTCCTGCTGTATAATTTGAATGTTAGTTTAAGCGGAATTTGGCAATGACTTCGCAATTGGTGGCGGTATCGATTTTTTCAACCTGTTTGGCAATAGCCGGATTAGGGTGACGCTTCATAAAGTCTATCAACGCCTTAGTACAGCATCCTATCGAGTCGATAAAGCTTGCACACTCTTTATTTGGGCATTGTGGGATAAGTGTTAAGACCTTCTCAGAGGCCAGTTGAAGGTATTTGAGTTCATAGTCAGTATCTCCAGCCCAACGCCAGAACTGAGCTAAGTTATGACAAGAAATCACAGAAATTAATAATCGCTCGTCCGCCTCAATTTCCACACATTCGCTGATATCTTCACTCAGGCTTAGGGCTTGCTGGTAATGAAGAATGCTGCGAACAGGGTCATCTAGTTGAAGTGCCGTATCGGCTAGAAGTGTGTGTTTTTCCCATTCACTGATCATTATCGTAATCCCGCATATCGAAGTTGCGGATAAATCTAAACGATAACTATTATCAAGTAAAGGGTTTTGTTTATAAAAGGACAGGCAGATCGCAGACCTGCCTGTAATCGGAGTTCAACTTGCAGTACAAGTGATTATTAGAAGTGCCGCTTAGCCTTCAAGACCTGATGAAGCTTGCTTGTTTTGAATAAGCTCAATCATATAACCATCTGGGTCTTTTACGAATGCAATGTGCGTGCTTCCGCCTTTTACTGGACCTGGCTCACGCGTCACATTACCGCCCGCCGCTTTGATAGCGTCGCAAGTTGTGTAGATATCATCAACACCAATGGCGATATGACCAAAAGCAGTACCTAGGTCATACTCAGTTTTACCCCAGTTGTAAGTCAGTTCGATCACTGCACCTTGGGATTCGTCACCATAACCAAGAAACGCTAGCGTGTATTCGTACTCTTTATTTTCGTTAGTACGAAGCAGCTGCATGCCCATAACTTCAGTGTAAAACTTGATGGATTTGTCTAGATCACCTACGCGAAGCATAGTGTGGAGAATTCGACCGTTTGACATTTTTTGCTCCTAGCTTTGATTTACAAATAGCATTAGCTATCTGGGTATACTTTCTCTTTATATTCGCACAAATCTTCGATAATACAGCTACCGCAGCGAGGCTTTCTTGCTACGCACGTATAACGACCATGAAGAATGAGCCAGTGGTGCACATCGAGTTTGAACTCTTTTGGCACAACTTTTAATAGCTTCTGCTCGACATCATCAACCGTTTTTCCCATCGCAAATTTAGTGCGATTCGACACGCGATAAATGTGCGTATCGACGGCAATAGTTGGCCAACCAAAAGCGGTGTTGAGCACGACGTTTGCGGTCTTGCGACCTACGCCTGGTAGCGCTTCTAACGCGGCACGATCTTCAGGAACTTCACCATTGTGTTTTTCCAACAAGATCTTACAAGTCTTGATTGTGTTTTCTGCCTTTGAGTTAAACAAACCGATGGTCTTTATGTATTCTTTTAAGCCATCGACTCCCAAATCAAGAATGCTTTGAGGTGTATTCGCTACAGGGAAAAGCTTGTCGGTGGCTTTATTGACGCTTACATCGGTTGCTTGAGCTGATAGTAATACAGCGATTAGCAGCTCAAAAGGGGAGCTCCAGTTAAGCTCAGTTTGAGGATTCGGATTGTTTTCTCGTAATCGCTCAAGAATTTCGATTCTTTTTATTTTGTTCATTGCTGACTTCCAATACCGTCTCTGCGGTTTATGAAAAAGGCTCCTATGACAGAGCCTTATCTTGTTATGCGTTAGTGACGCGAGCACGTTCTATGGTTGGTTTTTCTTCTTTTGGTTGACGTGCCTGAATTGAATTATCTATGACATTTTTGAGCGCTATCAACAGCCCAACACCGATAAATGCACCAGGTGGGAGAAGCGCTAACAGGAAGCTATTGTCAAATTGGAAAACTTGAATCCGTAGAGCTGAAGCCCAGTCTCCTAGGAGAAGGTCTGCTCCGTCGAATAGTGTGCCATTACCAATCAATTCGCGCATGGCACCTAAAACAACCAAGACGCTCGTCATACCAAGGCCCATCCACAAACCATCTAGCGCAGCGGGTGCAACATCATTTTTTGACGCGTAAGCTTCTGCTCGGCCAATAATAATGCAGTTCGTTACAATCAGAGGAATAAAGATACCTAGAGACAGGTACAAACCGTACGCATAGGCATTCATTAACAACTGAACGCAGGTAACGAGTGAGGCAATGATCATAACGAATACAGGTATACGGATCTCTTTTGGCACATAGTTACGAATAAGAGAAACTGTTACGTTGGATCCAACTAGCACGAGTAAGGTTGCAATACCAAGACCTAATGCATTGGTTATCGTGGAAGAAACCGCTAGCAGTGGACATAAGCCCAGCAGTTGTACGAGAGCGGGGTTGTTACTCCACATACCGTTTTTCATCAGTAATTTATTCTCATTCATTACTGCTCTCCTTCACAGCCTAACGGCTGGTTAAGAATGTCTTCACGAGATTGGTTTACGTAGTTAACGGTATTTCGCACCACTTTTACGACGGCTCTTGGCGTGATCGTTGCACCAGTAAATTGATCGAAATCGCCGCCATCTTTACGAACTTTCCACGAATTCCAATTGTTTTCCGTGACTTGTTTTCCTGTAAAGCTCAGGATCCAGTCGGTGACACGAAGATCGATTTTATCGCCCAGACCAGGGGTTTCTTGGTGGTTTAGGACGCGTGTCCCCAAAATATTGCCCTGATTATCAATCCCAGTAATCACTTTTATCTCACCATTGTAGCCATCTGGCGCGATAGATTCTATTGCGATTGCTGTTGGTTCACCATTCTTCGTGGCGAGGTAGGCTGGCATCGCACGTAATGTCCCCAGATCTGGAGACGTGACCATTGTACAAGCTTGCGTGAGTGCGTTGTCATGCATGTTTTCTGGAATGACTTGATTCAAAACAGAAAGTAATTGTTTTTGCTCTTGTACCTTGATTTGGTCTTTTGTTAGGTACTGAGTAAGGGCGACTAATCCGGTTGTTGCACATGCAAATATCGCGAGTGTCAGACCATTTTTTCTAATAGCGGTTAACATGTTTACCTCAGTGACCGTAAGTTCTAGGTTTGGTGTAGTAATCGATCAGTGGCACACACATATTTGCAAGCAACACTGCAAATGCAACACCATCTGGGAAACCGCCCCAACTGCGAATGATAAAAACCAAAGCACCAATAAGCGCACCGAAGATTAAACGTCCTTTGACGGTGGTAGACGCCGAAACGGGATCGGTTGCAATAAAGAATGCGCCAAGCATGGTTGCACCAGATAACAAGTGTAAAATTGGCGACGCAGTTTCCCCTGGCGTCAGCAACGTGAACACTAGGCTAAACAGAGTCAGACTCGCAAGGAAACCTGCTGGAATATACCATTGGATGATACGCTTTTTGATCATGACTATGCCGCCAAGAAGGTAAGCAAGGTTTACCCATTGCCAACCAATACCACCTAAGCCATCAAATATCGGCTGCGACATTACTTCGCTTGGAGTGGCACCTGTAAGAATGCCAGTCTTAAATGCATCAAGTGGTGTCGCCATTGTCACACCGTCAACACCTGAGCGAACTTGCTGAAGTGATAAGCCGTCGTAATCATAGCCCGTAAAAATTAAAGAGAGTGTATCTGCAAAATTTACGTGATCAGGTATGAGTGACGTCGGGGCACTCCAACTCGTCATTTGCACTGGGAATGAGATTAACAAGACCACATAAGCGACCATGGCAGGATTGAATAAGTTTTGACCAAGGCCACCATATAGGTGTTTAGCAATTACGATCGCGAAAATAAGTCCGATCACCATAATCCACCACGGAGACCATGGTGGAATAGCAACGGCTAATAACCAAGCGGTAACGATCGCACTGTTATCACGTAGTGCTCGCATCGGCGAACGTTTACGGAAGACCATAACTAAGGCTTCAAGTGATACAGCGACTGCGATGGCAAAAATCAGCTGAATAAGCGTTCCCCAGCCAAAGAAGTAGGTTTGAGCTACTAAACCTGGAAGTGCGCAAAGTGCCACCCATTTCATTAAGTCTGGCGTACTACGACGACTGTGGGTATGCGGTGAACTGGCAATAAAAAACGACACTACTCGTTCTCCTCAGTATTATTTTTATTAGCTTCTTGTTGCGCTTTGCGGGCCTTCGCGCGCGCAATTGCTGCGGCAACCGCGGCTTTTTTCGGATCCACTTCTGGTTCTTCAGAAGTTGCTTCTTCAACAGGCTCAGTTTGCGTTTCTTGCTTAGTTTTACGCGCTTTGGCACGTGCAATGGCAGCAGCCACGGCGGCTTTTTTCGGATCTTCGGTTTGCTCGGCAGGTGCTTCAGCTTCTTCCGCTTCAGTTGAGTCTGCTTGTTTCGCTTTACGAGCCTTCGCGCGCGCAATTGCTGCGGCAACCGCGGCTTTTTTCGGATCCACTTCTGGTTCTTCAGAAGTTGCGTCTTCAACAGGCTCAGTTTGCGTTTCTTGCTTCGCTTTACGTGCTTTGGCACGTGCAATGGCAGCTGCCACGGCGGCTTTTTTCAGATCGTCGGTTTGCTCGGCAGGTGCGTCAGCTTCTTCCGCTTCGGTTGAGTCTGCTTGCTTCGCTTTGCGCGCTTTG
>NZ_JAWOTC010000009.1:38077-149491 GCF_033338675.1 Vibrio sp. Vb1574
GATCGTCGGTTTGCTCGGCAGGTGCGTCAGCTTCTTCCGCTTCGGTTGAGTCTGCTTGCTTCGCTTTGCGCGCTTTGGCTCGAGCAATTGCAGCGGCAACTGCGGCTTTCTTCGGATCGCTGTCTTGCTGTGCAGACGTTTCCGATTCTACAGATTCAGTTGAATCTTCTTGTTGTGCTTTTTTCGCTTTAGCTCGGGCGATGGCGGCCGCAACTGCCGATTTTTTATCATGAGCGTTATTGTCTGGCGTTTCGCCTTGTTCTTTTTGCGCTTTACGTTCGCGAGCAAGACGTTTGCGTTCTTCGCGCAGTTTTGCCATTTCTGAGTTATCAGGTTCACTAGAGCCTGCTTTAGCTGCTGCCGCTTGTTTAGCCTTCGCTTTGGCAATGGCTGCCGCTACGGCTGGTTTTACTGCTGGCTCTGCTTTTTCAGTGGTTTCTGTCTTTTGAGCTTTCACTCGTGCGATTGCTGCTGCTATCGCATCATCGCCGCCAGAAGACTTCATCTCTTTACGGCGCTGATCGGCAGCTTTCTTGAAGCGATTTTCACGTTCTGCTTTTTCGCGTTCCATACGCGCTTTTTTCTCTTCAAAACGCAGTTTTGCTCGCTCTGCAGCTTCCGCTTCTTGTGTTCTAGTTCGAATTTCTGCTTTCGCTTGACGGTAGTACTGTACGAGCGGAATTTCACTTGGACATACAAACGCACAAGCGCCGCACTCGATACAATCCTTTAAGTTTAATTCTTCGAGTTTGTCATACTCTTCAGCTTTTGCATGCCATTGCAGTTGTTGAGGCAGCAGCGAAGCAGGGCACGCTTCGGCACATTGGCTACAGCGAATACATTCCATCTCATACTGGTGCGGAGAGATCTCACGACGAGTCGGAGCAAGGATACAGTTTGCTGTCTTGGTAATCGGCACTTGGGAGTGAGGAAGGGTAAAGCCCATCATTGGCCCACCCATAATTAAACGCTGTAACTTCTTATCTGCTTTATAGCCAAACTCATCCAACAGTGCTTGTACTGGTGTCCCTAACAATGCCCAAACGTTGCGTGGTTGTTTGAAGGTTTTACCAGTGAGAGTCACGATGCGCTTTATCATCGGTTCACCGTCGATGACTGCGCGTTTTATAGCGTAAAGAGAACCAACATTCTGAACCAAAATACCAATATCGGCTGGAATCGCGCCACTTGGTACTTCTTTATTGGTTAAAATTTTGATCAGCTGTTTTTCACCGCCAGAAGGGTATTTAGTCGGGATAACGCGAATAACGATATCTTTGTTTATAGCCGCAGCTTCTAGCGCTTTGATTGCTTCTGGCTTGTTGTCTTCAATGCCAATAATCGTGAGCTTTGGTGTCAGGATATGTTCGACAATTTCGATACCTTGAATAAGCTCTTCGGCATGTTCTTGCATGAGCTTGTCATCAGACGTGATGTATGGCTCGCACTCTGCTGCATTAACGATAAGAATCTCGGTACGAGCAAAACCTGATTGGATTTTTTTTGCAGTAGGGAAGCCTGCGCCACCCATACCAGAAATACCAGCGAGACGAATAATATCAATCAGTGCGTCAGGGGTTTCTTGTTGGTAATCTGCGACGGGGTTTCTTTCACACCATGCATCTTTCCCATCAGGCGTGATGACTGCGCACAACTCACTTAACCCAGAAGGGTGCGCGACAGTTCGTGGCTCAATCGCGGTGAGCGTACCTGATGTTGGAGCATGCACTGGAACCGTAAAGCCGGTCTCCGATTGCGTTAATGGCTGACCTTTTAATACGTAGTCACCTTCGGCAACCAGTAGGTTACCCGCTTTACCAATGTGCTGTTTTAGCGGCAATACAATTTCTGACGGGATAGCCGCATGAGCGAGTTCAGTTTTGTTGGACTGCTTTTTATTTTCTGCCGGATGCACACCACCTGGGAAATCCCAAAGCGCGCCTGTACGAATTTGTTCAATCAAAGACAACATGTGAAACCTTACTTAATTGAATCTTTCACGTTCGCTGCATTGTCGGCAGCATCCGTAATGTTAAGTACCGGAATGGAGTGAAGTTGCCACTTCCAGCTTTCTGTGGTCGTTGCCACAGGAATCATTTCAATACAATCAGTCGGACATGGGGCAACACACAAGTCACAGCCCGTACATTCGTCTTTGATTACGGTATGGACCGCCTTTGTTCCGCCTACAATTGCATCCACCGGACACGCCTGAATACACTTAGTGCAGCCAATACACATGTCTTCATGAATAAACGCAACGGTTGGAATTTTGCTGTCGAGATCGTGCGCAGATTCTTCTGGCTCAACACCCATTAAGTCGGCGAGCTTTTCGATTGTTGCCTGGCCTCCAGGGGGACATTTGTTGATGTGGTCGCCATTTGCAATTGCTTCAGCATAAGGACGGCAACCAGGGTAGCCACATTGACCGCATTGAGTTTGCGGTAAAATGGCGTCGATTTGATCCACAATAGGGTCCGCTTCAACTTTAAAGCGAATAGAAGCAAAACCAAGTATCGCGCCGAAAATCGCAGCCAGAACCGCTAACGCGATAATCGCAATTAAAATCGTACTCATCGCTTACTTCACCAAACCTGTAAAGCCCATAAAGGCGAGTGACATTAAACCTGCTGTAATCATTGCTATTGATGCACCTTTAAAAGGTACAGGAACGTCGGCGGCGGCTATGCGCTCTCGCATGGATGCAAAAAGTATCAACACCAATGAGAAACCAACAGCGGCGCCGAAGCCGTAGATGATCGATTCAATAAAGTTATGGTTTTCATTAATGTTAAGAAGTGCCACGCCCAATACTGCGCAGTTTGTTGTGATCAGCGGTAAGAAAATGCCAAGCAAGCGATAAAGCGTCGGGCTGGTTTTGTGCACAACCATTTCGGTGAACTGCACCACAACGGCTATCACCAAAATAAAACTCATGGTTCGAAGGTACTCAATACCCAGTGGACGAAGGATGTAGCTTTCCACTAAATACGCACACACTGACGCGAGCGTTAGCACAAAAGTTGTCGCTAAGCCCATACCTATTGCTGTTTCCAGTTTTTTGGACACGCCCATGAAAGGACATAGGCCCAAAAACTTCACCAGTACAAAGTTGTTCACCAGCACAGTGCCGACCAACAACAAAATATATTCGGTCATAGTTATTACGTTCTTAAAATCCGATCTTGATATTATCGTGTTTTGTGACACCAATAACAACCAGTGAACGATGTGGTTTTACATACACGATGGAAAAATAGTCGTCTATTTGATCTATTTTGATGAATCAATAAGAAATTGAATCGTTTGCTGAATGTATTGTTAGCGAGAGGATACTACCTATTAATTTTCATCTAATGTGTGATTTTAAAAAAAGCCCGCCTCTTCCAGGTAGAAAAGAGAGGCGGGCAACGCATATTTACAAGCTAATTATTTAAACTTTCTGAGTGCTTGATGGACTGTGTTTATATCTTACTTGTGAAGGTACGAGTGATGACGTCTTGCTGTTGCTCTGTCGTTAGAGAGTTAAAACGTACCGCATAACCAGACACTCGAATCGTCAACTGAGGGTATTTCTCTGGATGTTCAACCGCATCCAATAACATCTCTCGGTCCAGAACGTTGACGTTAAGGTGTTGACCACCTTCAATCGCAATGCCCTCGTTGCTTGCTTCGTGATGGAAGTAACCATCCATTAGCGCGGCTAGGTTTTTCTTCTGACTTAATTCATCTTTACCCAGTGCGTTAGGCACAATTGAGAAGGTGTAAGAAATACCATCTTTCGCGTAAGCAAACGGCAGTTTAGATACCGATGCCAAAGACGCAACCGCCCCTTTTTCATCACGACCGTGCATTGGGTTTGCACCCGGCCCAAAAGGCATACCTGCGCGACGGCCATCTGGTGTATTACCCGTTTTTTTGCCGTAAACCACGTTAGATGTGATCGTTAGGATAGATTGAGTTGGCACTGCTTCGCGGTAGGTGTGCATCTTCTGAATTTTCTTCATGAAGCGCTCAACCAGATCACAAGCGATGTCATCAACACGGGCATCATTGTTACCAAATTTTGGATAATCACCTTCGATTTTAAAATCAACGGCGATGCCATCTTCATCACGAACGGGTTTCACGGTTGCGTATTTAATTGCTGCTAAAGAGTCTGCAACAACAGACAGACCTGCAATACCACACGCCATCGTGCGGTGCACGTCGCGATCCATCAATGCCATCAGTGATGCTTCGTAGCTGTAACGGTCATGCGAATAATGGATGATGTTCAACGCTGTGACGTATTGCGTTGCTAGCCACTCCAACATATTGTCGAAACGAGGCATCAAAGCGTCAAAGTCGAGAATTTCATCTTGAACTTTGTCCACTACCGGACCCACTTGCGCTTTCGATTTTTCATCGATACCACCATTGATGGTGTAAAGCAGTGCTTTTGCAAGGTTGGCACGTGCACCAAAGAATTGCATGTGCTGACCAACAACCTGCGGGCTCACACAACAGGCAATCGCGTAGTCGTCATTGTCGAAATCAGGACGCATTAGATCGTCGTTTTCGTATTGAACCGAAGAGGTATCAATCGACACTTTTGCAGCATATTGTTTGAACGCTTCAGGCAATTGCTCTGACCAAAGAATCGTCATATTTGGTTCAGGAGCAGGGCCCATAGTATGTAGCGTATGTAAGTATCGGAATGTCGTTTTAGACACTAGTGTACGGCCATCAACACCCATACCTGCCATGGCTTCGGTTGCCCAGATTGGGTCGCCAGAAAACAATGAATCGTATTCTGGTGTGCGTAGGAAGCGAACCATGCGTAGCTTCATGATGAAGTGGTCAATCATTTCTTGCGCTTGTGATTCATCAATCAAATCGTTTGCGATATCGCGCTCTAGATAGACGTCTAGGAAAGTCGAAGTACGGCCCAGTGACATTGCTGCGCCGTTTTGCGATTTAACCGCCGCTAGGTAGCCAAAGTAGGTAAATTGGATCGCTTCTTGTGCTGTTTTTGCAGGTAGCGACATATCAATGCCGTATTTCAGACCCATTTGACGAATGTCTTCAAGTGCTTGAACTTGATCGGCTATTTCTTCGCGAAGACGAAGTGTTTTCTCAAGATCGTTGCCTTGTTCTAAGAACGTTTGTGTTGAATTGTATTGTTCTTTTTTGTCTGCTTTTAAGAAGTCGATACCGTATAGGGCGAGACGGCGATAGTCACCAATGATACGACCACGGCCATAAGCATCAGGAAGGCCCGTGATGATGCCGGATTTACGACAGGCTAGAATTTCTTTGGTGTAAAGGTCGAAACACGCTTTGTTGTGAGTTTTACGGTATTCAGTGAAGATTTTTTCAACCGTTGGATCCAATTCGCGGCCATAAACTTCGCACGAGTTTTTTACCATGCGAATCCCGCCATTGGCGATGATTGCACGTTTTAGCGGTTGATCAGTTTGTAAGCCAACGATCTTTTCCAGATCTTTGTTGATGTAGCCTGCATCGTGGGAAGTGATTGTTGAGGGCAAGTCTGTGTCAAAATCAATAGGGGCGTGTGTGCGGCTTTCTTGTTTTATGCCTTCAAGCACTTGGTTCCATAATGCTGAAGTGGATTTGCTAACCTCGGCTAAGAAAGACTCGTCTCCCTCATAGGGTGTATAGTTTTTTTGGATGAAGTCACGAGTGTTGACAGAGTTTTGCCATTCACCAGCAGTAAATCCAGCCCATGCATCTAGCATGTCAGTTGTCGGAATAGTCATAAGTAAATCCCTAAGTTATTGATAATTAGAATGGAGGCGACGAGTAGGACGGAACCATTCTTAACCCTTTTAATCGTATGGATTTATTTATTATGAGTAAAATGAATGCTTTTCATTTTTTTAATGATTAAATTGCATTAATAATAGATTCAACTATTTACGATTGTGTTTTGCTAGAAAAGAGACAGAATTAAATGTGTGGTGCTGTGAGAACACTATCTATGACAATGTTATGAGTTCTGTAATTTGAACTTATTTCGGTGTGATTTTATGGCGCCTAGATTGGCTTAGATTTCCTGGCGATTAAGATACAAAAAAAGCCGTGTCTTGCGACACGGCTTTTCTATAATCTGGCTCCTCCTGCTGGGCTCGAACCAGCGACCTGCGGATTAACAGTCCGTCGCTCTACCAACTGAGCTAAGGAGGAATTGCTTTGCTTGAAAGCGGGACGAATCTTACCGAGCACTCAAACTACTGTCAACAGTAAAAAAATACATTTTTAGCAAAAAATATTGAGTTAAGGGCTTTACTTTTCTGTATGGCTTGCCAGTAAAGGCTCGAGGTTAGTTATCCACTAAATTTGTGGATAAGTATGTTGATGAGATCTGGGTAAAGAAAGTTGATATGCAACTAAGTTTTTATTTAATGAATTTTTAGTCAGAGTTATGCGTAAAATAAGCAAATAAAACAGAGATTTATCGATGTTAATCAAAAGGCATTCAAAGTGGATAAAAATCAATCTTTTGGGGATAAGAAAGTTTTAAGCTAATTTTTGGGGAAAAGTTGTGGAAACTATAATGTGAAGAATGTGTGTAGCTCTTCAACTAGGGCGAAGTACTATATCAGAGTCACTTTTGTATGGCTATAGCATTCTAGACAAACAAGAAAATTTATTAACAATGATGGTTAAATTCTCGATAGACGTAGATTTCATTAGCTAAGGTGTATATATATACAGCCAAAGCGCAGTAAAATTGAGGAAGGGTATGAGTAAAGTCTATGAATTGGTCTCCGATTATCAGCCGTCGGGCGATCAACCAGGAGCGATCAATCAGTTGCTTGAGGGGCTCGATGCTGGGCTAGCACATCAAACCTTGTTGGGGGTCACAGGCTCAGGTAAAACCTTCACACTAGCGAATGTGATTGCTCAAGCCCAACGACCTGCAATATTACTTGCGCCAAACAAAACGCTTGCTGCTCAGTTATATGGTGAGATGAAGTCATTCTTTCCTAATAATGCGGTTGAGTATTTTGTTTCTTACTACGATTACTACCAACCTGAAGCGTACGTTCCCACAACAGATACTTTCATTGAAAAGGACGCTTCGGTTAACGCCCACATTGAGCAAATGCGACTGTCTGCCACTAAAGCTTTATTGGAACGGAAAGACGCTATTATCGTTGCTTCGGTTTCAGCTATCTATGGTTTGGGTGATCCGGAATCCTACTTACAAATGATGCTTCATTTGCGACGTGGAGATGTGATTGATCAGCGTGATATGCTTCGTCGCCTAGCGGAGCTCCAATACTCGCGCAATGACGTTGCATTTGAGCGTGGCCAATTCCGTGTTCGAGGTGAAGTGATTGACATCTTCCCAGCCGAATCAGACCAAGACGCTGTGCGCGTTGAGATGTTTGACGATGAGGTGGATTGCATCAGTGTGTTCGACCCATTGACAGGCGTGGTCAAACAACGAGACTTGCCGCGCTATACCATCTATCCCAAGACGCACTATGTCACGCCAAGAGATCGCATTCTTGAAGCGATTGAAAATATTAAAGTCGAACTAGAAGTGCGCAAAAAGCAGCTTCTAGATAACAACAAGCTACTGGAAGAGCAGCGAATTAGCCAGCGCACTCAATTCGATATCGAAATGATGAATGAGTTGGGCTTTTGCTCCGGTATCGAAAACTATTCTCGTTATCTCAGTGGACGCTCGGAAGGTGAGCCGCCACCAACCCTGTTTGACTACTTACCTCATGATGGCTTGTTGATCATCGATGAATCTCACGTGACAGTACCGCAGATAGGTGCCATGTATAAAGGTGACCGTTCGCGTAAAGAAACGCTGGTGGAGTTTGGTTTCCGGTTACCTTCAGCTTTGGATAATCGTCCACTGAAGTTTGAGGAGTTTGAAGCACTAGCGCCACAAACGATTTTCGTCTCTGCTACGCCCGGAAATTACGAACTAGAAAAATCGGCGGGTGATGTGGCGGATCAAGTCGTTCGTCCAACAGGCTTGCTTGACCCTGAGTTGGAAGTTCGCCCAGTAGCGACCCAAGTCGACGACCTATTGTCTGAGATCCGTATTCGCGCTGCTAAAGATGAACGAGTTCTGGTTACAACACTGACCAAACGAATGGCTGAAGATCTCACCGAATACCTTCACGAACATGATGTTAAGGTACGTTATTTACACTCAGACATTGATACTGTTGAGCGTGTGGAAATTATCCGTGACCTTCGTCTTGGGGAATTTGACGTGCTGGTGGGAATAAACTTATTGAGAGAGGGCCTGGATATGCCAGAGGTCTCGTTAGTTGCAATTTTGGATGCGGATAAAGAGGGCTTCTTGCGGTCTGAACGCTCACTCATTCAGACCATTGGTCGTGCTGCACGAAACATCGAAGGTAAGGCGATTTTATACGCTGACCGAATCACCAACTCAATGAAAAAGGCGATGGATGAAACTAACCGTCGTCGCGAGAAGCAGGAAGCGTACAACGAAGAAATGGGTATTTCGCCACAAGCGCTCAAACGAAATATCAAAGACATCATGGAACTTGGCGATATCACTAAGTCTAAACGCCAGCGTAACACTAAACAGGTACCATTATCGAAAGTGGCGGAGCCTTCGCAAACTTACGAGGCACTGTCCCCTCAGCAGCTAGAAAAAGAAATCAATCGACTGGAGGCAGCGATGTATCAGCATGCGCAAGATTTAGAATTTGAGTTAGCGGCACAAAAGCGTGACGAGATTGAAAAACTACGAGCGCAGTTCATCGCAAATAGTTGAACAAACTTACCGATTTAACTATCCAAGCATTTTAGGTCGCTTGTAAAAAAAGAAGCCAATAGGCAGTCGGGTCTATTGGCTTGTTTTGTGAACATATCGTTCACTAACAACGTCAGTTGGCTAGGTGACCCGAGGGGTCACTATCGTTACAGCATGGTTTGTGCCACTTTTTAAATAATTGATATTATTTTTGAATTTTTTCCTTTGCCCATAATTTAGCTAATGTTATTTGCAAAATGCAAAGCGTAATGCGATTATTGTTTAAAACACAACAAAATAATAGCTAGGTTATGCAACAAAAACCCGAAGGCCCAAAGTCTCGTTACCTTTTAATGGTCGAGGACACCGCATCTGTTGCGGCTCTGTACCGCTCATACCTGACACCGCTTGGCATAGATATCAATATTGTCGGCACAGGTAGGGATGCCATTGAGAGCCTAAATCATCGAATTCCAGATCTTATTTTACTCGATCTCCGTCTGCCAGATATGACGGGGATGGACGTTTTACATGCCGTTAAAAAGAGTCATCCCGACGTACCTATAATTTTTATGACCGCTCACGGTTCTATCGATACCGCTGTCGAGGCCATGCGTCATGGCTCACAAGACTTTCTAATTAAACCGTGTGAAGCAGACCGTTTACGTGTCACGGTTAACAATGCAATTCGTAAAGCGACCAAGCTAAAAAATGAAGCCGATAATCCAGGCAATCAGAGCTATCAGGGGTTTATCGGCAGTAGCCAAACCATGCAGCAGGTTTACCGTACGATAGATTCAGCGGCGAGCAGTAAAGCGAGTATTTTTATCACAGGTGAAAGTGGAACTGGTAAAGAGGTATGTGCCGAGGCTATTCACGCAGCAAGTAAACGTGGTGACAAACCTTTTATTGCAATTAACTGTGCTGCAATTCCAAAAGATTTGATTGAGAGTGAACTGTTTGGTCACGTAAAAGGGGCCTTTACTGGCGCTGCGAATGATCGTCAAGGGGCAGCTGAGTTAGCGGATGGCGGCACACTTTTTCTAGATGAGCTTTGTGAGATGGACTTGGATTTACAAACCAAGTTGCTACGATTTATTCAAACGGGCACATTCCAAAAAGTGGGTTCCTCAAAAATGAAGAGCGTGGATGTGCGCTTTGTTTGTGCCACTAACCGTGATCCCTGGAAAGAGGTACAAGAAGGTCGATTCCGTGAAGATTTGTACTATCGTTTGTATGTCATTCCTTTGCATTTACCGCCTTTACGCGAACGAGGCGAAGATGTTATTGAAATTGCATACTCACTGCTAGGTTACATGTCACACGAAGAAGGAAAAAGCTTCATACGTTTTGCGCCTGATGTCATCGAGCGATTCAACAGCTATGAGTGGCCGGGTAACGTTCGTCAGTTACAAAACGTGCTACGCAATATCGTTGTTCTAAACAACGGTAAAGAGATTACGTTGGACATGTTACCGCCACCGTTGAATCAACCGCTTGACCGTCCGTCGTCTGTGGCTAAATTAATTGAGCCGAAAGCGATGACCGCATCTGAGATTATGCCATTATGGATGACGGAAAAAATGGCAATCGAGCAAGCGATTGAAGCATGTGATGGCAATATTCCTCGAGCGGCGGGATACCTTGATGTCAGTCCGTCGACGATTTACCGCAAGTTACAGGCATGGAACGGCAAGGAAGAGCGGCAAAAAGTATGAGTGTAAATGTATTAAATCAGCAAAAAATAGATGAACTGTCGATGGAAATTGGCAGTGACAACGTACCTGTACTGTTCGATATCTTCCTAGGAGAAATGGATACCTATATCGAGAACTTATCCCAACTGCAGGGGGCAGAGCGATTAGCTTACTCAAAAGAAATCAGCCACGCGTTGAAAAGTAGTGCTGCGAGCTTTGGGGCAGATCGCCTTTGTGAACTGGCTATGTCCATAGACAAAAAAGCGAAAGCCGGTGAGTTGACTGCGGAGTCTGAGGAGTTAGAGGCTATGTTCGATCTTTTGCACGAAACTCGAGATGCTTATCGCTCTTGGCGACAGTAACTATTTATTCCTATTAACCATTTTTTCTTAGTAAACATCTGTTCTTACTGGATGCCTGAACTAAAACCCTTCGATGACAGAAGGGTTTTCATTATCAATAAACACCTTAAAAGAGGGCGCTAACCAGGTAACGTGCTCTTAAATAGAAAGTTGTAGCTGATTTTCAATCGCTAGTTTGAGCTTGTTTCTATCGTGACGCCAGTCTCGGTTAGAGGAGGCGAGTGACTCCGTCACTACATTCCATTGACTTAAGACGTCTTGCTCGGTTTTCTCTGCTAGAACCACGTCTATTTTTCTTCCTTGACAGGCACGTTCACACCATTCTAATTTTTGAGCCATCGTCATTCGTCCCGCTGGGCCGTATTCTGGACTCAGGTTAGCAACAAAAATGACTTTTGCTTTTGTGTTTGCTGCAATCGCTTTGCCGAGTTCAGGCAGCAATAAAGGAGGCATGATACTGGTTAAAAAACTGCCAGGGCCAAGAATAATCGCGTCCGCTTCCGCCAAAGCTGTGATGGCTTCTTTGGTGGCAGGCACTTCTGGTGAAAGGTCCAAGCGTCGTAGGTCTGCTTTCATTTCGTCGACATTTGTTTCTCCCGTAACCCACTTCCCATCTACGGATAACGCGGAAAGATCCGAAGGGTGTTCGGACATAGGAAGGATGTTAACGTCGACTTTTAACATATTGCGAATCAGATTAATGGCATCTAAAGGTCTGACCGATAAGTTATCGAGTGCAGTAAGCATCAAATTACCAAGATTATGACCATCAAGTTCGCCAGTGCCTTTGAAGCGATATTCAAACATCATCGAACTGATTGAAGGCTCTGTAATGAGCTGATTAATACAGTTACGTGTGTCTCCCCAAGCGATTCCTCCTTGGCAGTGACGAATTCTTCCTGTTGAACCACCATTGTCAGTCGTGGCAACAATCCCAGTTGCATTGCTGCCAAAATCTCGTAATGCGGCCAGCATTCGACCTAAGCCATGACCACCGCCAACAGCGACCACTTTTTTATCTGTGTAGATATTCATTATGTTCTTCTAATAATCTAATAAAAAACGGCTACAATTTATCTTAAGGAGTGTCTTAAAGGTACTCACTTAGCGGTAAATTGTGTCTCTAGAGAGTTTTTTATCACTCAAGTCTGGATTCCATTACAAATATTAAGTATTTTACACCGCAAAGCTATCAGAGATTTCATATCTCTGGTTGCCATAACTCCGAGCTCACTATTGCTAAGTCCTTGGATAGGCGTTTTGAGCCAGTGGCATACTGTCACAAGGGCATGATTGGAAATGGCCATGCCTCCCGTGTTTGGAAAGGTGTTCCGTGGCGCAACAATTCGAAGACAAATTTCATCGTAAGTTTTATTACTTGCGTCTGTCTGTGACCGACGTATGTAATTTCAAATGTACCTATTGCCTTCCTGATGGCTATAAGCCTTCGGGCAATAAAAACTCGTCTTTTTTATCTCTCCCTGAAATCAAACGGGTCGTAAAAGCATTCGCTGATTGTGGCACGTCAAAAGTGCGCATCACTGGTGGTGAGCCTAGCTTACGCAAAGATTTTACCGACATTATCCATTCAGTAGCGGCGACGCCTGGCATTCAAAAAGTTGCAACGACAACCAATGGCTACCGCATGGCAAAACAAGTCGCAGAATGGCGTGAAGCGGGTTTAACCCACATTAATGTCAGTGTGGATAGCCTTGACCCGCGTATGTTTCATCAAATCACAGGTGAAAATAAGTTTACTGAAGTCATGAATGGTATCGAACGTGCGTTCGAGGTCGGTTATGAGCAAGTAAAAGTTAATGTGGTGTTGATGAAAGATCTGAACCATCACGAGCTGCCAGCGTTTCTTAACTGGATAAAAGATCGTCCAATCCAACTGCGTTTCATTGAGTTGATGCAAACGGGTGAGATGGATGAGCTATTTAATAAGCACCATGTATCCGGAGTGGCAATCCGTAACCAGCTAATTGCAAATGGTTGGTTGCTGAAAGTGCGCTCGCATAATGATGGTCCTGCGCAAGTATTTGTTCATCCTGATTACAAGGGTGAAATAGGTCTTATCATGCCTTATGAAAAAGACTTTTGTGAAAGCTGCAACCGACTGCGCGTTTCTGCGATGGGTAAGCTGCACCTATGTCTGTTTGGAGACCACGGTGTAGAATTGCGTGATCTTTTGGAACGTGATGAGCAAGAGAGTGAGCTTATTGAACGTATCCAGGCGCAGTTACAAACCAAGTCGGTAAGCCATTTCTTGCATGATGGCAATACTGGTATGACGCCACACCTCGCGTCTATCGGCGGCTAACTTCATTCAATTTTTAGAGCGAGTTCACTGATAAGCTGGCTCTAACTTTTTCCGAATCGATACCAAGCGTATCAAAGCTAATTAAGAGAATAGGTGAACAAATGGGTCACGCTGAAAGCAAATTCCAACCTGCAAATATTGCCGTTCTAACGGTATCTGACACTCGTACTGAAGAAAACGATACCTCTGGTCGTTACCTTGCTGAACATGCTCAAGAAGCGGGTCACAACGTAGTAGACAAGCAAATTGTTATTGATGATATGTACAAGATCCGCGCGATTGTTTCTCAATGGATTGCTGATGAAAGCGTACAAGCGATCATGATTACTGGCGGTACAGGTTTCACCTCACGTGATAGCACGCCAGAAGCACTTAAGCCTCTATTTGATAAAGAAGTTGAAGGTTTTGGTGAGTTGTTCCGTATGGTGTCGTACGAAGAGATCGGTACGTCTACGATTCAGTCTCGTGCGATTGCTGGTTTTGCTAACCACACCGTGATCTTCGCAATGCCAGGTTCAACTGGTGCGTGCCGCACAGGCTGGACAAAAATTATTAAACAGCAGTTGGATGCAAGTCATCGCCCTTGTAACTTCATGCCACACCTATCTGTATAACCTTTCCTAAAAGCGAAGGAAAAACAATGACCCAATTTACACATATCAATGCTTCTGGCGAAGCAAACATGGTTGACGTGTCAGCAAAAACGGAGACGGTTCGTGAAGCTCGTGCTGAAGCATTTGTTCACATGGCCCCAGAAACACTTCAACTGATTGTCTCTGGCCAGCACCACAAAGGTGATGTATTTGCGACGGCTCGTATTGCTGGTATTCAAGCTGCGAAGAAAACCTGGGATTTGATTCCACTTTGTCATCCGCTACTACTCTCTAAAGTTGAAGTTCAACTGGAAGCTATCGAAGCAGAAAACAAAGTTCGCATCGAATCAGTATGTAAACTTGCGGGTAAAACTGGTGTGGAAATGGAAGCGCTCACGGCAGCTTCCGTTGCTGCTCTAACGATTTACGATATGTGTAAAGCAGTACAAAAAGACATGGTCATTGGTCAAGTTCGTCTACTAGAGAAAACGGGTGGTAAATCTGGTCACTTTAAGGTGGAATCATGATTAAAGTACTTTTCTTTGCTCAAACTCGCGAGCTGATTGGCATCGACAGTGTCGAGTTAGACGGGCCGTTTGAAACGGTTGAATCAATTCGTGCACATCTAGTGGAAGAAGGCACTAAGAAAGATGGCAAGTGGGATTTAGCGCTCGAGCCAGGAAAGCTACTTGCTGCAGTGAACCAATCCATCGTCCCTTTGGATACACAAGTAAAAGCAGGTGACGAAGTTGCGTTTTTCCCGCCGGTAACTGGGGGTTAAGATGGATTCTCGTGTATCTGTACAAATTGAAGACTTTTCGGTTGAGCAAGAATATCAACGTCTATCTGAAGGGACGGCTGCCGGCGCTGTCGTTACATTCGTTGGTAAAGTTCGAGATATGAACCTTGGGGATAATGTCATTGGTTTACATCTAGAGCACTATCCGGGGATGACAGAGAAGAGCTTGAGCGACATTTGTGATCAAGCTGAGTCTCGCTGGCCACTATTAGGTGTACGCGTGATTCATCGCGTCGGAGACATGGATAGCGGTGATCAAATTGTATTTGTGGGCGTTTCCAGTGCGCACCGCGGCGCGGCATTTGATGCGTGCGAGTTCATCATGGATTATCTGAAAACCCAAGCTCCATTTTGGAAAAAAGAGCGTACGACGAATGAAGATCGTTGGGTTGAGTCGCGCGACACCGATCATCAAGCTGCACAGCGTTGGGAAAAATAGAACTAACCCGCATTCTAGTGAAAAAAGCTAAGTGCTAATGGTACTTAGCTTTTTTTGTATTTATCTTCATTGTATTGCTCACTTTGTTTCAATATTTCCTATCTTTTGTCTGGTGATATTCTTCACAATAAAAGTTTTTTGCCCAATATATAAACAATTATTTGTTAGACTTGATTTGTC
Source organism: Vibrio sp. Vb1574 (assembly GCF_033338675.1). Lineage (NCBI taxonomy): Bacteria > Pseudomonadati > Pseudomonadota > Gammaproteobacteria > Vibrionales > Vibrionaceae > Vibrio > Vibrio sp. Vb1574. The sequence goes on from NZ_JAWOTC010000009.1 coordinate 53,229, forward strand.
ATAAATGTTAAATGATGTGTAAATATCTAGCATAAGATGCTAGTAAATGGTTTAAACTCAGATTAATCGAAAGTTTCGCCTGTTAAATGTCGCTTCTGGTCTTTATTTGGCTGGTGAATGCTTTGGGGTTAGAGTTTACTGCTAGATATGTGTGGTTTAGTCAGCATTATTGGTTTTTTTGCTACATTTTTATGGCAAATTACTTCAATGATTGCTAATGTGTGCCGCAGTCTTTGTAAGGTTTTAGACTTTTGTGCTCAGAAAGTGCACTAAAAAAATCTAAAACTCTGACCGTTCCAGGCCCTTACAAAGAAGTCATGGATGCTAACGAAAAAATTTGGAGTTTTACGCATGTATAAGAATAAAATCACGCGCGCTTTATTTATTGGTGCTGGTCTTTCTCTCGCTCTAGCTGGTTGTGGTGAAAAGCCTGCGGAGAAACAAGCTGCTGAGCCTGCTCCGGCTCCAGCCCCTGAAGCTAAATCTGATTCTAAAGAGCCAAAACTTGCTGCTGTTCAAGAATTGGTGCGTGGTAACGGTACAGAAGTTGCGACAATAGACCCTCATAAATCTCAAGGTGTTCCAGAATCCCACGTGATTCGCGATCTTCTTGAAGGCCTTGTAAACCAAGATGCGGACGGTAACACTATCCCTGGTGTTGCAGAATCTTGGGAAACTGAAGACAACAAAACATACACTTTCCACTTACGTGAAGACGCAAAATGGTCAAACGGTGATCCTGTCACTGCAGGTGATTTCGTTTACAGCTTCCAACGCGCAGTCGATCCAGCAACCGCCTCTCCATATGCTTGGTACATGGAATACACCAAGATGAAGAACGCAAAAGACATTGTTGCGGGTAAAAAAGATAAGAGCGAGTTAGGTGTTAAAGCGGTTGACGATCACACGTTAGTGGTTGAGTTAGATACTGCAGTACCATATTTTGTAATGATGATGGGCCACACGACAGTGAAACCTGTTCATCAAGCAACTGTTGAAAAGTTCGGCGATCAATGGACGAAGCCAGAGAACTTTGTAGGTAACGGTGCTTATGTTGTTGACAACTGGGTTGTAAACGAGCGTTTGGTTCTAAAACGTAACGAACAGTACTGGGACAACGAAAACACGACGCTTGACCAGGTTACTTTCCTACCAATCGAGAACCAAGTAGCGGAAATGAACCGCTTCCTAGCGGGTGAAATCGACTTCACGAACGAGCTGCCTACAGAGCACTTCAAGCGTCTGAAGAAAGAGCACCCACAAGAAGTGTCGGTAACCGGTAACTTATGTACTTACTACTACATCTTCAATACGAAGAAAAAGCCGTTTGATGATGTTCGTGTGCGTAAAGCGATTTCTTATGCGATTGACCGTAACATTGTGACCGATGCGATTTTAGGTCAAGGTCAAAAGCCAGCTTACTTCCTAACACCTGAAATTACGGCAGGTTTCAACCCAGAAATTCCTGCATACGGCAAAATGACGCAAGAAGAGCGTAACGCAGAAGCTGCGCGTCTATTGGAAGAAGCGGGTTACGGCGCAGACAACCCTCTTGAATTTAACCTTCTATACAATACATCAGAGAACCACAAGAAACTTGCGGTTGCACTGGGTTCAATGTGGAAGAAGACACTTGGTCTAGACGTTACGCTAGAAAACCAAGAGTGGAAAACTTACCTATCTACCAAAGATTCTGGCAACTTTGAGGTTGCTCGTGCAGGTTGGTGTGGCGACTACAACGAAGCTTCATCTTTCCTAACGCTGATGATGAGTAATAACACTACTGGTGGTATTCACTACGACAGCAAAGAGTACGATGCGATCATGAACAAAGCATTTGCTTCAACTTCTGACGAAGAGCGCCAAGCACTTTACCTAGAAGCAGAGAAGTTGATGGCAAAAGATATGCCAATCGCACCTATCTACCAGTACGTGAAATCACGTCTACTATCACCGAAAGTTGGTGGCTTCCCAGTAAATAACGCGGAAGACAAGATTTACTCTAAAGATCTCTACATCACAGAGTAATTCGTAACTCGATAGAACTATAAAAATGAGGCCCTACATGTGAGAAATTGCATGTAGCGCCTATCTTTAGTCCAAAAGAATTGGACGACTTCTTTAATTTAACTGTCACAGACTGAAAGAGTGAGTTTATGCTTAAATTCATCGCAAAAAGGATATTTGAGGCGATCCCAACAATGTTGGTTTTGATCACCGTATCTTTCTTTCTTATGCGCTTTGCACCGGGAAACCCTTTCTCGACAGAGCGTCCATTGCCACCCGAAGTAATGGCAAATATCGAAGCTAAATATGGCTTGGATAAACCTGTATTTGAACAATACACCACGTATTTGACCAATGTTATCCAAGGCGATTTCGGACCGTCATTTAAATACCTTGATTACTCAGTAAACGAGCTGATCGCGGTTGCCTTACCTGTTTCGGCTAAAGTGGGCTTCATCGCCTTTATCTTTACTTTGATAATGGGGGTTACCGTCGGTACCATTGCTGCGCTCAAGCAAAATACTTGGATTGATTACACCATTATGTCGACTGCGATGCTTGGTGTCGTAATGCCATCCTTCGTATTAGCGCCTGCGCTTATCTACATATTCTCGCTTCACTGGAATATCTTCCCTGCGGGCGGTTGGCAAGATGGTAGCTGGCAGTATTTAGTGCTTCCTGTTATTGGTATGTCGCTACTGTATGTTGCTACCTTTGCTCGTATTACGCGTGGTTCGATGATCGAAACCCTAAACAGTAACTTTATTCGTACGGCACGTGCTAAAGGTCTAAGTTACCGTTATATCATTATCAAACACGCTCTTAAGCCGGCACTTCTCCCTGTTGTTTCTTACATGGGCCCAGCTTTCGTAGGTATCATCACCGGTTCCGTTGTTATCGAAACCATTTTTGGTCTGCCTGGTATTGGTAAACTATTCGTTAACGCTGCGTTTAACCGTGACTACTCGCTAGTAATGGGGGTAACCATTCTGATTGGTTTCCTATTCATTCTATTCAACGCGATTGTAGATATTTTACTTGCAATGATTGACCCGAAAATTCGCTACTAACAGGGACGTTTGGTTATGTTAACGAAAAAAGAAAACCTAGAAGCGATTGAGAAATTCTCCGAAAACTTGGAGATTGAAGGTCGCAGTCTTTGGCAAGATGCTCGTATCCGTTTCATGCGCAACAAAGCGGCGATGGTGAGCTTATTCCTTCTTGTTCTAATGACGTTGGCGGTTATTATCCTGCCAATGATCGCACCGTACACATTTGATGATACTGACTGGTACGCGATGCACGTTGCACCGAATGCTGACCATTGGTTTGGTACTGACAGCTTAGGCCGTGACTTATACGTGCGTACGCTAATTGGAGGTCGTATTTCGTTGATGGTAGGTGTTATGGGTGCATTTGTAGCGGTACTGATTGGTACGCTCTACGGCGCAGCATCTGGTTTCATCGGCGGTAAAGTTGACCGCGTAATGATGCGTATTCTAGAAATTTTATACGCGGTACCGTTTATGTTCCTGGTGATTGTACTGGTAACATTCTTCGGTCGTAACATCATGCTGATCTTCGTTGCGATTGGTGCTATCGCATGGCTAGATATGGCGCGTATCGTACGTGGCCAGACTCTTAGTCTACGTAGCAAGGAGTTTATCGAAGCGGCACATGTGTGTGGTGTAAGCAACTGGAAAATCATTACTCGTCATATCGTACCGAACGTACTGGGTATTGTAGCGGTATACTCTACGCTGCTTATCCCAAGTATGATTCTAACGGAATCATTCCTATCATTCCTTGGTCTTGGTGTTCAGGAACCAATGACAAGTTGGGGCGCTCTTCTACAAGAAGGTGCACAGACAATGGAAGTAGCAATCTGGCAGCTGGCATTCCCAGCAGTGTTCATGGTTGTGACGCTATTCTGCTTCAACTACGTTGGTGACGGCCTGCGCGATGCGCTGGATCCAAAAGACAGATAATTAAAAGATAAGATTAAGGAAGCAATGATGAGCTTATTAGATGTCAAAGATCTGCGCGTCGAATTCACCACGCAAGATGGTATCGTAACCGCAGTAAACGATTTGAACTTCTCTCTCAACCAAGGCGAAACCTTAGGTATCGTTGGAGAGTCGGGATCAGGTAAATCTCAAACCGTATTCGCAATCATGGGCCTTTTGGCTAAGAATGGTATTATTTCTGGTAGCGCAAAGTTTGAAGGCAAAGAAATCCTAAACTTACCAGAAAAAGAACTGAACAAAGTGCGTGCGGAACAGATCGCAATGATCTTCCAAGACCCAATGACATCACTGAACCCTTACATGAAAGTCAGTGATCAGTTGATGGAAGTGCTTATGCTGCACAAAGGCATGGGCAAAGCGGAAGCATTTGAAGAATCAGTACGCATGCTGGAAGCGGTAAAAATCCCTGAAGCGCGTAAGCGTATCACGATGTACCCGCATGAGTTTTCAGGCGGTATGCGTCAGCGTGTAATGATCGCGATGGCGTTGTTATGTCGTCCTAAACTGCTTATAGCCGATGAGCCAACAACAGCACTTGATGTGACGGTACAAGCACAGATCATGGACTTGTTGAATGAGCTGAAATCTGAGTTCAACACAGCGATCATCATGATCACTCACGACCTTGGTGTGGTTGCAGGTTCGTGTGACAAGGTGCTGGTGATGTATGCAGGCCGTACCATGGAGTACGGCAACGTAAACGAAATTTTCTACAATCCAAGCCATCCTTATGCGGAGGGGCTGCTGAAGGCGATTCCTCGCCTCGATACTGAGGGTGAAATTCTGCCGACCATTCCTGGTAATCCACCAAACTTGCTTCGTCTACCGCCGGGCTGCCCTTATCAAGAGCGCTGTCACCGTGTGATGGATCGTTGTAAGCGCGAGGCGCCAATTCTGACACCATTTGGTGATGGTCGTCAGCGTGCATGTTTTTCTGAATGGGAGGCTTGGAACAAATGAACGCAGTAGACAAAAAACTAATTCTGGACATTTCTGAGCTGAAAGTTCACTTCAGCATTGCCTCAAAGTCGGCATGGCCGTGGTCAAAGCCTTCGAGCCTGAAAGCGGTAGATGGCGTGAACGTTCGACTATACGAAGGGGAAACGCTTGGTGTAGTAGGTGAATCAGGTTGTGGTAAATCGACGTTTGCTCGTGCCATCATTGGTCTGGTTGAAGCTACTGACGGCCAAGTAGTTTGGTTGGGTCAAGACCTTACTAAAATGAAAAGCGTTCAGCGCCGTGAGACGCGTAAAGAAATTCAGATGATTTTCCAAGACCCATTGGCATCGCTGAATCCGCGTATGACTGTTGGTGATATCATTGCTGAACCTCTTGAGACATTCTATCCAGAACTGTCTAAGCAGGAAGTGAAAGATCGCGTTAAAGAGATGATGGCGAAAGTTGGCCTATTACCTAACGTGATTAACCGTTACCCACACGAGTTCTCGGGTGGTCAGTGTCAGCGTATCGGGATAGCGCGTGCGCTTATCCTTAAGCCTAAGATGATCATTTGTGACGAGCCAGTATCGGCGCTTGATGTATCTATTCAAGCTCAGGTGGTTAACCTACTTAAAGAGATTCAAAAAGAGTTAGGGCTTTCTCTGGTATTCATTGCGCATGACTTGTCTGTCGTTAAACACATTTCAGATCGCGTTTTAGTTATGTACTTAGGTAATGCCGTGGAACTTGGCGAGGCCGAGGCTCTGTTTGCTGATCCTAAGCACCCATATACGCGTGCGCTGATGTCTGCGGTTCCGATCCCGGACCCGGATATTGAGCGCAATAAGAAAATCCAAATGCTAGAGGGTGATCTTCCTTCACCTATCAACCCACCGTCGGGTTGTGTATTCCGCACTCGTTGCCCACAAGCAACCGAAGAGTGTGCGAAGACAAAGCCAACCATTTTAGGTAATGACGTTCACGCGGTATCTTGTTTACACGTTAGTGTATAAATTCAGCCTGTGACGGGCTTAAGCGCGACACCTTCATCGGGTCGCGCTTTTTTTATGTGTCTGATTTATACATTCGAATTTCTTGAACATGATGTCCTAAGTTCGATGATTCTCTGTTTGATAGGAAACGCTAATATAGACACAAACAGAACGAGAGGAGAGCAATCATGGGTAAGTTGGTTGAAGGTGTTTGGCAAGATGTCTGGTATGACACAAAATCAAATGGTGGCAAATTTGTGCGCGAAGATGCCGGATTCCGTAACTGGGTTAAAAACGATCCTGATGCGGAGTTTACACCAGAGTCCGGTCGATACCATTTGTATGTCTCTCTTGCTTGTCCTTGGGCACATCGAACCCTCATTTTCCGCAAGCTGAAAGGTTTAGAACCACATATTGATGTCACGGTCGTTTGCCCTGATATGCTCAGCCAAGGTTGGCAAATGGGGCTTCCTGAACCATTGTTTGGTCACACGCGTATGTATCAAATTTACACGCAGGCCAAACCCGATTACACGGGCCGCGTAACCGTGCCTGTACTTTGGGATAAAAAGACCAATACTATTGTGTCAAACGAGTCGTCAGAGATCATTCGCATGTTCAATTCGGAATTCAATGCGTTAACAGGGAATCACGACGACTACTATCCAGAACATCTAAAACACGTTATTGATGAGTGGAACGATTTTGTTTATCCGAATGTCAACAACGGAGTGTATCGTTGTGGCTTCGCGACTACACAAGAGGCGTATGAAGAAGCGTTTGATTCTTTGTTTAATGCGTTAGATAAAATCGATGCTCACCTAGCGACGCATCGTTACTTAGCAGGGAACACAATTACTGAGGCGGATTGGCGTTTGTTTACGACTCTTATTCGTTTTGATGCGGTGTATGTGGGGCATTTCAAGTGTAACAAGCAGCGCATCGCAGACTACGAAAATATACAAGGCTACTTAAAAGAGTTGTATCAAGTTGAAGGCGTCGAAGACACGACGGATTTCTATCACATTAAACGCCACTACTACTTCAGCCACACTGGGATTAATCCGACGCAAGTTGTACCAAAAGGGCCTGATTTAGACCTAAATACTCCTCATGGAAGAGAAAGGATTGGCTAGTTTGCTGCTTCCATCGCAAATGAAAAAATACTTAACGGTTAGCAATGCCGTTAAGTACTTTTGTGTCATCTAAATACCGGGAGTAGGAGTTTACTTTTTCATTCATCGTCACCTTACTTAGCGCGTACGATGTCCATCACTAGCTTTCCGTCCACTTTTACAGGACCGTCCTCTTTAGCGCCGAGCGTATACTCAAACACACCAGTCTTCATGCCACCTTTCTCTCCGTGGACCATTAACATCAGCATATCGCCTGATTCTACTGGTTCCATCAAAATTGCATTTACGTTTTCATTCTTTCCCATTTTTAACGGAGCGTAGCCGATAACAGGACCAGGCTTCATTGATTCGTCTGTTCGGTGGACAACCATCCACCCATTGTCATCAGCATGAGCCATTTCAGCGGTCACCGTTCCTCCGGACATATCTTGATCGACGCCTTTAATACTCGGGGCGGAAAAGCTGAATGAAGAAAAACTAATCAGAAACGCAGCTAAACCAAACTTTATCAGTGATGTATTGATGAAATCCTTCATATATATTCCTTAGCAGTCAATGAGTTTGTGCATTGCAGTAGCTTTTACGTATTTCCTAGCAAAAAAGTTTAGCTAAAACGTAAATAATGCCGATAAATTGAACAGGGACCGTGCTGCTTTGGAGCCAATGCATTTTGGGGAGTGGGTCAATCGGTGTAAGAACAAGCACGAGCAATGTCGATTAGGTATGGGGGCGATAGGGAGAAAAGCTTTGTGCACCAGTAATTATAGGTTGTGCAGTGATTGGTATAAAAAACAAATAAGTGTTCTGGCCAGCAATAGAAAAAGCCCTCGACGAATCGAGGGCTTTGTATCTATATCCAACTAGATGTCAGAAGCGATTATTTAGCTTCTTGGTCTGCTTGGATAGCTGTTAGAGCGATGGTGTACACGATGTCGTCTACTAGCGCGCCACGAGACAAGTCGTTTACAGGTTTACGCATACCTTGCAGCATTGGACCGATAGATACTAGGTCAGCTGAACGTTGTACCGCTTTGTAAGTCGTGTTACCCGTGTTTAGGTCTGGGAATACAAATACTGTCGCTTTACCTGCAACTGGAGAGTTTGGTGCTTTAGAAGCAGCAACGTTTTCCATAATAGCAGCGTCGTACTGTAGAGGACCGTCAATGATAAGATCAGGACGTTTCTCTTGAGCCAGTTTTGTTGCTTCACGTACTTTATCAACGTCTGCACCCTTACCAGATTCACCAGTAGAGTAAGAGATCATTGCAACGCGTGGTTCGATACCGAATGCTGCTGCAGAGTCAGCAGATTGGATAGCGATTTCAGCAAGCTGTTCAGCAGTTGGATCTGGGTTGATTGCACAGTCACCGTAAACCAGTACTTGATCAGGCAGAAGCATGAAGAATACTGAAGATACGATAGACGCATTTGGTGCCGTCTTGATGATTTGGAACGGAGGAACGATAGTGTTCGCCGTAGTGTGAACAGCACCAGAAACTAGGCCGTCAACTTCGTCGTTCTCAAGCATCATTGTGCCTAGGAATACTGAATCTTGTAGCTTCTCACGAGCCACAACTTCAGTCATGCCTTTCGCACCGCGCAACTCAACTAGGCGAGCAACGTAGTTTTCACGAACAGCATCTGCATCAATGATGGTTACACCAGTACCTAGCTCAACGCCTTGTTGAGCCGCTACGCGACGGATTTCATCTGGGTTACCTAGAAGTACACAGTCTGCAATGCCGCGTTCAGCACAGATCGCTGCTGCTTTAACTGTGCGTGGTTCGTCACCTTCTGGAAGAACGATACGCTTACCTGCTTTACGAGCAAGTTCAGTTAGCTGGTAACGGAACGCTGGTGGGCTTAGACGACGAGACTTCTGAGTGCCTTCAGTCATAGACTCGATCCAGTTACCGTCGATGTGGCCAGCAACGTGTTCGTTGATGAACTCGATACGCTCTTTATCGTCTGCAGGTACTTCGATGCTGAAGCTCTGCAGGTTTAGAGACGTTTGCCAAGTGTTACCTTGTGCTTTGAAGATAGGTAGACCAGTGTCGAATGCTGGTTTACATAGGCCTTCGATTTCGCTAGGGATATCGTAACCGCCAGTTAGCAGTACTGCACCAATATCCACACCGTTCATTGCAGCAAGAGAAGCAGCAACGATAACATCAGGACGGTCTGCAGAAGTAACAAGTAGAGAACCCGGTTTGAAGTGCTCAATCATGTTTGGCAGAGAACGTGCACAGAAAGTGATGCTCTTGATGCGACGAGTGTTGATGTCACCTTCGTTGATGATATCTGCTTTCAGGTGCTTAGCCATGTCGATTGCGCGAGTCGCAATCAGATCAATACTCCATGGCACACAACCTAGTACACGAATTGGAGAAGTGTTGAAAATTTCCATCACTTTCAATTCGTTTTGTTTTGCGCTGTCTGCATCGTCAAAGATTTCAGATAGGTCAGGGCGAGTACGGCCAGCTTCGTCAACAGGAGCGTTTAGCTTGTTGATGATAACACCAGAGATGTTTTTGTTTTTAGTGCCGCCGAAGTTAGAACATGCTACTTCGATACGCTCTTTCAGTTGCGCAGGGTTATCAGTACCTGGAGTCGCAACTAGCACGATTTCTGCACCAAGTGTTGCCGCGATTTCCGCGTTTACTTGGTTTGCAAATGGGTGCTTACGAGTAGGTACAAGACCTTCGATTAGCGTAACGTCTGCGTCTTTGTTGATTTGGTTGTAACGTTCAACAACGGTTTCTAGCAGCTCGTCCATGTTGTCGTTACCGATTAGGCTTTCAGCAACAGACATCGCCATTGGTTCACCGATCTTCATATCGCTGTTACGACCAACGATAGTTGAAGTCAGATCTGGCTGATCACCACCTGAACGTGGCTGACAGATTGGCTTGTAGAAAGAAACTTTAACGCCTTTACGCTCCATAGCGCGAAGAACACCCATGCTAACGCTTGTTAGGCCAACGCCTGCGCTAGTAGGGATAAGCATAATAGTACGAGACATTCGTAGAGTACCTTTAGCTATTTGGGGGATAAAAGCTCAACTCTTATTCCATGAAGCTCGAAGAATAGGAGTTGAGCCCCTAAGAAATTCGTTTGAATGAAAATCTGGCTAGCCGAGTGGCTAGCCAGGAATTCAATTAAAGACCTGTCAGGCGAGCAGTGTCTTCAGCGATGACTAGCTCTTCGTTAGTAGAGATAACCATTGCAGGGATACGGCTGTTTTCAGTCGTGATAACGCCTTCGCCGCCGAAGCGAGCTTTAAGGTTAGCTTCGCTATCTACTTCGATACCGAAGATGCCAAGACGGTTTAGAACCATTTCACGGATAGGGCCAGAGTTCTCGCCGATACCGCCAGTGAAAGTGATTGCGTCTAGACGGCCTTCCATTGAAGCAGTGTAGCCAGCAACGTATTTAGCTAGACGGTGGCAGAACACGTCCATTGCGCGTGTTGCTTCTTCTTTTTGACCGTAGTTGTCTTCAACGAAACGACAGTCAGAAGTCACTTCAGTTAGACCTTGAAGACCAGACTCTTTAGTTAGCATCGTGTTGATTTGATCAACAGAGTAACCTAGAGCGTCGTGTAGGTGGAAGACGATAGCAGGGTCGATGTCGCCACAGCGAGTACCCATTACCAGACCTTCAAGTGGAGTAAGACCCATAGAAGTGTCTACAGATTGACCGTTCTTGATCGCACATACAGATGCGCCGTTACCTAGGTGACAGTTGATGATGTTTACTTCTTCAACTGGTTTGTTTAGTAGGCCTGCAACTTCACGAGTGATGAACAAGTGAGAAGTACCGTGCATGCCGTAACGACGGATACCGTGTTCTTTGTATAGGTTGTATGGAAGAGCGTATAGGTAAGACTCTTCAGGCATAGTTTGGTGGAACGCAGTGTCAAATACAGCAACGTTTTTCAGCTCTGGGAAGTTTTTCTTAGCCGCTTCGATACCGATGATGTGAGCAGGGTTATGAAGAGGTGCAAATGTTGCAGCGTCTTGAATACCTTTTAGAACTTCATCAGTAATTAGTGCAGATTGAGTGAACTGCTCGCCGCCGTGAACGATACGGTGACCGATTGCGCCTAGGTTAGCTTTAAGCTCTGGCTTAGAAGCAAGAATAGTTTCTACCATAAACGCTAGTGCTTCTTCGTGAGCTGCACCATTGCCTAGTTGAGCTTCGTGCTTGCCATCAAGTTTCCACTTGATGCGAGCTTCAGGAAGGTGAAGACACTCAGCAAGACCTGACAAGTGCTCGTCGCCGTTCTCGGCATCAACAACGGCAAATTTAAGAGAAGAACTACCGCAGTTTAAAACTAAAACTAGCTTAGACATGTATGACTACCTGTTATTCGTCTGATAAAAAATCAGTTAAAGAATGAAAAATTAATCACAAGAATAGCCGATACCCAGAAGGCTGCGTACTAATCCTGGTCAAAAATTGTTCTAATTCCATATAAAGAAATAGTGATGAACCCTTCCATCACTATGATGCGATCCGTGCAGATAGATATCTCGGAGTTGCTTAAATTGTAAATAACAGCAACAATGAGATTGAGGGTCTGCAAAGGATAGCGATAATAAGCAATGATAACAAAAAAAATTTGAAAGAATATTAACTTTCATCAATTTTTTGTACCTTCAGTTGAAATGTTCAACTATATTTTAGTGAGAGAGCGGTATGAGTAATAAAGTCGGATTGATCCATAGCCTGAAAGATGGCCAGAATTACATGGAGATCTGGCCGGTTCGTAAAGAGCTAAGCGCCATATTTCCGGAACAGCGTATCATTAAGGCGACTCGCTTTGGCATTAAAGTCATGCCGGCCGTTGCTGCGATCAGCGTACTCACTCAAATGGCATTCAACAATTACCACGCGTTACCTCAATCCATTGTTGTCGCCTTGTTTGCGATTAGCTTGCCACTTCAAGGCATTTGGTGGCTTGGTGCTCGATCCAACACGAAATTGCCGCCTTCTTTGGCCTCTTGGTATCGGGAGTTGCATCAAAAAATTGTGGAAACAGGTTTTGCATTAGAGCCTGTCAAAGCTCGCCCTCGTTACAAAGAGCTTGCGATAATACTGAACCGAGCGTTTCGCCAGCTCGATAAATCGTCATTAGAGCGTTGGTTCTAATTTAAATTGTTTGAAATGGAGTGTGCACTGGCCACTCCATTTTTGATCCTGCCTCTATTACCTACTTTGACGGTCGTTGATGAAGCGAGCGAAGCTTTGTTTACCAAAGATTCTTTCCGGATGAAGAAGTCCCCCCGATCACAAATGTTGCTTTAGTGTTAAATCTTTCTTTTCTTTACTAAGACTTAGTAGTAATAATAAAAACAAGATGCGCAAGAAGTGCACAGTTATATGAACACAACAATACCGCCTTCAAACATTTGAATTCACGAGTCGATACACATATTGAAAGCTCGTGAAACAAGGACGAAGTCACATCAAGGAGTTATGATGAAAACGAAACGTTTATTAGCCACTGCCGTTCTATCAGCTACTGCTATTTTCTCTTCTACCAATGTACTGGCCGCCACTGCAACTGTCGCAGTTTCACAGATTGTCGAACACCCGGCGTTAGACGCGACGCGCCAAGGATTGCTTGATGGTTTGAAAGCGAAAGGCTACGAAGAAGGCAAAAATCTAGAATTTGATTATAAGACCGCACAGGGTAATCCAGCGATTGCGGTGCAAATTGCCCGTCAGTACGTCGGTGAAAATCCTGATGTGTTAGTTGGCATCGCGACACCTTCGGCACAAGCTTTGGTGTCGGCTACTCGCTCTATTCCTGTTGTCTTTACTGCGGTAACAGATCCGGTTGGTGCGAAATTGGTTAAGTCGATGGAACAACCAGGTAAAAACGTAACTGGCCTGTCTGATCTTTCCCCCGTTTCTCAGCATGTCGATCTCATCCAAGAAATTCTTCCTCAGGTGAAAAGCATCGGGGTTGTATTTAATCCCGGTGAAGCTAATGCCGTGACTTTAGTTGAATTACTAAAAGAAAGCGCAAAAGCAAAAGGCATACAAGTGGTTGAAGCGACCGCACTAAAAAGTGCTGATGTTCAGTCTGCGACTCAAGCGATTGCAGCGAAATCAGACATTCTTTACGCCCCAACAGACAATACAGTTGCAAGTGCGATTGAAGGGATGATTGTGGCAGCGAATCAAGCGAAGAAACCTGTATTTGGTGGCGCGACGTCGTATGTCGAAAAAGGTGCAATTGCAGGCTTAGGTTTTGACTACTACCAGGTTGGTGTACAAACCGCGGATTACGTGGCGGCGATTCTTGATGGTCAAGAACCAGGCAAGCTAGATGTAAAAGTCGCGACGGGCTCTGACCTTGTAATTAATGAAAGCGCAGCATCTAAGCTCGGTATCAAGCTGCCAAGTTCTGTGGTTGAACGTGCGACAAGCATGCAATAAGTAACGCTTTTTGGGGGTTAAGCCTGTCACGTTGGTTGGTAGACGCTTGCCCCAAAATTGATACTCGCCGGATTTCTCGTGTAGAGCATTCTGCTAGAGAAGAAGGGGAGTATACGTTAGAAGTCTTAAGTTCAGGTTGGTATTAGCCAGCCTGAGCATGCAGAAAGGAGCAGTTATGTCTGCATTTGCTTTTTTTGGTGCACTCGAAATTGGCTTGATTTATGGCCTAGTCGCTCTGGGTGTGTATCTTACGTTCCGTGTTCTCGATTTCCCCGATTTGAGTGTGGATGGCAGCTTTCCAATGGGAGCGGCGGTGGCTGCAACGGCGATTGTCGCAGGTATTAATCCTTGGCTTGCGACAATAATGGCGATGATAGCTGGTAGTATGACGGGGTGGGTAACCGCTTTTCTGGCTGTTCGGTGTGGTATTTTACACCTGTTAGCTTCCATTCTTACCATGATCGCTGCATTTTCAATTAATATTCGTATTATGGGCAAACCTAATATGGCGTTGCTTGGAGAGGATACGATTCTCACTCCGTTTGAAGCATTGGGCGATGCGATGTTTATTCGTCCTCTGGTTGTTGGGGTCTTAGTTCTTCTGTCCGCTTTCTTTGTCATTCGCCTGCTGAACAGCGACTTTGGTCTTGGTTTACGAGCCACGGGTGTGAATGCGCGTATGGTTTCTGCGCAAGGGGCGAGCACTGGCTTTTATACCTACTTTGGCTTGGCTTTATCCAACGGGTTTGTGGGATTCGCAGGCGCGTTGTTTGCACAAACGAACAGCTTTGCGGATGTGACCTCTGGCGTGGGCACCATTGTCGTTGGTTTGGCAGCTGTGATTTTGGGGCAGACCCTTATTCCCGGGCGCAAGATTTGGGTTGCGGTATTTGCGGTCATCATCGGTTCGGTACTTTATCGCCTTGCAGTGGCTTTCGCTTTGAGCTCTGGCATGTTTGGTTTACAAGCTTCAGACCTCAACCTGGTTACCGCAGTATTGGTGGCTGTGGCGCTTATTGCTCCAAAGCTAAAACAGAGCATAAGAGCGAAACAACGCGTTACTGATGCTAAACAAGCGGCATCAAAAAATGGTTCTGGGGAGGCATTATGATCGAACTAAATAATATTCAGGTCACGTTCAACCCTGGGACGATTTTGGAAAATCGTGCATTGAAAGGCGTCTCTTTAGAGGTTCCAGAGCATCAATTTCTTACCGTGATTGGTTCTAATGGCGCAGGAAAATCGACGTTGCTTGGTGCGGTGACAGGTGAGACGCCGATGATAGGTGGTCAGGTTATCATTGACGGCAAAGACGTCACCAAGCAGACGGTAGCCCAACGTGCGACGCAATGTGCCCGAGTGTTTCAAGATCCATTGGCCGGGACTTGTGGCGAACTGACGATAGAAGAGAACATGGCTCTAGCGCACATGCGTGGTAAAAAACGCAGCTGGGGGTTGGCGCTCTCTACTAAACGTCGCAAGCTGTTCCAAGAGCGAATTAGCATCCTCGGTCTTGGTTTAGAAGACCGCTTGGGCGATAGCATTGGGTTGCTGTCTGGTGGGCAACGACAAGCCGTTAGCCTTGTGATGGCGACGTTATCGGAGAGTAAGCTGTTATTGCTTGATGAACACACGGCTGCGCTTGATCCTCGTATGGCGGCGTTTGTTATCGACTTAACTAAACGTATTGTCGATGAGTTCGATTTAACCGTGATGATGGTGACGCATTCGATGAAAGACGCATTAGCATGTGGCGATAGGACCGTAATGCTTCACCAAGGTGAAATTGTGCTTGATGTGGCTGGAGAGCAGCGCGCTAACATGCAAGTACCAGACTTGTTGGATATGTTCTCTAAAGTGCGTGGTGAAGAGCTTGCAGATGACAGTCTCTTGTTGAACTAAGCGGTATCCGACAAGTCACTACGCCTACTAAGTGTGATCCTCCTTGGGAAAATTGGCTGATATGTCAACTCGCAGGGAGGATTTCTTGTCTCTAATTCTTCAATAACATAGTGGCATATCCGATGACGAGGAGTGCCCATAATGAACCTGCCATTTATTTTTCATAGTCAAACTATTGATGGTTTAGCTTTTAATGACGAGCAAGTTACAGTCAGACTGAAAACCGAGACATTGGATTTTGATTCCGTCTATGTGCGTATTGAGCCGGACAACGAAGAATATCTGGTCGACATGGCTCAAGTAGGAACGGCTGGTGAATTATTACTATGGGAGGCATCGTTTCGACCAAATCAAGATCGAGATGTCACACATTATGTGTTTAAGCTCCTCAAAGACGGACAGCAATACTGGCTCGATGCACGAGGCGTACAAAAGCGTATTCCACCCAAAGAGTTCCACTTTAAGTTGAATGTAGAGCATCAACCACCAAGCTGGGTCCAAGAGCAAGTTTTCTATCAAATCTTTCCTGACCGTTTTTCTGCTAGTAAAAGTGAGTCTGATATTCGCCACGCTTATGCTCAATATGATTCTGCATCGGTCGTCAAGGCGTGGGGAGACGCGGTAGGCTCTCACCAAAATACCGGGGCACGTGAATTCTTTGGCGGCGACCTCAAAGGTGTAGAACAAAAGTTGGACTATCTTGAACAGCTCGGCGTTACTGCGCTTTATTTCAACCCGATCTTTTCTTCACCAAGTAATCATAAATACGACACCACCGATTACTTCACTGTTGACCCTATGCTCGGCACCAACGATCAGTTTGCTGAACTGTGTGAGAAAATCCGTGGTAAGAATATGAAGATTGTCTTAGACGCGGTGTTTAACCACACGTCAGTGCATCATCCTTGGTTTGATATCCAACAAAAAGGAGAAGGAGCGTATGGCAATCCGCAGTCAAAGTTCCGTGATTACTACTTTTTCGAAGGTGAAACCAATCACTACATTGGTTGGAAAGGCATTGGTAACTTACCGGTTCTGAACTTTGAAAATGAACAGGTGCGCGACTACATCTACCAAAGTGAAGAGTCTGTCATCAAGTATTGGCTGAAGCCACCGTACTTGGTTGATGGCTGGCGGTTTGATGTCATTCATATGCTTGGCGAAGGAGAGGGAGCAAAAAACAATGCTCGTTATGTTGAAGCGTTTCGTCATGCAACTAAGTCAGTAAACCCGAATGCTTATGTGTTAGGTGAGCACTTTTTTGAAGCAACGCAGTGGTTGCAAGGTGATCAAGAAGATGGGGCGATGAACTACTACGGTTTTGCTCATCCAGTCCGAGCTTTTATCGCACGACAAGATATTATGTACGATCCAATCAACATTGATGGTTTGGAGTTTAAAGCATGGTTGGACGAAGCCAGAGCAAAAATCCCATTTTCTAATCAGCTATCGCAGCTAAATCAACTCGATAGTCACGATACTGCTCGGTTTATCACATTGGTTGATGGTGATAAGCGTAAAATGAACATCGCGCTAGCAATGCTTATGACTTACGTTGGCACGCCTTGTATTTACTATGGGAGTGAAGTCGGTCTAGAAGGAGGGCTAGACCCGGATAATCGTCGTTGTTTTCCTTGGAATGAAATTGAAAGTTCACAATGGCTATCGCTTTACCAACAATGGATCAAGATACGTAAACAATGTAAGCCTTTACAGTCGGGCTGTATTCAATGGCTGCATTGCACTAACAATCAGTTGGCGTACGCACGTGTACTGGGTCGTGAAGCAGTCGTTGTTATGATTAATCTCAGTGGTAATGAATGTTCAATCGATTTACCTATGTGGCAACTGGGCTTGGAGGTTAGCCAAGTTATATCGTTGTTAGATGACACAGAACAGGTTGATTATAAAGGTCATATCTCTGTCAATATGTCGGCACAGAGCTGCAAATTATGGCGACTAAAGTGACACCACACTCTATATTGATTAAACTCCTTTAATATATAAACGGTCTCAAACAGCGCGCACACATTTGTTTGGTCTCTTGTTATCTGGTGCTGCATTGCATGCGTCACCAGATAACGAGTATCAATTTAATAGCAGTCATAAGAGACTATTGACCTTTCATATGCATGGTACTCAATGGTAAACCAAAGGCGATTTAGCCTCTCATTTGTCATCTTTTTTCCTCTGGCGTTATTTGTAGTGGTTTTACTCGTGACAACGAAAAATTACTATGATGCGGTTAACCGCTATATCGATTCTGAGTATTCGCGTATCGAGCGTGCAATGTCTCGCGGTATTAAAGTACTCACGGCTTTAGATTACAGCTTCACCAACTATACCAATTACGCTAACCCACTGTTTGAAGAACATAATTCTTTAGTCAAAGAAGGGCTTTGTTATCTTTGGCCTATAGATGTGTTATTACTCGAAAGTGTTTATAGTGAAGGGTTACCTGCGGTTGACCTTGATTATATGATCGTAGGGGATGAAAGCTTATGCCAGCAAGGTTCAACGATTAACCAGTTAGCTGAACAAAAGGCGGGTTTTGCGCCGTCATTGTCATTTCTGCACGATATTGAATCGCACATTGTTGGAATCCATTACATTGACAAACGCGGTTACGTTATCTCCTCACCCGATACCTACGCAAAAAATTTCACGAGAGAACTTTTGTCAACGCTAAAAGCCCGACCTTTTTGGCAAAAAAACGCGCAAGATAAAGTGAACATTACCTTGGCTGGACCAGGGCCTGTGTTGGACTCGATGGAAGGTCAAGTCATTAGTATGACGGTACCCGTCTATGAGAAAGGAGAACATCAAGGTGTTTTGTCTATTGATTTTGACATCAATACGCTCATGGCTTCGTCGCTAGGTCTTGTTGGTCAGTTTCATTTGGTTTCCAATTTACAATCCATTCCTTCAAACAGTACACGAATCAAACCAGTCGAATTAGAGCGATTGAGTGCGAATCACAGCATGTACTACGAGTACAACCTTTGGGATGAAGCTAAGAACCTAGCGGTTTTTGAAAAATACAGCCTTATTGTCGCACTGTTTATTTACGTGCTGAGTACCGTCGTCTTGTTCTATGTGAATATGCATAGCGAGCGACGTTACTTTAAAGAACTGGCAGCAAGAGACCCAATGACCAGTTTATTGAATCGTCGAGGTATGCAAACCGTGTGGCGTAATAAGATGACAAAAAAACAGGTTGCTTTAGCAGTGTTCGATATTGATAACTTCAAGAAGATCAACGACACCTATGGTCATGATGTCGGTGATTCTGCAATTCAGCTTGTTGCAAAATGTATACGTGAAAATATTCGCCATACCGATGTTGCCTCAAGGTTTGGTGGCGAAGAGTTCGTTTTAGCGATTTATGACGAAGATTCAGAAGGCATTAAACTCATTTTAGACAGAGTAAAAAAAGCCATAGATGAGCGCTCGATACGCGTAACGAAAGAAGGCTTTACGATCTCTGGCGGTGTGGTGTTTAGTAAAGAGAGCCGAGTAGAAAACTTTGATGAATTGTTTAAAGCGGCGGATGAAAAGTTATATCAAGCCAAAAGTACCGGCAAAAATAAGATCTGTTACTAGGATTTAGGTACAAAAAAGGACGAGATATTCGTCCTTTTTTGTGTTAGGGAATTATGCAACCTGAGAGTTTAAGTCATCGCGGTAGCGTTGAATATGCTCAACAATTGGTGCGGCTTTGTTGAACGTTCTGATTTCTCTAAATAGGTCTTTTGCTTCAGGATAAGCCTGACGTAAGTAAGAGAACCATTGTTTTACGCGGTTTGGGTAATACAAGCCTTTATCGCCTTTCATCTCAAACTTGGAATAATAGATGAGCAACTCAACCACCTCGGGCCATGACATTGGCTGGTGGTTATGTTTTACCATATTGCCTAAGTTAGGGATATTGAAAGCGCCTCGGCACACCATCAAAGAGTTAACGCCAGTCGTTTCAATGCAACGTTGACCGTCTTCATAATTCCAAATTTCACCATTCGCTATCAGTGGGATATCGAAACGTTCGCGAATTTGGTTGATGTAATCCCATTTTATCTCAGAAGCTTTATAACCACCTTGTTTAGTACGTGCGTGTACGGTCAATTCATTTGCGCCAGCAGACTGAATGGCATCGACAATTTCAAAGCAATCTTCAGGGTTCTCCCAGCCAAGACGAATTTTTGCAGTTACGGGAATGGCTTCTGGAACGGCTTCTCGACAAGCTTTAACAACACGGTGAATGAGCTCTGGATGTTGGAGTAGCGCTGCTCCACCTTTACTTTTGTTGACCATTTTGGCTGGGCAACCAAAGTTTATATCAATACCTCTGGCGCCAAGATTTGCCGCTTTAATTGCGTTCTCAGCCATCCAGTTTGGTTCTTGTCCCAACAATTGCACATGTACTGGCACACCAGATGCAGTCTGAGAACCTTGCAACAGCTCCGGGCATAAACGGTGAAATACATGATCGGGTAATAGCTGGTCGATTACGCGAACAAACTCCGTAACACACAGGTCATAGTCGTTTATCTCGGTCAGGATTTGGCGCATCAAATGATCTAAAACGCCTTCCATTGGGCCTAGTACAACTCGCATAGCTTGCCTAATACAGTTTGGTGGTAAAAAGGAGGGCGATTGTAGCGATGTAAGTTAAGTTTGTCATTAAAAGAGTCGAAGCGCCCAGTGCAGTCAAACACACAACGTTAGGTTACGTGCTTTTGAGCTCTGAGGTATAATGCCGCCAAATTTATGGGAAACCAGATGTCATGCAATACACATTGATTGAAAAAGGTGAAGTTCACGTCGATGAATCTTGCCTATTTATCGAAGGCGCAGTGTTAGCTGCGAATCTGACGACAAAACCACTCGCTCCTGAAAAGTGGTTAGAGCCGCTATTAGGTGAGGGATTCAAAGCGATTCAACCAGCTGTGGAAGAGCAAATTCACAAGCAGCATAACCGAATTCAACGAAACGAATATTCCGTGCTAGAGCTAACAGGCAAAGAACCTGAACAACTTGCTGATTTTGCCGAAGGCTTTATGTCTGTTTGGCCAATGATTGAAGAACAATGGCAAGACGTTGAGCTCAATGATGGGTTACAGCGTATGCTGCAAGCATTACTGACCACTTTGATGCTGGCTATCGATGAGCCAGCAACGCAGCAACAGATGCGCGACGCAGGTATTGAAACGCCACCGGCCCTGACAGATTTAGTCGATCAGCTTGATTTAATGGTCGGTGAAGTCGCGCTGGGCGCGGATGAGTTGATGGTAGGCAATAAAGCTCAAAGCCTAAACCCATTCAAAGGTATCGGGCGCAATGATCCCTGTCCTTGTGAGAGCGGAAAAAAATTCAAGCAGTGCTGTGGTCAATCACGCGGCTAAATCGAATCGCCGCGCTATCCACTTAACAAAAAGCCGACCAGATGGTCGGCTTTTTGTTAATTTTTACGCGTCAGTAGGATTAACGAATTGGATTAACGCGTTTTGCAGGGAAGAATTGTGCAATTACAATTAATGCCAAAGCGATTAAATTGCCTGCAAAAATTACGACTAACCATTGTGGCATTGATAAATCAAGGAACTGCCATACAACCTTAGAGCAATCACCATATGCTTCAAACATCCAAGGAACCCACTGATTGAGCGGAGCCCAGCTAGGGAATGTGACGAATAAATCGCAAGTCGCGAATGGTGATGGATTAAACTGGTAGTCAACGTGCTGCATCGCAAGTAACAAACCCTTGTAAGCACTTAATCCCCAGCCTATCAAACCTAGCCAGCGGAAAATTGGGTTCTTGGGTGCCAATATACCAACCATTGCAGCGACGCCCACTCCCATCATCGCGACTCTTTCATAAATACACATGACACATGGTGCAAGCATCATGACGTGCTGAAAATAGAGGGCACATGCTTCAAAGAAAACGACGAATAGCAGAAGCAGTAGCCACGATAAACGTCCCTTTGAAAACTGGTTAAGTGAATTTAAAATAGTCACGTTTTTGTTCCTGTCTGAAATAGAAAAAGCTCTGAATACTCAGAGCTTTTTATCGTGGATAAGTTTCCTAATCAACTCAAATTTTAGTGACCACCGGATACTACGGGAGTCAGATCACCACTATGAGGTAAAATCCAACCAGCTTCGTAGAAAGAAGCTGTTGCAGGCTCTAGGAAGAACATGATTCCCATTAGACCGACAATCGCAAGAACGACGGTGTAAGGCAGCGCCATGATAACCATTCGACCGTAAGACAGACGAATTAATGGAGCGAGAGCCGATGTGAGTAAGAATAGGAATGCCGCTTGACCGTTTGGCGTTGCAACAGAAGGCAGGTTAGTACCAGTATTGATTGCCACCGCCAGTAAGTCGAACTGATCACGAGTAATGAGGCCCTCAATGAGTGCAGTTTTTACTTCATTGATGTAAACCGTACCAACGAACACGTTATCCGACACCATAGATAACAAGCCATTCGCCACATAGAACAGAGCTAGCTGAGTACCTTTATCTTCAACGGCAAGCACCGCATCGATGACTGGTTTAAACAGCTCTTGATCAATGATTACAGCAACGATCGAGAAAAATACAGCAAGCAGTGCAGTGAAGGGCAGGGCCTCTTCAAACGCTTTCCCCATGGAGTGCTCTTCAATGACACCAGTAAATGCGGTCGCTAAAATGATCACAGAAAGGCCAATTAAGCCGACAGCCGCTAAGTGCAAAGCGAGTGCAACGATCAACCAAACCGCAATAAGACCTTGAACCCAGAGTTTTGCGACATCTTGATTTGTTCGCGTTTTACGCTCTTCACGGTCAAAATCGACGAGGATCTGACGAACGTTATTAGGAAGCTTCGCGCCGTAGCCAAACACTTTAAGCTTTTCAACTAAAGCACAAGTGATGAGACCACAGAAAAATACAGGTAGTGTCACTGGAGACATACGGATTAGGAATTCACCAAATAACCAACCCGCTTGGTCTGCAATAATTAAGTTTTGAGGTTCACCAACCATCGTGGTTACGCCACCTAAGGCAGTACCTACACCAGCATGCATCAACAAAGAGCGCAAAAAGGCACGATAGTTTTCTAAGTCATCACGCGTTAGTTCAGTGATCGTGTCATCTTGTGTATGGTCATGGTCACCGATAGGGTTACCAGACGCTACTTTGTGATAGATAGAGTAAAAGCCGATCGCCACGCTGATAACAACGGCGATAACCGTCAAGGCATCCAAAAATGCAGACAAAAATGCCGCAGCAAAGCAGAACGCGAGTGATAGTAGGGTTTTAGAGCGAATGCCAAGTAAAATTTTGGTAAAAATGAACAGCAATAGCTGCTTCATGAAGTAGATGCCCGCAACCATAAATACTAGAAGTAGCAGTACTTCGATATTTGCTACTAATTCGTGCTTAACTTGCGCAGGGCTAGTCATGCCGATAGCAATGGCTTCAATAGCAAGTAAACCGCCAGGTTGTAATGGGTAGCATTTTAATGCCATTGCTAGCGTGAAAATAAATTCAGCGACCAACAACCATCCAGCTACAAATGGGTTTATTAGGAAGAATACAATCGGGTTAATTATTAAGAAGGCTATAATGGCAACTTTGTACCAATCAGGCGCTTTACCAAGGAAGTTCTTGATAAAAGCGTTTCCGAGCGATATCGGCATGATAATTCTCTTTATAACAAAATTATGAATAGACACTACAATAGTGCTTAAGTATCTGTTTGTTAGACTTATTAACTAGTCTTTAAAAACAATAACTTAGTAAAACAACAATCCTTTGTTTATTGTAGTCTTGCCAAGTTACTTCCCCTGAACTCAAGCACCGCTCACTTTCGACCGCAAACTCTACACTCAGGCATTTATTAGTCAATAACAAAACGTGATGCTACCGACTAAAATGACTTTTTAAATGTAATAACGCGATCAAAACGGCGTTACTATACCATGAAAGTCTTAAAAAAATCCTCTTGGATTTTAAATGACGGTCAGTGACGAGAAAAGGCAAATTAAGAAAGAATATTAACTGTGATATACAAAGTAATTTTTCATATTTTGAATATAAAAATGTGACACGGTTGTCTTTATTTCTCCGAGATTTGTGAGCTGTTTAATTAAATGAAAATTCATATTTTACTGCTTTCGCTCGCATGTTAGAGCCTCTTAAATTGACACAACATATAGAGTATTAACTCTATGTTATGGAGTCGTTTCCACTATTGATCGTAAATTTTCTCAAACCGCTAAGTAGTGGTATGATGAGTAGTATCGACCCTCAGAAATCAATATTGGATAAAAAGTAGAATGGTCATAAAGGCGAAAAGCCCTGCGGGATTCGCAGAAAAATATATTATCGAGAGCATTTGGAACGGCCGTTTTCCTCCAGGCTCAATTTTACCTGCTGAGCGCGAGCTGTCCGAACTGATTGGTGTTACTCGAACGACTTTAAGAGAGGTTCTTCAACGACTAGCCCGTGATGGATGGCTGACTATCCAGCACGGCAAACCTACGAAAGTTAACCAATTTATGGAGACCTCTGGTCTGCATATTTTGGATACTTTAATGACGCTAGACGTTGATAATGCGACAAACATTGTAGAAGATCTGCTTGCGGCACGTACTAACATCAGTCCTATCTTTATGCGCTATGCATTTAAAGCGAACAAAGAGAGCTCTGAGCGTACAATTAAGAACGTAATCGAATCTTGTGAATCTTTAATGAATGCGGCTTCCTGGGACGAATTCATCGCTTCTTCGCCGTATGCTGAAAAAGTTCTGCAGAATGTGAAAGAAGATAACGAGAAAGATGAAGCGAAGCGTCAAGAAATCTTGATTGCTAAAACGTTCAACTTTTACGATTATATGCTTTTCCAGCGCCTAGCATTCCATTCAGGAAATCAAATTTACGGTTTGATCTTTAATGGTTTGAAGAAGCTCTACGATCGTGTCGGTAGCTACTACTTCTCAAATCCAGCTTCTCGTGAGCTAGCTCTGAAGTTTTACCATCAATTGCTCGAAACTTGTGAAAGTGGCCAGCGTGAGCAACTACCAGTAGTGATTCGTCATTATGGTATGGAAAGTGCGTTGATCTGGAACGAAATGAAAAAGCAATTACCAACGAACTTCACGGAAGACGACAGCTAAGCGCTGACAAGTTGGATAAACGAAAACCGCAGTGCCTTAGGCCTGCGGTTTTTTTGTTTTTATTTATAAGTCGGCGACGGACCTAGCACCAATAATAAGGCATGGAACGTTTATCCTGCTAGCGAGAGTCTGGGTAACGGTAGATATAATGACTCTACGACATCTGAAAGGACATGGTCGTAAGTATTGAAGATGGTCAATGACAAGTCCGATGTGACGCCATAAAGCTCTGCTTCTGTTAAGTCGACATGACTCCCTGTCACGTATTCATTTAGCGTCTGTATTGAGCGCGTGGAAGCAGGAGAGGTAATGCTAAGTGGAGCGATAACCGCTAGTTGGTTTAGCTTACGCATCATGACCGATGCATAGTTTTTGAAACGCTCATTTCCGCCTTGTTCTCCTAAATCTTGAATGCTGATTCGTAACTGAGTCAGGGTCTCCAAGCTATCCATAATGTTTTGCCAGTTCATGTGATACTCATTATGCAAGTCATCTCTTTGCTCAACCGCTAGCCATGCGATGGTTACTTCATCCATCAAAAACAAGCAATGACGAATTAACTTACCATGCTCCATCTGGTTTCTTGCAACACTATGGTCATTCCATTGTTCAAGTAGTTTCCCTACTTTAATCTGTAATACGCGATACATGGGTTTGTTTTCAAACCGTGATGTTTCGACTAAAAGATGCAGCTTGTTAGTCAGAGCATCATGAAGAGCGTCCAATTTTTGTTGATCGTTTTGTTGGAATTGAAGCGAGTAGTGAGTAGCAGCTCGGTGGTGTCTCAGAAGGTGAACAACATCTCGCAACAATGTTAACAGCTGATATTTGCGCGCATGTTGCTGCTCTCGTTTAGAAGATAAGTGATATATTCCGGCTAAAATAGCGATGGACAATAGTGTGGAAATCAAAACAAACATAACCAACTCCTTGTTAGTGTTTGGACCTAACAAGGAAGATTGCAGTTTTGATGCCACTAATTAAATTCTATTAAAACAGTGAGTTAGGCTTGTGACGGGAAAGATGTTGTACAAGTTTGGTGCACAAATTCCCCAAAAGTGTGAATTCAGTCAAAAAAAGTCCCCGCTGAACTGGCGAGGACTTTTTAAATTTGATCGTAAAGCTACAACTTACATTACGCGCATGCCAGGTTGAGCGCCTTCGTGTGGCTCAAGGATCCACAGGTCGCTACCACCAGGGCCTGCCGCTAGGATCATACCTTCAGACATACCAAACTTCATCTTACGAGGTTTTAGGTTTGCTACCATTACCGTTAGCTTGCCTTCTAGCTCTTCAGGTTTGTAAGCTGACTTGATGCCAGAGAATACCTGACGAGTTTCACCACCGATGTCTAATTGGAACTTAAGCAGTTTGTTGGCTTTTGGTACTTCTTCACAAGAGATGATGCGAGCGATACGCATATCTACTGCAGCAAAAGCATCGAACTCAATCTCTTCAGCGATTGGTTCTTTGTCTAACTCGGTTTGGCTAGCCTTGTTCTTTTCCGCTTCAGCTTTCTCTTTCGCCGCCATTTCTGCCGCCGCATCTTCTTTAGACGCTTCGATCATCGCTTCAACATTCTTCGGATCGATACGGTTGAACAGTGCTTTGAACTTAGTGATCTCGTGGCCTGTTAGTGGATCAGCGATGTTTTCCCAAGTTAGCTCTTGGTTTAGGAACGCTTCAGTACGCGCAGCTAGCGATGGCATTACTGGTTTCAGGTAAGTCATCAGTACGCGGAATAGGTTGATACCGACAGAACAGATGTCTTGTAGTTCCTGATCTTTGCCTTCTTCTTTTGCTACAACCCACGGTGCTTTTTCATCAACGTATTGGTTAGCTTTGTCTGCCAATGCCGTGATTTCACGGATTGCACGACCAAACTCACGCGTTTCGTAAAGCTCAGCGATACGGTCAGCAGCAGCAACAAATTCGTTGTAAAGTTCAGGCTCTGCAAAGTTGTCAGACAGTTTGCCTTCAAAACGTTTCGCGATGAAACCTGCGTTACGAGATGCCAGGTTAACGATCTTGTTAACAACGTCAGCGTTTACGCGCTGAGTGAAGTCTTCAAGGTTAAGATCTAGATCATCGATACGGCTGTTTAGCTTCGCAGCGTAGTAGTAACGTAGACACTCAGGGTCTAGGTGCTCTAGGTAAGTGCTTGCTTTTACGAACGTACCTTTAGACTTCGACATTTTCGCGCCGTTTACGGTTACGTAACCGTGTACGAATACGTTGTTTGGTTTACGGAAGCCGGAACCTTCTAGCATTGCTGGCCAGAATAGGCTGTGGAAGTAAACGATGTCTTTACCGATGAAGTGGTACAGTTCTGCTGAGCTGTCTTTCTTCCAGTACTCGTCGAAATCTAGGTCGTCGCGCTTGTCACATAGGTTTTTGAAAGAGCCCATGTAGCCGATAGGTGCGTCTAGCCATACGTAGAAGAATTTGTTCTTCTCACCAGGGATCTCGAAGCCAAAGTATGGTGCATCACGTGAGATATCCCATTGCTGCAAGCCAGATTCGAACCATTCTTGCATTTTGTTCGCTGTTTCAGCTTGTAGCGAGCCAGAGCGAGTCCACTCTTTTAGCATGCTTTCAAACTGAGGCAGGTCGAAGAAGAAGTGCTCTGAATCTTTCATTACTGGCGTCGCACCAGAAACCGCAGATTTAGGATTGATCAGTTCTGTTGGGCTGTAAGTCTCACCACAGTTGTCACAGTTGTCACCGTACTGGTCTTCAGACTTACATTTTGGACAGGTACCTTTTACGAAACGGTCCGGTAAGAACATCTCTTTTTCTGGATCGAACAGCTGAGAGATAGTGCGGCTAGAGATAAAGCCATTTTTCTTCAACTCAAGATAAATGTGTGACGCTAGCTCACGGTTCTCATCTGAGTGTGTGCTGTGGTAGTTATCAAAGCTGATATCAAATCCAGCGAAGTCTTTTTGGTGCTCTTCGCTAACTGCGGCAATCATTTCTTCAGGAGTAATACCCATCTGTTGCGCTTTAAGCATGATTGGCGTGCCGTGAGCATCGTCAGCACAGATGAAGTTTACAGTGTTGCCGCGTAGGCGTTGGTAACGAACCCAAATGTCCGCTTGGATATGCTCAAGCATATGACCAAGGTGGATCGAACCGTTAGCGTACGGAAGGGCACAAGTTACCAGCATTTTCCTTGACGGAAAGTTTTTTGGATCGTTTGCCATACTTAATATTCGCTTTTCTTGATAGGTATAAATAAATTTTGATGGATAATACTACCCCATGAACTGACTAACTCCAAGGTGTCAAACTGCGGAATGCCTTAGTTTTTTTGGGGTTCTGGTTGAGCCTGGACGGTGGTAGCATGACATCTAAAAGGAGGGCTTATGCATCAGTTCACTTCAAAACAAGATTTTTGTCACTTGTTTAACCAATTCCAACATCCACAGTTGGTGGAAAACTGGGCAGATATTCATGGCGCAATTTCGATTACGACACAGGGTTCTATTGATATAAAGTTGCCATTCGCAAGTAATGAGCTTCAAACCGTACTGCATGACTGGATCAAACAGCAGCAAGCCTCGGGTAAAGTAGCTGAATTCCCATTTAATATTCGCCTTGGAGTTAAAGCTTTGGAAACTCAAGTGGCTAACTCGGTTAAGGGTGTTAAGAACATCATTGCCGTCAGTTCTGCGAAAGGTGGCGTTGGTAAATCTACTACCGCAGTTAACTTAGCGTTGGCAATTGCTCAATCTGGGGCGAAAGTGGGATTGTTGGATGCAGATATCTATGGTCCGTCTGTACCTATGATGTTGGGGCAAGAAGATGCTAAACCAGAAGTTCGTGATGGCAAGTGGATGGAACCCATTTTTGCTCACGGCATCTATACTCATTCTATCGGTTATTTGGTGGATAAATCAGAAGCGGCGATATGGCGCGGTCCAATGGCTTCAAAAGCGTTGTCGCAGTTATTAACTGAAACAGATTGGCCAGATTTGGATTATTTGGTGATTGATATGCCGCCAGGTACGGGGGATATTCAATTGACGCTGTCACAACAAATTCCGGTAACAGGTAGCGTGTTAGTCACAACACCGCAAGATTTAGCCCTTGCCGATGCAAGGAAGGGAGCGGCAATGTTTAACAAAGTCCATGTCCCGGTTATTGGTGTTGTGGAAAACATGAGTTATCACATTTGTAGTCAATGTGGCGCGAAAGAGCATATTTTTGGTATGGGCGGAGCTGAAAAAATGTCGCAAGAATTTGGCTTAGCATTGTTAGGACAAATTCCGCTTCATATCTCTATGAGAGAAGATATTGACGCTGGCGTGCCAACGGTAGCAAGACGCCCAGAAAGTGAGCATGCAGGGTATTATAAGCAACTTGCCGATCGCGTATGTAGCACGATGTTTTGGCAAGGCAAAGCAAAACCAGATGCGATTAGCTTTACAATGGTGAACTAAGTTTACTATGCCTGTTGGTTGATAATTGCACATTTTAACGTTTGCTCGGAGGTTAATCCTCTGAGCAGGCAGAAACTTATGACTAAACCCTAATTCCAACTAGTAACTATGGGGTGAACTCCCTATAATCAGGCAGTTTATCTTTTTATGTGACTAGAAATCATCATCGGGTGCAAACTAATGTCTGATAATAATCAATGCGTCATCGTAGGTATTGCTGGCGCTTCTGCTTCGGGAAAAAGTCTGATCGCGAGCACTATTTATAATGAGCTTCGCGCGAAAGTAGGCGATCATCAAATCGGTGTCATCACGGAAGATTGCTACTACAACGACCAAAGCCACCTAAGCATGGAAGAGCGAGTAAAGACGAACTACGATCACCCGAGTGCGTTGGACCACGACCTACTGTGTGAGCACCTAGAAAAATTGGTACGTGGTGAAGCAGTAGAAGTGCCTGAGTACAGCTACACTGAGCACACAAGAACAATTAACACCACCACAATGACACCTAAAAAGGTGATCATTCTAGAAGGTATCCTTCTTCTTACAGACCCTCGTCTTCGTGATTTGATGCATGCGACAGTATTTATGGACACACCGTTAGATATTTGCTTGCTTCGCCGTGTTAAGCGTGATGTGGAAGAACGAGGCCGAACTATGGAGTCTGTTCTTAAGCAATACCAACAAACAGTACGTCCGATGTTCATGCAGTTTATCGAACCTTCTAAGCAATATGCGGACATTATTGTTCCTCGCGGTGGTAAAAACCGTATCGCAATTGATGTATTAAAAGCTCACATTGCAAGACTTTTGAAAGCTTAAGCCTATAGACGGCTATATCGCTTTATTTTTAGGAGAAGAAGTGGCACCTTAAGTGCCACTTCTTTTTTTGTTTTTAAATTAGTCAGTTGCAGGTTAAAACCAGACACTTTTCACGCTTTTGTGGAACTGTCAGCGGCAAATGGAGTCTGCGCTTATAATTGTAAAAACACTCGAGCAAGGAAAAACAAATGAAGAAACTGCTCTTAATTCTAGCAATACCGATTGTGGTCATTTTGGTCGCAATTTTAGCGTTAACCATCTTCGTCAATCCGAATCAGTTTAAACCCCTTATTGTTGAGCAAGCGCAAAAGCAAACGGGATTAGAGTTGGTGATTGAAGGGGATATCAGTTGGCAATTTTTCCCATCAATTGGCTTTGAGTTGGGACATACAGAATTGCGAAACCCACAAGGCTTTAGTAAACCCAATTTATTCAAAGTTGATACCGTTGGTGTAGACATCTCTGTTATGCCACTTTTTAGTCAACAGCTTGAAATTGGAAACGTCACGCTTGATGGTGCTGAGTTCTACATTGAAACCAAGAAAGATGGCAGCAAGAATATTGATGCATTGACGAAAGCCCAAACACAACAAGCAGAACAAGAGAGCAATGCTGCGCCTACGCAAAATGGTGAAACGCAAACTTCTGGTTCTGATTGGAGTATTAATCTTGCTGGCGTTACGGTTTCTAACGGTTCATTAGAAATGCAGGATAAGCAAGCCGGTAGTTACACCAAACTTTATGATATTTCATTAAACCTTTCCGAATTCGCTTTTGACAACTGGACAACGGCTGATTTTGGCGTGAAGGGCGAAATGAACGACCAAAAGTTCACCGCGAAAGGTCAGGCAGACTTTAAGCTAGAAAAAGGTTTGGCAAACTACGCGCTAAAGAACATCAACTTTGATGCGACATACTCTGACCCTGCCAATAAAATTGAATCGGCAACGATCGGTTTAGACACGTTTGAATTCGATAAAGTAAATAACCTGACTTATGCCATTAAGGGTGTCGCTGGTGGTATGAAGTTAGATATGCAGGGTGCTGGTCAACTTAGCGTGGACAAGGCTATCAGCAAAGTACAGTTGGATAAGTTAACTCTTAAATCGACTTTTGAGGGTGATGCTTTACCTCAGTCCCCGATGAAAGTCGACATGGTGTCTGATCTGTCTTTCGACCTAACGAAAAACCATCTGAGTTTTGTTCTAGAGAAGTTAACAGCGAATGCTATCGCCCTAGATGGTAAGGCAGATGTGACACTCGGTGATATTCCTAAAGTACGCTTTGCTCTCCATAGCCCCAATATCGATCTTGATGAGTTTTTAGGGTTAGATAAGCAAGCTGCCGAAGGTAATAAGCCTGCTTCTGGTGGCGAGAGTGCTCCTGCCGGACCTGAGGTTGAGCCTGATTTGTCTGCGTTGAAAACGTTAGATGTAAAGGGTGACATTACCATCGACAAATTCAAAGCGGCAAATGCGAAGATGGAAGCGGTAAAAACGAGCTTCACTGTAAATCGTGGCGTGTTTGAGCTTACATCTTTTAGTTCGAAGTTGTACCAAGGCTCAATCTCAGCGACAGCGAAGCTAGATGCACGCCAATCACCAGCGACTTACAGTGTTAAAAAGTCAATCAAAGGCGTGAAAGTTCAACCGCTACTTATAGACGTTGCTGAAAACGACAAACTTGAAGGGACAGGTAACATTGATGTGAATGTTACAGGTAAGAGTCTCACGCCTACCGGTATCAAGAAGAATCTATCTGGTACGGTTGTTATCAATTTTGCTGACGGTGCGGTGAATGGCATCAACGTTGCTCAGTTGATTCGTGAAAACTATGCGAAATTTAAAGGGCAAAAAGTTGAAGGCACCAATGAAGCTAAGAAAACAGACTTCAGTGCGATGACGGCGACATTGAAACTCAACAAAGGTGTAGTATCAACGGATAATATGCAAGCTCAGTCTCCATTGTTACGTGTTCGTGGTAAAGGTACCGCAAACTACATCAATGAAACAGTCGACTTTACTATCAGCACGTCAGTTGTAGGCAGCCTAGAAGGCCAGGGCGGTAAAGATATAGATGAGCTGAAAGACATCACGATTCCAATCAATGTGTCTGGTAAGTGGGCAGAACCTAAATTCAAGCTCGTATTCGATGATGTTCTGAAGCAGAAAGCTCAAAAAGAAATCGATCGTGGCGTGGAGAAGCTAACGGACAAAATCAAAGACGAGAAAACCAAAGATGCGGTCGATGGTTTATTGAAGAATCTTTTCAACTAACCGTGCGTGAAAACCAAAAGGGTTGGCATTTTGCCAACCCTTTTTAAATTACTCTGCGAGTGTTACCAATCGACGCCTTTGAGGGCTTTTACGCCAGATTCAAATGCGTGCTTTACATTTTTCACTTCAGAAACGGTATCGGCCATTTCAATCAGGGTTCGATGTGCGCCACGCCCAGTAATAATAACCGACTGCATTTTAGGTCGGTTGCTCAGCGCTTCGACCACTTCGTCTAAGTCGATGTAGCCGTAGCTCACCATATAAGTTAGCTCGTCAAACAAGATGACATCGATAGAGTCGTCTTGCAGCATGCGTTTACATTCTTGCCATACGCCTTGCGCTGCTTCGGTATCAGCGGCTTTGTTTTGAGTTTCCCATGTAAAGCCGGTCGCCATTACTTGGAATTCAACGCCGAGTTTCTCAAGTAGGTTGCGCTCACCGTTGTCCCAAGTACCTTTAATAAACTGCGCGACAGCACAATTCAAACCATGACCCACTGCGCGTGCGATCGTACCGAATCCTGATGTCGATTTACCTTTACCATTTCCGGTAATGATCAGTAGCAGACCTTTTTCCTCTTGAGCAGCAGCGATTTTTGCGTCTACCTGTTCTTTGACTTTTTGTTGGCGAGCTTTATGGCGTGCTTCTTTATTTTCTTCGATAGACATAATACTTCCTCAATTCCTTTTCGTGCTGTGCCCAAGCTAATTTGGGTTCATTGATTTATCTCGCTATGATAGACCAACATATCGTGAAGAAAAACCACCGATAATTCAGGGAATAAAATGAAGAAAATACTTGTTGTTTGTATGGGAAACATTTGTCGGTCACCAACTGGAGAGGCAGTGTTAAGAGCGAAAGCTCAAAAGCTAGGCGTTGAAGTAGAGGTTGAGTCGGCAGGTACAATTGGCTACCACGCAGGAAACCGACCGGATTCAAGAGCGATGGCAGCAGGAAAGCTGCGAGGCTATTCTTTTAGAGGAATGCAAGCGCGCCAAGTCACCATTGATGACTTTGAAAAGTTTGACCTTATATTAGCCGCAGATAAAGCAAATTTGGCCGATTTATTGGATATTTGTCCGTTGAAGTATCGACACAAAGTATCGTTATTTTTAAGTCATTCTGGGTCAGGTTACGACGAAGTCCCTGATCCATACTATGGTGGGGAAGATGGCTTTGAACTGGTGCTTGATTTAATCGAAGAGGCATCAGATGCTATTTTGAAGAAGCTATAATCGCCGGGCTTGAAGACAATAGAAAAAGGGATGAGCTCAGCTCATCCCTTTTTATTCGTGTTAACCCGCTAGTATGTCGGTTGCGACTTTGTAGCTTGGGTCTTCCTTCACGTTAATTTCAACCAAGCTGCCAGCTTTGTCCAAAAGTTTACGACAATCTGGGCTTAGGTGACGAAGGTGCAGCGTTTTACCTTGAGCATTGTAACGCTCAGCCAGTGTTTCAATGGCTTCAATTGCAGAGTGATCTGTCACGCGAGAGTCTGCAAAATCGACAATCACATCTTTTGGATCTTCAGGCGCGTTAAACAACTCCAGGAAGTTAGCCGCAGAGCCAAAGAAAATAGGGCCGTGAATCTTGTACTCTTTTGAACCTTCCTCGTTTAAGCACGTGTCGGCATAGATGTGCTTAGCGTGTTGCCATGCAAACATTAATGCAGAAACGATAACACCAACCGCTACGGCAACAGCAAGGTCAGTAAGAACAGTAACAACGGTCACAAGAACAATAACGAAGAAGTCTTGCTTCGGTACGCGGCGTGCTAGCTTAAATGTTGCCCATTCGAATGTACCAATGACAACCATGAACATCACACCAACCAGAGCAGCGAGTGGGATCATTTCAATTAGCGAAGAAGCGAATAAGATAAACATCAATAGAGCGATAGCCGCAACGATACCAGATAGACGGCCGCGACCACCTGAGTTTACGTTGATCATCGACTGACCAATCATCGCACAACCACCCATTGCGCCAAACACAGAACACGTCATGTTTGCCATACCTTGACCGATACATTCGCGGTTAGATTGACCACGAGTATTCGTCATCTCATCTAAAACTGTCAGTGTTAGTAGAGATTCAATTAGACCAATGGCCGCGAGAATGATCGCGTATGGAAGAATGATTTGTAGTGTCTCTAGTGTAAATGGTACCGCAGGAATAGAGAAGGTTGGTAGTGAACCTGCGAGTGTTGCAGCTTCATCACCAGACATTGTACGCAGGAAGTCAACAACAGTTCGAGTTTCCAGATCCAAGCCAACCACTAAAGCCGTCACCGTTACGATCGCAACAAGTGAAGAGGGTACAGCTGTTGTGATTTTTGGTAGAAAGTGAATGATTGCCATAGTCAGCGCAACCAAACCAAGCATTAGCAGCATCTGGTCTTGTGGTAGCCAAGTAAGCATGCCGTTGATGTCTGGCGCTTTAAACTGACCCAACTGAGCTAGGAAGATAACAATAGCCAGACCGTTCACAAAACCGATCATCACAGGGTGAGGTACGATACGGATGAACTTACCCAATTTAAACATACCAGCGGCAATTTGAAGAATACCAGCGAGCATGATGGCTGCGAATAGGTACTGGACACCGTGAGTCGCGACAAGCGAAACCATTACGACTGCCATGGCACCTGTTGCACCAGAGATCATGCCAGGACGACCACCGAAAATGGAAGTAATAAGACCAACGATGAATGCAGCGTAAAGACCGACCATCGGATCTACGCCTGCGACGAACGCAAATGCGACAGCTTCAGGAACCAATGCTAGCGCAACGGTTAAGCCTGATAGCACATCATTTTTTACGGAGTGCTTAGAAAATTGGGGAAATTCGAACATGTTTGTTTTTAAGTTCTCTTTGCAATGAGTTAAACCCGACACATATTCGTATTTGCACAAGCCACTGGAAGGTTGAATTTTAATCACACATTGCAGTGTAAACCGTAGTATTAAAAGAGCAGCATCAGAATGGTGTCGAAAACTTGAGTCGGCGCATGCTACCGAAAAGTGTGATTAAGTTCAAGAATGATACGAATAATGGCGTACAAATGTGATCACGAATTGGTATTTATATGAACAATTTTTTGGGCAAATATGAAGATAAAAAAGGCTACCAGATGGTAGCCTTTAATTTATTTATGCCGTTAAGCAGTTGAACGTAATGATTTAGCCTAGTTAAAGTTAGGCTTTGTCATCTCTGCCGATGCACGGTTTTTAGCCACTTGGCTACCAGCACCTTTAGCTTGGTAACGTTCGGTTTTGAACGGTGCTGCTGCAACCGTGATTTCGCGTAGCTCTTGAGGGCCAGGTGCTTTCGTCATCGGTGCGCTAGCGTTTAGCTTAGCCGCAACTTTAATGGCTTCGACTTTAGGCTCTGGTTTATCTACTGGCGCTTCGGCCGCAATCTCTTTTTCTGCTTCAACGATAGGCTCTTCAGCAGGTGCCGTTTCTACAATGGCATCAACCGGTTCAGCATGTTCAGTTACAGGAGTTTCAACGATAGGCTCTACCGAGGCTGTTTCTATTACTGCTGATTCAGCTTTTTCTGTGATTACTGTTTCCACAGCAGGTGCTTCCACAACGGGTGCTTCTACTACTGGAGCTTCCACTTTCGCTTCAACGGTTTCTTGAACCTTGTGTTCAACAACTGGCGCATCTGTTACGACAGGCTGCTCGCGACGAATAATCACTTTACCCATTGCCATTTCTGGACAAGCAAAGCCACCTTGGATTGCAGGTACTGCTGCTACAGCTTCTTCCTTAACTCGCTCTTCCTTCTTAGGTGCTGGTTTCGGAATGTAACGTGGCATTACTTTACCCATAGCCATTTCAGGAGAAGCGACACCTCCCTTACGTAGGCGGAATGGGTTAGGGCGGCGATCACGGCCACGGCGACGACGCTGGCCGCTTGCACGCAGGTGACGTGGCGAACGACGATTACGACGTTGCTTAGACTCTGCTTGCTTGTTGTCTTGCTGTGCCTCTACCGCTGCTTCTGTTGGCTTTTCAACTTTAGCTTCAACCGTTTCTTGAGTCTTAACCGCTGTTTCTTCGGCTTTCTTCTCAATAGCTTCTTGGTCCTTAACGCGTACAGACTTGTTCAATTTGCGACGTTGGCGGCGCTCTTTCACTTTTTCTGCTTTCGCATTTTGCTGCTTCGGTTTGCTCTCTTCTGGTTTTGTTTCAGTACGAGCTTCCGCTGCTAGCTGCAGACCTTTTTCCGCTACTTTTGCGTTTGCTTTCTGCTCTTGGGCTTTATCTGCCTGTTGAGCTTTAGGTTTACGCTTTTGGTTACGGTTTTGCGGTTTATTTGTTTGTTGTTGAGCTTCGTTTTGCTCATTAGCCTGCTCATCACGAGGCTTACGACGACGTCGGTTATCGCGATTGTCGCGGTTATCACGATTATCACGCTGGTTGTTATTGCGACGACGATCGTTGCGATCACGTTTGTTACGTCGATTATCGCGATTTGGTTTTTTCTCTTCCTGAGGTTTCTGTTCTTCTTTTGTTTCTTCAGAACCACCGAATAGGAAGCTACCAAGTGCTTTAAACAGACGGCTGAACAATCCAGGTTTCTCTTCTTGTTCAACGTTTTGTTCTTTCTTCTTCGCCTCAGGAGCTGGTTTAGCTGCTGGTGCAGGTGCGGTTTGAGACGGAGCAGCAAAGCCTTTAAGAACTGGCTCTTCAATTCGTTTTGGTTTTACGTCAACTTCCGCTGGCTCTTTACCTTCTGCTTCTTTCATTGCTTCCAGTTTCTTAGGAAGTAAGTAAGAAATCAGATCGAACTCTTCGCCTTCACGAACACGGATAACTTCAAAGTGCGGTGTTTCCATATCAGAGTTAGGAACAACCGTAATTTTCACTTCTTGAATGCGTTCGATATGGTTTACTGAACGACGTTTTTCGTTCAATAAGTAAGAGGCGATTGGCACAGGTACGACTGCAAGTACTTGTGCTGTGTTGTCTTTTAGCGCTTCCTCTTCAATTAAACGAAGTACAGAAAGTGCTAGAGATTCGTTGTCGCGAACGACACCAGTTCCGCTACAGCGAGGACAGATGTGGTGGCTTGCTTCTGCTAGAGAAGGGCTCAAGCGCTGGCGTGACATCTCCAACAAACCAAAGCGAGAAATACGACCGATTTGTACACGAGCGCGGTCAAGGCGAACGGCTTCACGTAGACGGTTTTCTACTTCTCGTTGGTGACGAACTGGGGTCATATCGATAAAGTCGATAACCACTAAGCCACCTAAGTCACGTAGACGTAATTGGCGAGCAATTTCGTCGGCTGCTTCTAGGTTCGTGTTTAGAGCTGTTTCTTCAATATCGCCGCCCTTGGTTGCACGAGCAGAGTTGATATCGATAGACGTTAGTGCTTCAGTCGGGTCAATAACAATAGAACCACCAGATGGCAGACGCACTTCACGTTGGAAAGCCGATTCAATTTGGCTTTCGATTTGGTAGTGGCTGAATAGTGGAACTTCGCCTTCATATTTCTTAACGCGGTTAAGGAAATCAGGGCGCACCAATTGAATGTGCTCTTTTGCACGTTCGTAGATGGTGTTGCTATCAATTAAGATTTCGCCAATATCACGACGCAAATAGTCACGGATTGCACGAACGATAACGTTACTTTCTTGGTGGATTAAGAATGGAGCAGGGTTAGAGTCCGCTGCACCTTTGATTGCACCCCAGTGGTTAAGTAGTACATTCAAATCCCACTCAAGTTCTTCAGCACTCTTGCCAACGCCAGCAGTACGTACGATTAGGCCCATGCCCTGAGGCAGTTCCAAAGTACTTAATGCGGCTTTTAGTTGAGTACGCTCGTCACCTTCGATTCGACGAGAAATACCGCCAGCACGAGGGTTGTTAGGCATCAGAACAAGGTAACTACCAGCAAGAGAAATGAAAGTAGTAAGAGCTGCGCCCTTGCTTCCACGTTCTTCTTTTTCCACTTGAACGATAACTTCTTGGCCTTCCGTTAGCACTTCTTTAATGCTTGGACGACCTTGGTAGGTGTAACCTTCAGGGAAATATTCGCGGGCAATTTCTTTGAGAGGGAGGAAACCGTGACGCTCGGCGCCGTAATCAACAAATGCGGCTTCTAAGCTTGGTTCGATACGTGTGATACGTCCTTTGTAGATATTCGCTTTTTTAGATTCATGACCTGGACTCTCGATATCAAGATCGAAAAGTCGCTGGCCATCAACCAGAGCGACACGCAACTCTTCTTTTTGAGTTGCGTTAATTAACATTCTTTTCATTGAAAATTCTCGTTGTCTTTTCTTTTATATCTTTCTTGTCGACTTGCCACTGTTTTTTCGCTCTTTCACGGTGCCTGATCCCATGGCTTGTATTTTGCAGCCTCCCGGCTGGAAGGGGATGCTCTCGGGCACTTCAGTCATCACAAGCCTCTTGTGGTTTCTGTTGGAAACGTAGACTTGTGACCCGCTATTTGGGCGGTAGGTACTCAACGTGAATATGCGAGGAGTAGGGTGGCAAGAGTGTTGAATTCGATGTGTCTCACGCCAATGCTGCACTCGACCTTCAACGATCTACTCACATTGCTTGAGGATAAATGATTGGTAATGAATAAAATGTAACCAAACCTTCCTTAGCAGCTGTGAACTATAGCAGTGCGCGTGGCTATCAGCAATCTGCTTTCACGCAAACGATAGAAAATTTGCCGCTAAACTCAAAATTTCTAATTTATAACTGGCTGTTTCATAAGCAATTGAGATGTGCAAACTGTTCAGGACAGAAAACAAATTGAGAACTTGATTGAGAGTTTTAATAATTTAAACAAAAGCTTGGCGAAATTTAGACCAGCATGTGCCACCGAGTGTTTCTTTTACGACAAGAATAATGTGAAGTCGCACGAAATTGAGTTTACAATACCGCCCATGAACGAAATAAGAACAAAAGTCCAGTTCGTCGACATCGACGAAGATATGGCGGGTCAGCGCATTGATAATTTTTTGCGCAACCAATTAAAAGACATTCCTAAAAGCATGATTTACCGAATTGTGCGTAAGGGCGAAGTGCGCGTAAATAAAAAGCGTATAAAAGCAGAGTACAAGTTAAAAGCAGGCGATCTCGTTCGTATTCCACCGGTGACCGTCGAGAAAAAAGATGACGATGTCGCACCAAGTACGAAACTTAACAAAGTCGCTGAGTTGGAAAATATGATTATCTTCGAAGATGACCATATGTTGATTCTAAACAAACCATCTGGCACCGCTGTGCATGGTGGCAGTGGTTTAAAGTTTGGTGCGATTGAAGCGCTTAGGGCTCTGCGTCCTCAAGCTCGCTTTCTTGAACTTGTGCATCGTATTGACCGTGATACTTCAGGGATTTTGCTGGTTGCTAAGAAGCGTTCTGCACTTCGTCACTTGCAAGCCCAGTTTCGTGAAAAGACAGTAAAGAAGTTTTACTTAGCTCTTGTCATGGGGCAATGGAAAAGCAGTTGTAAGGTTGTGAACGCGCCACTGCTCAAAAACGAAGTGAACAGTATTGTTCGTGTTAACCCTAATGGTAAGCCGTCAGAAACGCGTTTTAAGATTTTGGAAAAGTTCGAACAAGCTACATTGATTCAGGCGAGTCCGATTACTGGTCGAACTCACCAAATACGAGTTCATACGCAATACACTGGTCACCCAATCGCTTGGGATGATCGCTACGGTGATCGTCGCTTTGACGCTTACACAGGTCAAGTTGGTTTAGATCGTTTGTTCCTACACGCGGCAAACATCAAGTTCCAACACCCATCAAATGATGAGTGGATGGAAATCAACGCACCGATGGAACCGAAACTAGAAAAAGTGTTGGCGGGTTTAAGAAACGCGTAACCATGTTTTCCTCGCGGATGCAAAAGGGAGCCTGTGGCTCCCTTTTATCGTATTTGGGTTAAAGGACATCGAGTCCTTGAACATGCAACATATCAATCAAATCAATCAATGGTAGTCCGACAAGTGTGTTCGGGTCTTTACCAACTAATTTCGTAAACAAACAAATTCCCATGCCTTCGCTTTTAAAGCTGCCTGCGCAGTAAAAAGGTTCTTCCCTGTCGACGTAGCGTTCGATTTGTTCAAGCGTTAAATCTCTAAAGTGCACCTCGAAAGAATCAAAGCCGACTTCTGTATGGTTTGTCACGGTGTTATGTACCGCAAGACCAGTATAGAAAGTGATGACTTTTCCACTTTGAGCCAAAAGTTGATTTATCGCGTTATCTCTATTTAAAGGCTTGCCAACGATTTCACCATTAATGACACAAACTTGGTCACTGCCGATAACTAAACTTGCTTTATCCGTCTGGCAAGATATTGCTTTCTCTTGGGCCAGTCTCTGCACAAGTTCAGTTGGCGTTTCTTGGTCAAAAGGTGTTTCATCGCAATCAGGTGATAAACAAACGAATGGTAGTGAGAGCTTTTCAAGCAGTTGTTTACGAAAAGGGGAGGTTGAGGCTAAAACCAGTTGGTAATTTTTCATTTTGAATTACAATTCGTGGGAGCATTTCCAATAGGATAATAGATCAAAAATGATTCTGGCTAATGCTCTGTATGTTAAGCGTAAAAAAGTACAACTTTTTTGCCTTTTTCTTTGACTAATTTTGATTTGGAAGATAATATTCGCGCCCTATGCAAAAGGTAAAAATACCGCGAACGGTTGACCCAGCTAAAGCTGCACAGAAACGATTGGATTACGATGGCATCATCCAAGCTAGTCTTTTCAAGCGCTTAGTGGAAACAACTGAAGGCGTAAAACGCGACGCAGAAGTCTCATTGTCATTTGGGATGGATGAACAGCGACTCGTTGTTATCTCTGGTAAAGCTAACATCGAAGTCGATTTAGAGTGTCAGCGTTGTAATGAGGTATTCGCACATGAGTGCGAAGTTGAATTCCTTTCTACTCCTTACTACGGTGAGAAAACAGAACAGGAAGCACCAGAAATTTATGATTTGGTAGATCTAAATGAATATGGTGAATTAGACCTCATACAACTTGTTGAAGACGAGTTCATCTTAGCATTACCTCAAATTGCGATGCACGATGAAGCGGATTGTAGCGTTGATTCAAATAACATGGTTTTTGGTGAGATTCCTGAAGAAATTGAGGAAGAAAAACCGAATCCATTCGACGTTTTGAAAAGTCTGAAAAAGTAATAGGTGTGGTAGCCGATTCTTCTTCAGGTTTTTAACCCAATAGTATAGGAGTAGGGTCAATGGCCGTACAGAAAAACCGTAAAACTCGTTCTAAGCGCGGTATGCGTCGTTCACACGATGCGCTAACTACAGCTGCTCTATCTGTAGACGCGACTTCTGGTGAAACTCACCTACGCCACAACGTAACTGCTGAAGGTTACTACCGTGGTCAAAAGGTTATCAACAAGTAAGGTTGAACCTTTGCAAAGTATTACCGTTGCACTTGATGCAATGGGCGGGGATTTCGGTCCACGCGTAACAGTGCCTGCCGCCGTGCAGGCACTGTCTCATTTCCCAGAGCTAAAAGTGATTCTTATTGGTGATCAATCTCTGATCACGTCTCAATTATCTCAACTCGGTACCTCGACCAGTTCCCGCTTGACTATTCTTCACAGCGAGAAAGTTATCTCGAACTCAGAAAAACCTTCATTGGCGTTACGTAATAGCCAAAATAGTTCTATGCGTATGGCTATCGATTTGGTTTCTGAGCAGAAAGCGGATGCTTGTGTTAGTGGTGGCAACACCGGTGCATTAATGGCACTATCGCGTTTCATTCTTAAGTTACTTCCTGGCATTGAACGTCCTGCTTTAGTTTCCGCTTTACCGACGATTACCGGAAAGCGTACTTGGATGCTGGATCTGGGGGCGAATGTATCGTGCGATGCTGATAGCTTGTTCCAATTTGCTGTAATGGGCAGTGCATTAGCTGAAGAACACTTGGGTCGTCCTCCTCGCGTTGCTGTACTCAATATTGGCGCAGAAGAGATTAAAGGTAACGATTTAGTCAAACGTTGCGCAGAAATGCTTTCTCAGACCGATGCGATTAACTTTGTCGGTTATATTGAAGGTAATCAAATTTTGCATGATGTTGCGGACGTCATTGTTTGTGATGGATTTGTCGGCAACGTATGCTTAAAAGCCAGTGAGGGAACAGCTCAACTTTTTATCGAAAAAATTAAAACCAGCATAATGGCATCAACGATAAAGGGTTGGATAGCTAGAAAGTTGTTTTCTAGGCTGTTTAATGAACTAAAAACACTGAACCCCGACCAGTATAACGGCGCAAGTTTGCTAGGATTGCGCGGCATTGTCATAAAAAGCCATGGAAGTGCGGATGTATCTGCGATTGTCAATGCACTTGGCGAGGCAGTACACGAGGTCAAACGACAAGTACCAAGCCGTATTAGCGATCGTTTGGAAGCGGTTTTACTCGAGAGGCATTATTAGTCTTCATGTATAGCAAAATTTTAGGTACTGGCAGCTACCTGCCATCTCAGGTGCGTACAAACGCAGATCTAGAGAAAATGGTAGATACAAGTGATGAGTGGATCGTTGCTCGCACGGGTATTAAAGAGCGTCGAATTGCTGCAGAAAACGAAACTGTAGCAGACATGGCATTCTACGCAGCTGAAAACGCTATCGATATGGCGGGTATTGATAAAAACGATATCGACCTGATTATCGTAGCCACAACGAGCAGTAGCCATACTTTCCCTTCATCTGCGTGTCAGGTGCAGGCAAAGCTTGGCATTAAAGGTTGTCCAGCTTTTGACTTAGCCGCTGCTTGTTCTGGTTTTGTGTACGCATTATCTGTTGCAGACCAACATATCAAATCTGGTATGTGCAAAAACGTACTTGTGATTGGTTCAGATGCTTTGTCTAAAACGTGTGATCCGACAGACCGTTCAACCATTATCCTATTTGGTGATGGTGCCGGAGCCGTTGTCGTAGGCGCTAGCCAAGAGCCTGGCATTATCTCTACCCACATATACTCGGATGGTCAATTCGGAGAGCTTCTAAGCCTACCTGTACCTGTGCGGGGGCAAGATGCGGATAAATGGCTTCATATGGCTGGGAACGAAGTATTCAAAGTCGCTGTAACTCAGCTATCGAAACTAGTAAAAGATACGCTTGAAGCCAACAACATGCATAAGTCTGAACTAGACTGGCTAGTGCCGCACCAAGCGAACTACCGCATTATTTCAGCGACAGCGAAGAAACTTTCGATGTCACTAGACCAAGTCGTGATTACACTTGATAAACACGGCAACACATCAGCTGCGACGGTGCCAACAGCACTAGATGAAGCGGTACGTGATGGTCGTATTAAACGCGGTCAAACTCTGCTTCTTGAAGCGTTTGGCGGCGGATTCACTTGGGGCTCGGCCCTTGTGAAGTTCTAAGTTTCACAAGAATTCAAAATTTAAGGTGCACTTGGTGCATCTTATTTCTTTTTACTTTGCTTAAAGGAAAACAACATGAGCAAGTTTGCTATCGTATTTCCAGGTCAAGGTTCTCAAGCTGTAGGTATGCTTGCAGAACTAGGCGAACAATATGACGTAGTAAAACAAACATTTGCAGAAGCATCTGACGCACTAGGTTACGATCTATGGGCGCTTGTTCAAAATGGACCTGCAGAAGATTTAAACGAGACTTTCCGTACTCAACCAGCTTTGCTAGCTTCATCTGTTGCAATCTGGCGTGTATGGCAGGAACTTGGCTTAGAGCAACCAGCAAACCTAGCCGGTCACAGCCTAGGTGAGTACTCAGCACTTGTATGTGCGGGTGTTATCGACTTTAAAGAAGCCATCAAGCTGGTTGAATTACGTGGTCAACTTATGCAAGAAGCAGTACCAGCTGGTACTGGCGCAATGTACGCGATTATCGGTTTGGCTGATGATGCGATTGCAAAAGCGTGTGAAGACGCAGCGCAAGGCGAAGTGGTCTCTCCAGTAAACTTTAACTCGCCTGGTCAAGTCGTTATCGCTGGTAGCAAAGACGCAGTAGAGCGAGCTGGTGCGCTATGTAAAGAAGCCGGTGCGAAGCGTGCGCTTCCTCTTCCTGTTTCAGTACCTTCACACTGTGCACTTATGAAGCCAGCAGCGGAAAAACTTGCTGTAGCTCTTGAGTCTATCGAATTTAACTCACCACAGCTGCCAGTTATCAACAACGTTGATGTGGTTGCTGAGACAGATCCTGCAAAAATCAAAGATGCGCTTGTTCGTCAGCTACATAGCCCAGTTCGTTGGACTGAAACAGTTGAACTGATGCACGAACAAGGCGTAGAAAATCTTCTTGAGCTTGGTCCTGGTAAAGTTTTAACAGGTCTAACAAAACGTATCGTGAAAACGCTAACTGCAGCAGCAGTGAATGATATCGCATCGCTAGACG
This sequence comes from Vibrio sp. Vb1574, assembly GCF_033338675.1. Classification (NCBI taxonomy): domain Bacteria; kingdom Pseudomonadati; phylum Pseudomonadota; class Gammaproteobacteria; order Vibrionales; family Vibrionaceae; genus Vibrio; species Vibrio sp. Vb1574. Next base: position 97,777 of record NZ_JAWOTC010000009.1, read on the forward strand.
CTGCGAAGTAATCCATCAAGCGATAAATTTGCGATAAGAAAAGGAAACACAACATGATGAATCTAGAAGGTAAGATCGCGCTAGTTACCGGCGCAAGCCGTGGTATTGGCCGCGCGATCGCGGAACTTCTTGTCGAGCGAGGTGCTACGGTTATCGGTACTGCTACTTCTGAAAGTGGTGCGGCTGCTATCAGCGAGTATCTTGGTGATAACGGTAAAGGCTTAGCGCTTAACGTGACTGATGTCGAGTCTATCGAAGCGACATTAAAAACGATCAACGAAGAATTTGGTGTGATCGATATTCTGGTGAATAACGCTGGTATTACTCGTGACAACCTATTGATGCGCATGAAAGATGATGAGTGGAACGACATCATCGATACCAACCTAACGCCTATCTACCGCATGTCTAAAGCGGTTTTACGCGGTATGATGAAAAAACGTGCGGGTCGTATCATCAACGTAGGCTCTGTTGTTGGTACCATGGGTAATGCTGGTCAAACTAACTACGCAGCAGCGAAAGCGGGCGTGATTGGTTTTACTAAATCAATGGCTCGTGAAGTTGCGTCTCGTGGTGTAACAGTGAACACTGTTGCTCCTGGTTTCATCGAAACTGACATGACTAAGGCGCTAAGTGATGACCAACGTGCGGCAACTTTGTCGAACGTGCCAGCAGGTCGTTTAGGTGACCCACGTGAAATTGCATCAGCAGTAGTTTTCCTTGCTTCTCCTGAAGCAGCGTACATTACTGGTGAAACTTTGCATGTAAATGGTGGCATGTACATGGTTTAATGCGACAGTTTATGCAAAATAAGCTATTTTACATTGTGAAAAATAGCCTATAGTTGCAGTTAACTGTCATGAACTTGTCATGCTTATGCGCAAGATTTGTGCATGATTTAAGTCAAAAATGTATTGAAATTCGGTTAAATTCGCTAATTTTGTGGTTTGACCAGCAAGGACCCCCTTGCAACTTTCAATAGTTCGAATAAACTACGGAATCATCGCATTAGGCGAAATCTGTAAAGGAAAAGAAAAATGAGCAACATCGAAGAACGCGTAAAGAAAATCATTGTTGAACAGCTAGGTGTAGACGAAGCAGAAGTTAAAAACGAAGCTTCTTTCGTTGATGATCTAGGTGCTGATTCTCTAGACACTGTAGAACTAGTTATGGCTCTAGAAGAGGAATTCGACACTGAGATTCCTGACGAAGAAGCTGAGAAGATCACTACTGTTCAAGCTGCAATCGACTACGTAAACAGCGCTCAGTAATTAGCTCTCCCAGGCGGTCTCCTAGACCGCCTGTGTTCTTTCTAACTTCTTCTATCCTCTCATAGAAATATTCAATTCCCGGAGAATTATATCGTGTCCAAGCGTCGTGTAGTTGTCACTGGCATGGGTATGTTGTCACCGGTAGGCAACACAGTAGAATCATCTTGGAAAGCCCTGCTAGAAGGTCAAAGTGGTATCGTAAATATCGAGCACTTTGATACTACGAACTTCTCAACTCGTTTTGCAGGTCTTGTTAAAGATTTCGATTGCACAGAGTACATGTCTAAAAAAGATGCTCGTAAGATGGACCTTTTCATCCAGTACGGCATTGCAGCGGGTATTCAAGCTCTTGATAACTCTGGCTTACAAATTACCGAAGAAAATGCGGCTCGAGTTGGTGTTGCTATCGGCTCAGGCATTGGCGGTCTTGACCTTATCGAAACTGGCCATACTGCATTAGTAGACAAAGGCCCTCGCAAAGTTAGCCCATTTTTTGTTCCTTCGACCATTGTAAACATGGTTGCAGGTAACCTATCTATCATGCGTGGTCTCCGTGGTCCAAATATCGCGATTTCTACCGCATGTACTACTGGCCTGCATAATATCGGCCATGCAGCACGTATGATTGCCTACGGCGATGCAGATGCGATGGTTGCTGGTGGTGCAGAAAAAGCTTCTACGCCTCTTGGCATGGCTGGCTTCGGTGCAGCTAAAGCACTATCTACTCGTAATGAAGAGCCTCAAAAAGCGTCTCGCCCATGGGATAAAGGCCGTGATGGTTTTGTTCTAGGTGATGGTGCTGGCATGATGGTGCTTGAAGAGTACGAACACGCAAAAGCACGTGGCGCAAAGATTTACGCAGAACTGGTTGGTTTTGGTATGTCTGGTGATGCTTACCACATGACTTCTCCAAGCGAAGATGGCTCTGGTGGTGCACTTGCGATGGAAGCGGCAATGCGTGACGCGAACATCACAGGTACCCAAGTAGGTTATGTGAATGCTCACGGTACATCTACTCCTGCTGGCGACGTTGCAGAAATCAAGGGCGTGAAACGTGCTCTTGGTGAAGAAGGTGCGAAGCAAGTACTTGTATCATCAACTAAGTCTATGACTGGTCACCTATTAGGTGCAGCAGGCTCTGTTGAAGCAATTATCACGGTTATGTCTTTGGTTGACCAAATCGTTCCACCAACGATTAACCTTGATGATCCAGAAGAAGGTCTAGACATCGACCTTGTGCCGCACACTGCGCGCAAAGTTGAAGGTATGGAATACGCTATCTGTAACTCGTTTGGCTTTGGTGGTACAAACGGTTCTTTGATCTTCAAAAAGTTCGCTGAGTAACACTATCTAACCTTATTTAGATAAGCGAAACTTGTATTCTAACGGCTCGATGCTTAGCATTGAGCCGTTTTGTTTTATTTGTTGTCTGCTAATTTGAAGGTACGTGAATGTTTTGGGTAAATGGAGTTCCGCAAACGCATGTAGAGCTAGGTGATCGCTCATTCCAATACGGTGATGGAGGCTTTACCACCATCCTGACCCAAAATGGAGAGTTGGTTTACTGGCAGGAGCATACTGAGCGCATGAGTGCTTGCCTTGACGCTTTGAAGATCTCTTCACCTGACTGGAAAGTTGTGCATGGTTGGGCAAGCAAAGCGGTTTTATCTGACGCACGAGCGGGGGTGAAGATTCACGTTAGCCGCGGTATTGGCGGGCGAGGGTATAGCCCTAATGGGATTAAAGGCCCTATCGTGACGATTTCCAATTTTGCATTTCCTTCTCATTATTCATCTTGGCAAGAACAAGGTGTGGACTTGGGCGTTTGTAATACTCGTCTAGGGATTCAACCTTTACTTGCGGGACATAAGCACAACAACCGTTTAGAGCAGATTCTCGCCAAGGCTGAAATCGACAATACAGAGTTTGCAGATGCAATAACGTTAAATGTGCAAAACCATGTCATTGAAACTACAATGGCCAACCTTTTTTGGGTTAAAGGTAATAAAGTATTTACGCCGGAGCTGACCTTATCAGGCGTTACGGGCGTAATGCGTCGTAAGGTGCTTGAGTTACTTAAAGTAAGTCATATTGAAGTCATCGAGGGGCGTTTTATACTTCCAGATTTGCTGAGTGCTGACGAGGCTTTCATGTGTAACTCAATATTAGGTGTCGCACCTATTCGCAGCATAGTGACATCGAACTCTAAGACTATATTTCCGATAGGAAAATTGACTCAACGACTGCAAGGGAATTTAACTACGTGATTAAAAAACTGTTGGCTTTTGTTGTGCTGATCGCAGTGATAGGCGCAGCAGCTGTTTTTTATATAATTTCACAGGCTAAACAATACGTTGAAAAGCCTATTCTATTGGAACAACCTCAGCTGTTTACTGTAGAAAGTGGTACAAGCTTTCATCATGTCATGCGCGCCTTAGTTGAAGGTGAGGTGATTGAAACATCGGAGTACATCCGTTTAATTCCTCACTTATATCCAGAATTGTTGCAAGTGCGAGCGGGTACTTACCAACTTGAGCCTGGTATGTCACTTTCGCAAACATTGGAGCATCTGAATACTGGAAAAGAATACCAGTTTGCGATCACTTTTGTTGAAGGCAGCCGCTTTTCTGAATGGGTAGATCAACTAAAAAGTGCTCCTTATTTAAAGCATGATTTAACCGATCTTTCAGAAAAAGAAATGGCTGCGAAGCTCGGAATTGAGAGAGAAAAGCTAGAAGGGTTGTTTTTAGCAGAAACCTACCATTACACAGCGGGTGCGAGTGAAAGCCAGTTATTAAAACGAGCGCATCGAAAACTCAATAAAATACTGGATGCTAACTGGGAAGCGCGTCAAGAAAAGCTGCCATTACAGGACAAATATGATGCCTTGATTCTCGCGTCTATCATCGAGAAAGAGACGGCTATTGATTCTGAGCGTGAGCGCGTCGCTTCTGTGTTTATCAACCGATTGAACAAACGCATGCGGTTACAAACTGATCCGACAGTTATTTATGGTATGGGTGACGCCTACGATGGCAACATTCGTAAGAAAGATTTGCGTACGCCGACACCATATAACACCTATACCATCAATGGTTTGCCACCAACACCGATTGCGATGGCTGGTGAAGCTTCCATTGAAGCGGCTTTGAATCCAGAAAGCAGCAACTATTTATATTTTGTAGCAAGTGGAAAGGGCGGACATGTATTTTCGAAATCCCTTGCTGAGCACAACCGTGCTGTTCGTGCCTATTTAAGAGAACTAAGAAAGAACAAATGATGAAAGCAAACTTTATTGTCGTTGAAGGCCTAGAAGGCGCGGGTAAAAGCACTGCGATTAAAACCGTTTTAGATACGCTAAAAGCGGCCGGTATTGAGGATATCGTAAATACCCGTGAGCCAGGAGGCACACCGCTAGCAGAAAAAATGCGCGCTCTGGTGAAAGAAGAGCACGAAGGCGAAGAACTTAAGGACATGACGGAGTTGCTTCTTCTGTACGCTGCACGTGTTCAGTTGGTTGAGAACGTGATCAAACCAGCTTTGGAAAACGGTCAGTGGGTGGTTGGTGACCGACACGATATGTCGTCGCAAGCTTATCAAGGTGGTGGCCGTCAGATTGACGCATCGTTAATGAAAAATCTCCGGGATACAACGCTTGGTGATTTTAAACCTGCTCTCACTCTCTATATGGATATTGACCCTCGTGTTGGGCTTGAGCGTGCACGTGGGCGTGGTGAGTTAGATCGTATAGAGAAGATGGATATTAGTTTCTTCGAGCGTACACGTGAGCGTTATTTGGAGATTGCTCATGCCGATCCTTCCATCGTTATCATTAACGCAGAACAGACGATTGAAGGCGTGTCGCGTGATATTCGGGACGCTCTAAACGAGTGGCTAGCTCGTCAATAAGTGAAACGTAAATTTAGGTGACTCATGTTAAATGATTATCCATGGCTACAGCCAATATGGGATAACCTCAAAGTAGGGTTAGAGTCGGACAGAATACCAGGTGCGCTTTTATTACAAAGCGAGCAGGGCTTGGGCATCGAAAAACTTATCGAGTTTTTTAGCCAAGCACTTCTTTGCCAAAATTACGCGAGTGAAGCATGCGGTTTTTGTCATAGCTGCCAGCTAAATCAATCTCAAAACCACCCTGATTTACACTGGATCAAGCCAGAGAAAGAAGGAAAGGCGATAACGGTGGACCAAATTCGCGCTTGTAACCGTCTTGCTCAGGAATCATCTCAGCTTAATGGTTACCGCCTATTTGTAATAGAGCCGGCGGACTCTATGAACGAGTCGGCATCGAATGCGCTGTTAAAGACGCTAGAAGAGCCTGGGGCAAAGTGCTTGTTTTTGCTCTTTACCCACAATCAGGAGCGTCTGCTCCCAACGATTCGTAGCCGTTGCCAACACTGGGTTGTTGCGCCTCCGTCAGCGGAACAAGCGATGCAATGGATGCACGAACAAGGGGCGAAGCAAGTTCCTGCTTATGCCTTAAAACTGAATATGGGCTCTCCAATAAAAACATTGGATGCGTTAAATAATGGTGAGCTCGAAGCTTACTTGGCTTTTGAACGCAGTTTTATTAAGGCAATGTCTTCGCCTGTTTCAGACGTTTCTGAGTGTGCTTCTTTAATCGCTAAACACTCAGAGCAATCACTAGACTGGGCATGGTATTTACTGACAGATGCTCAGAAAGCGCAGTTTGGTGTATCAGAAGCTCAAATGCTTCCGGGCGCGACAAAGTTTCAACCGGACAACTATAACGGTTTGTACTCATCAGCGAAGGCGCTGATGAACCTGAAAGCTCAGGTGCAAGCCTTTCCTGGCCTGAACCTTGAGCTACTATCAATGAATTGGTTAATTGAATCACGAGAGGCATTATGTTCGTAGATTCTCATTGTCATTTAGACAAATTGAATTACGACGATCTCCACATCAATGTGGAAGACGTTATTAACAAAGCTAAACAAGCAAACGTAACTGAACTACTTTCTGTTGGAGTAACGCTGGATTCTTTCCCGAAAATGATGGAAATGATCGAGCCTTATGACAATGTTTATGCTTCGTGCGGTGTGCATCCACTTGATGTTGAAAGCGACTTTTCGATGGACGTATTGCGCCACCATGCGTCGAATGCAAAAGTCGTCGCTATTGGCGAAACGGGTTTAGATTATCATTACAAGCCCGAAACGGCCGCGTTACAGAAAGAGCGCTTTGAGCAACACGTTGATCTTGCAGTGGAGCTCAACAAACCTTTAATTATCCATACCAGAAACGCACGTGCGGATACTCTAGATATTTTGCGTAAGGGTGGGGCAGAGAAATGTGGTGGTGTTATCCACTGTTTTACAGAAGATCTTCCGTTTGCTGAAGCTGCACTGGAGCTGGGGTTTTATATTTCTATCTCGGGGATTGTTACTTTCCGTCAAGCTACAGAGTTAAAAGAAGTGGTGAAGACTCTACCTTTAGAGAAGCTTCTTATTGAGACAGATTCTCCTTACTTGGCTCCTGTCCCTCATCGTGGCAAAGAGAATCAACCCGCTTACGTTGTCGAAGTCGCTTCTTATATTGCGCAACTCAAATCGTGCTCTCTTTCTGAAGTGGCACAAAAAACCACCGAAAACTTCCGAAATCTTTTTTTGCGATGAAAAAATAATAAGAGCATAAAAAAGGAGCTTAGGCTCCTTTTTTGTTGATAAAAACAACAGATACGCTCACGAGTTTAATGTTTACTAAAAATGTTGATTTAATAACATTCAAAAATCACAAATGTAATTTTGTTACTAAAAATAACATTGAGGCGTATTTTATTTACGCCTTAAAATTAATTATATAAATAATTAATTCCTTATAAAACAGTAGTATAAGTGCAATGCAAACCTTTTCATCGGCTGTTTTTGGGTGTGATCCAAGACTTGTTTTGAAACTAAATTTCGTAACTGTGTGGAAAGTTTGAGGGTCATCAATATATATTTAGAGCCGGAAAATATAATGCAGTTGTGGTTACATTTTCATTGGGTGCTAACCTTTAGGCTACGGGGGTGTGCCGTTAGTGCCCAAATAATACTTATAAATTTATCAGGAGCATAAACATGTTTAAGAACCTTTTTGCTAACCTGCAAAAAGTTGGTAAGGCTCTGATGCTTCCAGTATCAGTTTTACCAGTTGCAGGTATTTTATTAGGTGTGGGTGCTGCCCATCTAAGCTTTATTCCAGAGATCGTTTCTAATCTTATGGAACAAGCTGGTGGTTCAGTATTCGGCCAAATGGCACTTCTATTTGCAGTAGGTGTAGCGCTAGGCTTCACTAACAACGACGGTGTTGCAGGTCTTGCAGCTATCGTTGGTTACGGCATCATGACGGCAACGCTAGGTGTAATGGCGGGCGTTATGGGTGTTGAGAAAATCGATACAGGTGTACTAGGTGGTATCCTTGTCGGTGGTGTGGCTGCTTGGGCATTCAACCGTTTCTTCAAAATCCAACTTCCAGAGTACCTTGGCTTCTTCGCTGGTAAGCGCGCAGTGCCAATCATCACTGGTTTTGCTGCGATCATCCTAGGTGTTATCCTTTCTGTTATCTGGCCACCAATTGGCGGTGCAATTTCTGCATTCTCTGATTGGGCTGCACACCAAAACCCACAGCTAGCATTCGGTATCTACGGTGTTGTTGAGCGCTCTCTAATCCCATTCGGTCTACACCACGTCTGGAACGTACCGTTCTTCTTCGAAGCAGGTTCTTGTGTTAACGCTGCCGGTGAAGCTCAAAATGGTGTACTAACTTGTTACCTAGTTGCTGATGAAGCATCTCGTGCTGCTGGTAATGGCTTCGGTCAGCTAGCGGGTGGTTACATGTTCAAGATGTTCGGTCTACCAGCTGCAGCAATCGCAATTGCTCATTGTGCTAAACCAGAAAACCGTGCAAAAGTAATGGGTATCATGGCGTCAGCTGCACTGACTTCATTCCTAACTGGTATTACTGAGCCAATCGAATTCTCATTCCTATTCGTTGCTCCACTACTATACGGTATCCACGCTCTACTAGCTGGTTCTGCATACATCGTTTCGAACACTCTAGGCTTTGTACACGGTACTTCTTTCTCTCACGGTCTGATCGACTTCCTAGTTCTATCTGGTAACGCTCAGAAGATGGTGCTAATGATTGCCGTTGGTCTAGTTTACGCAGTAATTTACTACGTAGTGTTCCGTGGTGTAATCACAGCGCTTGACCTAAAAACACCTGGCCGTGAAGATGAAACGGAAAGTGCAGCTGTAACTTCTGGCTCTGATATGGGCGGTGAACTGGTTGCAGCGTTTGGCGGTAAAGCTAACATTACTGGTCTAGATGCATGTATCACACGTCTACGTGTAGCAGTTGCAGATACAGCAGCTGTTGACCAAGACAAGCTAAAACAACTAGGCGCTGCTGGTGTTGTAGTTGTAGCTGGTGGTGTACAGGCTATCTTCGGTACTAAGTCTGATAACCTAAAAACTGAAATGGATGAGTGGATTCGTAACCACGGTTAATCGCAGTCATTCATAGTAATGCATAAAAGGAGGCTTCGGCCTCCTTTTTTAGTTCCTATTTTATTAACTGACAGTTCCTTTTTTAGTGTGATCCTAAACTCATCTTTACTTTTGTCAGCTTTTTCATACATCGAGCTTACCCATCGTTGACATATTGATATGCCATTATGTTTGAATAGCGAATAATGTTTTTTTGAATAATTGATAACGTGTATGAAGAACAAATTCATTTTAGTTTTGGGACTAGTTTCTAGTACGGCAATGGCGGCAAGCGAACCAACGGATCTATCAGTTGGTATGGCTGTCGATCAACAATTAAGTGTTGTTGTAGAGTTAGATAACAAATATCGTGGCATTATCGGAAACGATGGTATGGCGTTTGATTACATCACTAAGCGTGGAACATTCGATCAAAACATGCCTGTGACTTGGTATGTCGGCGTTGGTGGCTGGTATGAATGGGATGACGAGTTTGGTGTGAGAGTACCGCTTGGTGTGAACTGGGATTTATCACGCGGCTGGGACCTTTATGGTCAAATACACCCAGAGCTAGATCTTTACAAAGGTGCTGACTTGCAACTTGGCGGCGCCGTTGGCATCAAGTACAGTTTCTAGAATTGAACTAATGTATGTATAAAAAAACGCCGGTAACTACCGGCGTTTTTTATGTGGAACTTAACGTTCTATTGTTTATCCATGGCTCGCTTGATGCAAACGGCAGCGCCGCCCCAAGTGATACCTAAACCAATAACCATCATAATAATTGCGCTGATTGTCATTTTGCTGTCTCCTTGCGGTTCACTGCGTTGATCACTAGACCAAAGATAAAGAGTGCGGCGATAAGTGCCCAGCCTAAAGTTAGATCATAGCCACCGTAGCCTTCAGTAATTAGGGCGTATAGCTTGGTCGCTAAGATAATGGCGAGCATGATTGGTGTAACGAAGCGTAAGCAGATCTCGAACCATTGACCAACAGAGAAATCAGAGCGCTCGTTAACGTAATTACGTACTTCTGGCACGCGCTTCAATAGCCACGCCATCAAGACAATCTCAACCAGACCACCAACCATGATGCCAACGTTGTTTGCAAAGTGGTCTACTAGATCGAGTAGCAGCAGACCGCCATTGGTAGCAAACGCCATAGAGACAACGAAGCCAATACCAATCACAACATTTGCAGCTTTTTTACGGCTCCACTTCAGCTTGTCGATAATGGCTGAAGTTACGGCTTCCATAATTGAAATATGCGAACTTAGACCAGCAACCACCAGTGCAAAGAAGAACAGTGGACCAAGAATATATGGGGCAGGTAGTAGGTTAATTGCCGCAGGTAAAGTAACAAAAGCCAAGCCAACGCCTGCAGATACCACCTCTGTTAACGGCTTACCTTGCTCTTGAGCCATGTAACCCAATACTGAGAAGATCATGATGCCGGCTAGGATCGAGAAGCCACAGTTGATCAACACGGTCATAAACGCGTTATTCGTTATGTCCGACTTTTCTGGTAGGTAGCTAGAGTAAGCTAGCATGATGGCGAAGCCGATACTTAACGTAAAGAAGATCTGACCATATGCCGCTGCCCATACTTTCACATCCCAAATTTTGCTGAAATCGGGTTCGAACATGTAGTTCACGCCATCTAGAGCTCCTGGCAAGAAAATCATACGTCCGATTAAGAAAATCACCATCAAGAATAGGATTGGCATCATAATTTTAGATGCTCGTTCAATTCCTGATTTCACGCCTTTGGCAATGGCGGTGTAAGTAATTGCCCAAGCAATTACCATGGATAAAGCAATCTTCCATTGAATACTGCCTAAGTCTGTTGGTGAGTTGTCACCTAGCTTTAGGTATTCACTAAAGAAAAATGCGTTGGTATCGGTTCCCCAACCTTGAGTGAACGACAACCCAAAGTAAGAAATCGACCAACCGATAACAGCCACATAGTAAACGGCAATAACTGCAGCCACACCAACTTGGAACCAGCCAAGCCATTCAAATTTAGAATGAATTTTCGCTAGTGTTTTTGGTGCCGAGCCTCGGTATTTTTGTCCCATACTGAACTCAAGGATCATAAATGGAATACCGGCAGTGATCATGGCAAAAATGTAAGGAATAAAAAATGCGCCGCCACCGTTTTCATAGGCCATGTATGGGAAACGCCAAATGTTTCCCAAACCGATAGCAGACCCAACTGCTGCTAAGATGAATCCCGCCCGGGATCCCCATTGTTCTCGCTTCATATTTGACTCCTATAAGACTCCCTGAGGAATGAAGCTCTCTACGTAACACAGTAATAATTGCGCAAACAGTTGGAAGAAAGGACCGCTGTTATCCATCAGCTTTTCTATCCTTAATTCTAACTTATTATAATTTTATAGAGCTATATTCTGGATACTGTAAGAGAAAGTAGATTATTAATCTTAAAATTTTGATGTGTGTTTGATAAAGCTGAAATATTTATCTGTTTTCACTGATCAGACTAACTTCTAATAATACTTAGCGCAATAGAATCTAAATGTTAATTCAGATGCGTTGTCTGGTTTTAATCTTGTTAAATTTGAGTTTGATTGTGGTTTTATGTGGGTGTGTGGTTGTTTGTCTGGAATAAATGACTGGGATCTAATAATTGCTTTGGTGTTTAAGACTATTTTGATTAATTAGGGCGTACGGCTATCTTTTGTGCACCTATCTAGATGATGCTTCGTTACTTTGCCAAACAATGGTGTTTAGACGATATCCTTTATCGGCTCTGTGCAGGACTCGTTCAGCGTTCTTTGTGACGAGTCCTATAAAGGAACATGCATAAAAATTAGAAGCGGAAACTAAAACCGACATTTGATTGGAATTGGTTCATCCAATCAGTATCGAACTTAATGATACAGTTTGAGCCGTCATTAGGTAGAGTACAGGCGCCAGATGTATCGTTATCAACGACCGTTCCTAACCATCTCAGTTGGGCTGTTAATGCAAAGTTCTTTGAAAATTCATATTCCAGCCCTGCAAAAGCGCTAGCCGAAAATCCGTATTTTTTGTCTACCCAATCCACATCGGCATAAGAAGCGCCCAAACCTACACCGATATAGGTTTGCCAATTTTCTGCGGCAGGATAGTACATGCTGCTTTGGAAGTGCAGATAATGGATATCTGCCGAGTTGGACAGCTTTTCAAGTTCCGTCGATTGATTGGAGTAAAACAATCCGATCCTTCCTTTTTCTAAGGGAGTCTCGACTGAAAGAGCGTAATTCACTGCGGGGTCGAGATCGTATGTATTACTACTTTCATCCTCTACTTGGCCGCCTCCTGTATAGCCTATGTATGGCGTAACGATGATATTCGCTTGTGCATTGATAGCAGTACTCATCATCATGATTCCTACTAGCCAGCTGAGTTTTTGGTTCATGCCCTATCTCCTTATTATGACTAAGCTAATTGTGATGGGTTAGTCAAAATTGCGCGACTAAATTAAGCAAATCTTGAACATATTTCACACCAGTGTTATTAATTTGTTACATATTAAGGAGGTGTTTATGGAACACGATCTAAAATCCGCATTAATCATTGTGGTGACTGTTTTTGCAGTGCTTTTGTCATTTGGCATCATTGCTATTACAACAGCTTAAGATAACCACTTTTACCAAACGTTTTAACAAAATGGCGTGAGCCTATGATACGTAACAGCGGTATAATCACAGAAAGCCATGCAGAGCTTGATGTAAAAGTTTATGAGCACTTTAGGCATGGTAAAACTGCTTTAGTCACGCAAGGTGGAGGGCAGAGAGGGATTTTTACCGCTGGCGTTTTAGACGCCTTTTTACTTTCCAACTTCGATCCTTTCGATGAATTCTATGGCACCTCTGCCGGAGCACTCAACTTATGTTCTTACTTGTGTCGTCAACATGGCATGGGCAAAGCTTTTATTACCGAGCTGACAACGTCTCCTGAATTTTTTAATCTTTTTCGCTATATCCGAAAGCAGCAGTACTTAGGTTTAGAGTGGGCATTAGAACGGATTCAAGATTTCCCATACAAGCTTGACCTTGATTTAGGGCGCAGTGCATTGGGAAAACGAGGAGCGTTTGCTGCGGTAACGAATATAGAGACGCTATCAGATCAATATCTACCAATCTTGGATGACTCGTGGTTTAACACTATGCTAGCGACGTGTGCGATTCCCAAGTTGTACCACGGACCTGTCGACGTAAATGGCAATAAGTTTGTTGATGGCGGCGTGTCTGCCTCTATCCCTGTACAAGAAGCGTGGCGTCAGAATGCTCGCAACATTATTGTCATTCGCACAGAGCCGTTTTCAGAGATTGAAGCGAGAGCCCAAAGTGAAGTAGGGGATGTGCCTGTCGAATGGTATCGGGAGTCTATCAACTCAGTACAGCAATCATGGCAGCAAAAAGTGAATCAGTGGAAGCTGGATTGGGCGTCGTTCTTCCAACAAAAAATTAATGCAGCACATCAATCGAAGCTTGCAGGGAAAATGCTGTTAAATGGAGGCCGTTGGTTGTTCGGTGCCGATAACTTGTATCGTTTAAGTCATCTGATTGGTGAGAATTTTGATTCAGGTTTAGCCGACATGCTGATGATTCATTATCAAACATTTGAGCTCACTCAGGCCTTTATATCTGCTCCACCTGACGACACTTTTATTTTACAAGTTGCGCCTAAAGAGGGACTTCGTTCTTCTTCTTTGTTAAGTGACCAAGAGTCACTAGAGCATGACTATCAACTTGGGCTTCAAGCTGGGTTTAACCTAGTTCAACTCTATGACCAGCTAGATGTTGAAATTGATGGTAGAGAGAGTGCATAAACCTTCTTACGTTCACGATGTGCGCAATATACAAAGCATATAAATAAGGCTCCATTTTCGGAGCCTTATTTGCGGGTTCTTGTGGTTAACTCTGGTTAGGTATAACGACTACGCTTGTAGAATGCGCATGCAGTTGGTTGAGCCAACAACATCCATTACATCGCCTTGAGTAATAATGACTAAATCACCTTTGTGCAAGAACCCTTGCTCTTTAAGGCTAGTAATCGCTGCTTGAGCCGTTGGTAAACCCGCATCACTTTTTGACTCGAAATATACAGGTGTCACGCCTCGGTATAATGCTGCTCGATTTAGTGTCGATTCATTCCGTGATAAGGCAAATATTGGCAAGCCAGAGCTTAAGCGAGACATCATCAACGCAGTCCTGCCGGACTCAGTTAACGAGATCATCGCTTTAATTCCTTCCATGTGATTCGCAGAGTACATGGTTGCCATTGCGATGGTTTCTTCAGCGGTTTCGAAGGTTCTATCTAAGCGATAGGTTGATAGACTTGCCTCCGACATTTTTTCTGCCCCCACACATACTTCGGCCATGGATTTGACCGTTTCTACAGGATATTTACCTGCAGCGGTCTCTCCAGAAAGCATCACCGCGTCAGTGCCGTCTAGAACCGCATTGGCCACATCCATCACTTCAGCACGCGTTGGCATTGGGCTAGTAATCATGGACTCCATCATTTGTGTCGCAGTAATCACGATACGGTTTAAACTGCGTGCGCGGCGAATCAGTTTTTTCTGGACACCTATGAGCTCAGGGTCACCGATTTCTACACCAAGGTCACCACGTGCAACCATCACTACATCGGATGCGAGAATAATGTCGTCAATAGACTCATTGGTCGCGACGGTTTCTGCTCGTTCGACTTTAGCCACTAACATGGCTTCAAGGCCTGCATCTCTGGCTAAGCGTCGAGCGTAATGCATGTCTTCGCCGTTACGCGGGAATGAAATAGCAAGGTAGTCTACTTGAATTGCTGCGGCGGTAAGAATGTCGGCTTTATCTTTCTCTGTGAGCGCATCGGCTGACAATCCGCCGCCTTTTTTGTTGATCCCTTTATTGTTGGACAGTGGACCACCGACAATCACACGGGTATGAACTTTATTACCCTCTACTTTGGTAACTTGCAGCTGAACGCGTCCATCATCGAGTAATAAAATGTCATTTGGTGAAACATCTTGCGGTAGTTCTTTATAATCTAACCCTACAGATTCTTGATTGCCTTCACCTTTTGGTAAATCACTATCTAATGTGAATTTATCGCCCACATTCAAAATGACTTGGCCGTCTTTAAACGTTGATACACGGATTTTAGGGCCTTGTAAGTCACCAAGAATTGCAACCTGACGCCCAAGTCTTGCTGCAATGGTACGGACTTTGTTCGCACGTTGAATGTGGTCTTCACTGGTTCCATGTGAAAAATTCATACGGACAACGTTTGCACCGGCTTTGATGATCTCCTCAAGTATATTGTCCTTATCCGTTGAAGGACCCAGCGTAGTGACAATTTTTGTTCGTCTTAATTTGGAAGTCATAGATTCTCCGATGAATGTGTGTGTACAGGTAACTTGAACTCTATCCTTACTTTACGCAATCGCTCTCAAGGTTAGCCTCGCTTAGCCCACACCTTAAAGCTACTTGAATATAAGTATATGCACAGAATGTTTACATTAAGAGTAACCCCGGTAAAACAGACAGATATTCGACAGGCAATGGCCTTATTGATAAAAATACGCTGCTTTAAAGGCATTACTTCATAATTTAGTGAATAAAAATAAGTTATTTTTCAAACAATTTAACAGGAGTAGATTCTTCGTTATTTGATTGAATACACAAACAAACAGGTTTATACGTGATGCTTGTCACGGGGATTTATTAATTCACTTCACAATTAGTTCGCAAAGTAAAAAAATTGTCCCGTTATAGAATTTCGGAGTGCAAGATGTACATGGCTCAACCGGGCCATATTGATCATATCAAACAGGTCAATGCTGGTCGTGTATATAAACTAATTGACCTAAAAGGTCCTATTTCTCGAATTGATTTGTCCAAGCAGAGTGAGCTTGCTCCTGCTAGTATCACCAAAATCACTCGAGAATTAATTGAAGCGCACTTGATTCATGAAACGACAGTACAAGAAGCGACGAGTCGTGGTCGACCTGCTGTCGGTTTGCAGGTCAATAATGAAGGCTGGCAATTTTTGTCAATGCGTTTGGGGCGGGGTTATTTAACCATTGCTTTGCATGAGTTAGGCGGTGATGTACTGATCGATACTAAAATCGAGATACACGAGCTTGACCAAGACGATGTGCTTGAGCGCCTGCTTTACGAAATTGATGAATTTTTTCAGACTTACGCGGATCAACTGGATCGGGTTACCAGTATTGCCCTTACACTGCCTGGTCTCGTGAACTCAGAGCAAGGTGTCGTTTTGCAGATGCCTCATTACAATGTCGAAAATCTTGCTCTTGGACCAGAGATATACAAAGCAACAGGCTTGCCAGTTTTCATTGCCAATGACACGCGAGCTTGGGCATTAGCAGAAAAGCTTTTTGGTCATTCTCAAGATAATGACAACTCCGTTCTTATCTCTATCCACCACGGTTTAGGTGCGGGCATCATTCTGGATGGGCGCGTTTTGCAAGGCCGTCACGGTAACATTGGTGAACTCGGGCATATTCAAATTGACCCAAATGGAAAACGTTGTCATTGCGGCAATATTGGCTGTTTGGAAACCGTTGCCAGTTCTCAAGCAATTCGTGAAGAAGTCGTAAGACGAATCGCTGATGGCGAAGACTCTATTCTTGCTAAACAAGAGGAAATGAGTATTGAGAGCATTTGTGAAGCCGCTGCAAACGGTGATCCTTTGGCCGTCGATGTGATTGAAAAACTTGGACGCTACTTAGGCTCTGCAATTGCTATTGTGATCAACTTATTTAACCCTGAGAAAATCTTGATCGGTGGTGTGATTAACCAAGCAAAAGATGTGCTTTATCCTGCGGTTCGTCGCTGTATCGAAGAGCAGAGTTTACCGGTTTATCACCAAGATCTTGAGCTGGTGGAGTCTCGTTTCTATAAGCAAGCCACAATGCCTGGTGCCGCGTTGATTAAGCAAGCGTTGTACGATGGTCAACTATTGATGAAGGTTGTGGAAGGTTAAGTACTTTTTAACATGATGATGTGCCTGGCTGTTGAGACTGCATTTGTAGGTGATTTAGGGTGAGACTTAACGGCTCACCCTTTTTGATCGCCTATTACTAGAAAGGGAATTTGAGTTATGTTGCATTGCTATATCTGCGCCATTCATGTAATTTCCTAAAAAGCTCAAGTAAATAAACAAAATGGCTTTCAATGTGCTGCGTGACTTTGCGTCTGATGCAAAGAGAAGTAATACGCTAAAACTGTTGTACTTTAAAGCTGTGCTCGAAAAGCCA
The DNA here is from genome assembly GCF_033338675.1 of Vibrio sp. Vb1574. NCBI lineage: Bacteria > Pseudomonadati > Pseudomonadota > Gammaproteobacteria > Vibrionales > Vibrionaceae > Vibrio > Vibrio sp. Vb1574. The sequence continues at coordinate 114,845 of NZ_JAWOTC010000009.1, forward strand.
AATATTTTAAGGTTATTTGGTTATATAACCTTGCTGTGTCTGTACTGATTTCGAGTAAAATAAGAATTATCCATAATTTAGGTAGTAGTATGTCCGGAGTGTTAAATACGGTTGACCAGCGTACAAACTTGGTTGGTGAAAATCGACTAGAGCTTCTGCTGTTCACTTTAAATAGTCGCCAATTATTTGCGATTAATGTGTTCAAAGTGAAAGAGGTCATCAAGCTTCCACCGTTAACCAAGCTCCCTGGATCGCACTACAATATTCGTGGGGTTGCTTCTCTACGAGGTGAAGCGGTACCAGTGATTGATTTACGAGGCGCAATTGGTTTTCCTGCTTTACGTGGTGAAGCGGAAGAAGAAAATTTGATCGTGACAGAGTACAACCGCACGGTGCAGGGCTTCTTAGTCGGTCCGGTTAAAAACATTATTAATACGGCATGGACTGAAATTCAGCCGCCTCCTTCCACGTCTGGTCGCTCGAATTACCTCACGGCTATCACGCAAATCAAAGAGGGGGATGCCTCTCAAATTGTCGAAATTATTGACGTTGAAAAAGTTTTAGCAGAGATCGTACATTACGACGTGACTATCTCGGAGGACATTCTCGATCAAGAATTGGCCCAAGCAATGGTCGGGCGTAATGTTCTGATTGTGGATGATTCCTCTACAGCTCGTAATCAAGTTCGCGATACGCTTTCTCAATTGGGTATGAATATCATCGAGTGCCGTGACGGGCTAGAAGCGTTAACGGTTTTAAAACGTTGGTGTGATGAAGGTAAAGATGTAGAAAAAGAGCTGTTGATGATGATTACGGATGCTGAAATGCCTGAAATGGACGGTTATAAACTGACCCATGAAGTGCGCCAAGATCCACGTATGTCTAAGTTGTTTATCACATTGAACACTTCTCTGAGCGGTAGTTTTAATGAAGCCATGGTACAAAAAGTAGGCTGTGATCGCTTTATATCTAAATTCCAACCGGATCTGCTGGTTGAAGTTGCTCAAGACCGATTACGCCAGATGCTTTCTAAAAGTGCATGATTAGATCTAGTGAAATCAGAGGGAGCGCACCTCTCTCTGATTTTTAACATTTCTCTCCTTAATTCCTCTGTACTAATGGAAATCCCGAGATTTACTTTGTAGATTGTTCAAGTAGTGCGTGCAATCCATCAACTTGCCAGCAATAACGTGTGTGACTTCTCCCTCTTTTTCAAGAATGCCTTTCACCATTAATACTTTAGCGCCTAAATACGCTTGCTTTTGGGCTCGTGCTGTCGCTTGCCAAACGACCACATTAATGTTGCCCGTATCATCTTCTAACGTAAAAAATGTCACGCCAGCGGCGGTGCCTGGAGATTGTCTTCCTGTTACCACACCTACCACTGTGACCAGTGACTTATGCGGTTTCTCTGTCAGTTGCCTCATGCGGGTAAAGTGAGGGAGTTTGCCCGTTTCTTCTAATAATTTAATTGGATGGCGGCTAAGAGATAGTCCCGTGCTTGCGTAATCCTCAATTAAATTTTCATATTCAGAGGGTTGAGTCTGGTAGCTAACATTGGGTTCTTCGACCTTGTGAAACAATGGTAGGTCAGATAAGGAATCCATTGCTGCCCAGCGAGCGTTATAACGATTTCCCGACAAGGCCTGAAATGCATTGGCTGAAGCCAATAATTCAATGTCACTTCGGCTTCTTAATATCTGCTTTACTTCTTGAATCGTTCGGTAACCATTAAGTGGTTTGCGCTCAATAAGCCTTTGTGCGCTTTCTGCGTTAAAGCCTTTCACCAAGCGAAAACCAAGTTGCACGCCGAGCCTGCCATTCGGACGTGAGACGAGATGATGCTGATATTTTGAATGATTGACGCACACCGGCAATACTTCAACGCCATGCCGGCGAGCATCTTGTACTAATTGCGATGGGCTATAAAATCCCATTGGTTGGCTGTTCAATAATGCAGTGTAAAATTCGGCTGGGTAATAATATTTTAACCATGCAGAACAATATGCCAGCACTGCGAAAGACGCTGAATGACTTTCAGGGAAGCCGTACTCACCAAAGCCGCAAATCTGATCGAAAATTCGCTCAGCAAACGCTAAGTCATAGCCTCTCTCTTGCATACCATTGATCAGTTTTGGTCTGAATTTAGCGAGATCGCCATTCTTTTTCCATGATGCCATCGCTCGACGGAGTTGATCGGCCTCGCCGCCGCTAAACCCTGCGGCTACCATGGCTAGCTTGATGACTTGCTCTTGGAAAATAGGGACGCCCATAGTCCGCTCAAGAACGCTTTTTACTTCTTCCGATGGATAACTGACAGGCTCTTTGTGATCACGCCGTTTTAAAAAAGGATGCACCATATCACCCTGAATAGGGCCTGGACGAACAATTGCAATTTGAATCACTAAGTCGTAATAACAAGCAGGCTTTAGGCGAGGAAGCATGCTCATTTGTGCACGAGATTCAATTTGGAATACGCCTATCGTGTCGGCTTTTTGGATCATGCGGTACACGTGTGGATCATCTTGTCGGCGAGTGATCTCGGAAATCGAGAGGGATCGCTGGTGATGTTTCTCGACCAGTTGAAAGCACTTTTTGATGGCGTTTAACATGCCGAGTGCGAGTACATCGACTTTTAGTAGCTTCAAGCTTTCTAAATCGTCTTTATCCCATTGAATGATAGTGCGATCTTCCATCGAGGCATTTTCAACAGGTACTAACTCATATAAAGGGCCAGATGAAATTACAAATCCACCTACGTGCTGAGATAAATGGCGTGGGAAGCCAATGATCTCGTTGACCAATTGGATGAACTGCTGCCCTTTGAGAGATTCTGGTTGTAAGCCCAGTTCAATAATTTGAGCTTGCCAGCCTTGGCTGCGATCTCGGCGATTAACGTTCTTAATGAAAAAATCTAATTGGGTCTCTTCAATCCCTAGTGCTTTACCGACTTCACGCACGGCACTTTTAAAGCGATAGCTGATCACTGTTGCAGCAAGTGCTGCACGCTCACGGCCATATTTTTTGTAAATATACTGGATAACTTCTTCACGGCGATCGTGTTCAAAGTCCACATCAATATCCGGCGGTTCCTTACGTTCTTTACTGATAAATCGTTCGAATAAGACAGCGATTTGTCGAGGATCGACGGCGGTAATTTCCAGGCAATAACACACCACAGAGTTTGCAGCGGAACCTCGCCCTTGGTAAAGAATGCCTTGCTGTTTCGCGAACATTACGATGTCGTGAATAGTAAGGAAGTAGTAGTGGTATTTCAGCTCTTGAATAAGCGCCAGTTCATTCTCGATGGTTTGATTGACTTCTGCTGGCACGCCTTCAGGAAAACGCAGCTTTTTACCGCGCTCGACCAACATACGTAAGTAAGAGTCGGGTGTATAACCATCTGGGATCAGCTCGGTAGGATATTCGTATTTTAAATCTGAGAGCTTAAACTCGCATAAATCGGCGATGTAAGTGCTTTCTTCCAGCCATTCTGGTTTGTAAATCCGAATCAACTTTTTAAAAGGACGAAGCGCTCGCTCTGTATTCGAAATACGATCAAAACCGAGTTTATCGACGCTACACCCATGCTTTATAGCAGTAAGTACATGCTGTAATGGCAAGCGTTCAACATCATGCATGAGAACGCCTCCGCAGGCAGTTATAGGTAATTGAAATTCATGTGCTAACTGCTCGCAGTGCGCAATGTACTCAGTATCGTTGTTACTCAAATGGCGCTGAATCGCTACCCACAAACGATTAGCGTGGTGTTGATTGAGCCAGCGCCCCCAATAGTGATCACTCTCTTGATGTGTGGGCAGCCACAATACCAAACAATGTCGAACCGACATCAAATCCCATTCGAACAGTTGATAGTTGCCTTTTTCACTGCGTCTCCTTGCGTTTGTGATGATACGACACAACTCGGCATAAGCCTTGCGACAAGGGCAAAGCAGTACGATTTGGCATTCATCATTTAACCAAAACATACTTCCAACGATTTGTTTGATATCGAGTTTATGTTGTTCGATGGTCGCATGGGCTTTGACAACGCCCGCGACTGAACATTCATCCGTTATAGCTAGAGCTTGATAGCGATAGAAAGCAGCTTGGAGTACCAGCTCTTCTGCATGAGAAGCCCCAGTCAAAAAAGAGAAGTTAGACTGACAAAATAGTTCCGCGTAACTCATAATGACCCAACAAAAATAACTGTCGATTTAACAAAAATAGCCATGAAGAAACCAGTGCTTGTGCTGATCGCGAAATATCCATAACCAGCGGCCTTGCTTGGTGTGTGCAATGTAGTAATCACGCATGATCTCATCACCATCCCACCACCCAGAAACTATTCGCTCAGGTCCGTGGACCAAAGAAACTTGCTCTTGCAATACAATGGGAGTCGGTAATTGCATTGCTGGGCGTAGTATGGATGGTATGGCGTGCCCCTTTTCATCCGGAGCATCAGCAGGGCGATACTGACTGGCCTTTTCTGGTCTAGGATCGCAAGCAATATTGGGTTTTAAAACGGCACTTTTTCCCAATTTAGCTTGCAGTAAAGAGAGCAGCTCTAAAGCATTCATGTTTCCTTTCTGCCCAGCAAAGAGATCGCGTGATGCACTAAGAGGCTCACCTTGACGGATGACTTTTAACGTTAGCCCTGTGACTGGGCCATTAAGCGAGAGTGACTCTAAGCTCAAACTCGCTAACTGTTGCCAACGCTGACATAGGTAATCACCTTGCGCAGAAGTGAGTTGAAGGTGTTGCTCTTGTTTCTCACGCTGGTGGAGTGTTAAACACAGTTCAAAAGCGACCTTATCTCTTAATTTAAGAAAGATTTCGAGTTGACGAAGTAATTTGGCCAACGGCTTTTCAATCCACTGAACGTTTTCGATCTCAAACAACAGCTCTAAATAAACTTGGAAGGATTCGGTAGGGTGATAAAAGTCGACAGGGTGTTTAAACTGCCCAGTCAGTCGACCAACATAGTTCACCAAATCGATATCAAAGCGTCGTGCGATGTCTTGCAATGGCAGTTCAAGCAGGTTTTGCAATGTGGTGACACCTACACGTTGTAACTTCTCTACGGTAGCGTTTGATAAATCTGTCAGTGTTAACGGTATTGGTGATAAGGCTTTTTGTATGGCAGATTTGTCTTCGCTGATGACGTTCGCTCCTGATAATGCCATCAATTTGGCAGCAAAAGGCGAAAAACCACATCCGAATTGAAAACTCAGTTTCAGCTCCGATAAGTGAGCTCTGACTTTGTTCCAATAGTTTTCAAACCCTTCATACAGAGCGAGCATTGGAGTAGCACGCAGCAAAATACCTTGGTTTGGCATCAACACAACGTCAGATGTGATCAAATACAGCCATTGAGCAATTTCTTGTAACTTGCTCCATTCGGTGTGCGGATGATAAGGATGCACTTGTAAATCTCGACACAAGGACGCAGCACTGCCTAGGCCCATACCTGGCTTAGTGCCTTGTTGTTCGGCAATCTCGTTGTATTGAATAATCTGGCAACGTTGGCTTTCGACAATCACCACGGGTTGTTCTTGGTTATCACCAAAGAGTGCGTCTAGCTGCAGGCGAGGGAAGTGCAAGTAAATCCACAGAGCCATATCACTAACCTTGGTTCGCCAGTGGGAAATTGACCACAGTCGAGTGCACAGTTTCAGATGATGGTTTCACCAGTTGCGGGTAATGGTGTTGGAATCCGATACTAACGCTACCTCTATTCCAGCCTCCTTTCCTTTTCAGCACTTCAACATGAATCCCTTGCTCGTCGCCTTTCAGTTTTAAACTGAGTGACACAGGCAAAGACAAGCGGTTGATAGTATCTGTTTTAAGCATAAAGAGAGGGCAAGTACCTTGTTCACTCGCTACCTGTAAGCGTTTCACTTGATGTATTTCAAGCTCTTCTTGCCATAACAAAACATTACTGCATACCCCACTTTTCAGACATTGCTCTGCAGCCCAAAGAGCATCTTTGGGGTGAGTTGGAGTAACAACCCACACTTGGTTTATATCCAAACCGATGTAGTGTAAGAACAGAGAATTCACTAACGCGGGAGGTTGAATAAATGCAGTCACACCATTGGTCTGGGTGGCTTTTAAATAAGGAGCGAGCAAACGCAATTCACCAATACTACCAATAGATTCCATCTCCACTACGCCATGAGGTGGAAAGCCTCCGCCGAGCAAATCATCTAATTCAGAAAAACCGGAACTAGTCTGCAACTGCTGAGGATCTGCTTTCGTTAAATTTGCTTGCCAAACAAGGTGTTGGCTTTTTAAGTTCTGAATAATATCTTGCATAATAAGTACCTGTATATACATACAGTATATTTCTGTGGGAGAAAGTCGCAAGATTTTTATGAAGAGAGAAATGAAAAAGGCAGCGTTTGCTGCCTTTTCAATCGATTATGTGAGGTAACCTGAATGAGTTATTTACGCTTCGGTTGAGCGTCGATGCACTGACCGTTCACATCGGTAACCGCAGGATCCATTAAGTGCAAATATAGCGGCATGATATCCAGTGGCGTTTTGAGAGTATTCGCATCTTCACCCGGATATGCTTTTTCACGCATGCGAGTACGAGTGGCACCAGGGTTAATTGCGTTAACGCGGATCGGTGTATCACTCAGCTCGTCAGCTAAAACTTGCATCATGCCTTCTACGGCAAATTTAGAGATAGCGTATGGCCCCCAGAATGCGCGGCCAGAGTGGCCGACGGTTGAAGAGGTAAAGATAATACGCCCAGCTTCTGATTTACGCATCACAGGCAGTAGTGCTTGAGTCATTAGCACTTCGGCTTTCACGTTGATCTGCATGATATCGTCGAAGTCTTCCTCTTTGATTTGATCAAATGGACACAGCGAACTCAAGACACCTGCGTTGTGTAATAGACCATCCAAGCGACCAAACTGTCCTTCGATTGTCTCTGCCATATCAATGTAATTCTGCTGAGTTGCACCCTTGAGATCCAATGGAATGATAGCAGCTTGTGGATAGCCAGCAGCTTCAATCTCATCATAGATAGATTCAAGGTTTTGCACATTTCTACCCAAGAGAATAACAGTTGCACCGTGCTCGGCATAAGAAAGCGCGGCTTGACGGCCGATGCCATTACCAGCGCCAGTAACAAGAATGACTTTACCTTTTAGAGCATCAGCTGAAACGGAGTAGTTCACGGCGATAAATCCTTATTATTGTAAGAGGGTCCATGATAGTTAATTGACGCTAAAAAACGCCTGTTTCTCAATGGAAAATCTTGGTAATCGTGACAAGATGGTTACAATACACCAATTCATGTGTTATACCAATTCCAGAACTTTCGTTAGGTATGCTATCAATCAGAACAAGTGGTTACAAACCGCGCTGCCTTCTCGCTGATGTTTCTGCGTAACATACTAACGTCATCTGAAATGAGATAAAGGAGCTCTCGTTGGAATTTTTATTAGATTATGGTCTGTTTCTGGCCAAAATTATCACGGTGGTTGCTGCGATAATTGTTCTGCTCATTATTGCAAAATCGGCTGGTGGCAAATCGGGTGCGGCGAAAGGGGAGTTAGAGATTACCAACCTTTCAGAGCAACACAAACAATCTGTTGAGCAGTTAGAGCATCATTTGCATGACGATGCTTTCATCAAGGCTCGAGATAAAGCCGTCAAGAAAGAAGAAAAAGAGAAGAACAAATCTCGCGAGAAAGAAATCAAACAAGCGAGCAAAGACGGTTCATTAGATAGCAAGCGTGAACCACACCTATTTGTTCTTGATTTCAACGGTAGCATAGACGCAAAAGAAGTCGCGTCTCTACGTGAAGAAATCACCGCTATTTTGGCTGTCGCACGTGAAGGTGATGAAGTGTTACTTCGCTTAGAGTCTGGCGGTGGTATGGTTCATGGTTACGGCCTTGCCTCTTCTCAACTGGACCGAATCAAAGCTGCGGGTCTTCCTCTGACCATCTCTGTTGACAAAGTTGCGGCAAGTGGCGGTTACATGATGGCATGTGTAGCAGATAAGATTGTTTCTGCACCATTTGCAATTGTGGGGTCTATTGGCGTTATCGCACAAATTCCTAACTTCAACAAACTGTTGAAGAAACATGACATTGAGTACGAACAACTAACAGCGGGTGAATATAAACGCACGCTAACGATGTTCGGTGAGAATACCGATAAAGCGCGCGATAAGTTTAAGCAAGAACTTGAAGAAACACATGTCTTGTTTAAAGACTTCATTCGTGAGCGTCGCCCTAGTTTGGACCTAGACAAAGTAGCCACTGGTGAGCACTGGTTCGGTACACAAGCGAAAGAGCTTGGTTTGGTGGATGACATTAGTACATCTGATGATATCGTTGTTGCGGCATGCAAAGATAAAACTGTACTTTCTGTGCATTATGTACAAAAGAAAAAACTGGCCGACAAGCTAGCAGGTGTGGCGGGTAAAGTCGCTGATAGTGTGATTTTAAAGTTAGCTGAGCGTGGTCAAAAGCCGATTGTTTAATCGAGCTTAAGTTCATGACATTTAAAACGGCGAGGGCGGAAGCTCTCGCCGTTTTTGTTGAACTTTATGTTTATTGATGAATCCAATTACGCATTAGGTGTAATGCTTTACACGACATTTTTCCTCGCTCCAAAGACTGATTACCCGTATAATGTGCGCCTCGAAAACCGAGCAAATTGCTGAAAAGAAACTATTGGTGGAGAAGAACATGTCCTCTCAAACTCCGGTTGTAACCGTAGATGGACCTAGTGGTGCAGGTAAAGGCACTTTATGTATGTTGCTGGCGAAAAAGTTGGGTTTCCAACTCTTAGATTCTGGCGCAATTTATCGTGTACTTGCACTCGCTGCGATTCACCACGGTGTCGACACCGAGTCAGAAGATGCTCTTGTCCCACTAGCAACCCACCTAGACGTTCAATTTATCGCGGAAGGTGACTTAGTTAAGGTCATTCTAGAAGGCGAAGACGTGTCAGGGGAGCTTCGTAAAGAAGAAACGGGTATGGCAGCATCTAAAGTTGCGGCTTTGCCACGTGTTCGTGAAGCATTACTACGTCGTCAGCGTGCATTTGAGACCGCTCCGGGTCTGGTTGCTGATGGTCGTGATATGGGCACAATTGTATTCCCGAGTGCGCAAGCAAAAATCTTCCTTGATGCGAGTGCTGAAGAGCGTGCAAATCGACGCCTTAAACAGTTGCAAGAGAAAGGGTTAGATGTTAGATTTGCTGACCTTTTAAGCGAGATCCAAGAGCGTGACGACCGAGATCGTAACCGCCCAGTGGCGCCATTACGCCCTGCTGAGGATGCGCTTGTGCTAGATTCTACGTCGATGACTATCGACGAAGTAGTAGAAAAGGCACTACAATATATCGAATCGAAGCTAGCTGAGTAATAATACTCGACTAGGCTAAGAGCGTTGGTCGCAAGGATGATGACTGGCGAATTTAATAACCCCATGCGGTAGGATACCCGTGGAAGTTTAATTTATTGAAGATTAATTAAATGACTGAATCTTTTGCTCAACTCTTTGAAGAGTTTCTAAACGAAACAGAATTCCAACAAGGCAGCATCGTTAAAGGTACTGTAGTAGCTATCGAGAACGGTTTCGTTCTTGTTGACGCTGGTCTTAAGTCTGAATCTGCTATCCCTGCTGAACAGTTCAAGAACGCTGCTGGCGAACTTGAAGTTGAAGTTGGCGCTGAAGTAGACGTAGCTCTAGACGCTGTTGAAGATGGTTTCGGTGAAACTCAACTTTCTCGTGAGAAAGCTAAGCGTCACGAAGCTTGGATCGTACTTGAGAAAGCTTACGAAGAAGCTGAAACTGTTGTTGGTATCATCAACGGTAAAGTTAAAGGCGGTTTCACTGTTGAACTAAACGGTATCCGTGCTTTCCTTCCTGGCTCTCTAGTAGACGTACGTCCAATCCGCGACACTGCTCACCTAGAAAACAAAGAGCTAGAGTTCAAAGTTATCAAACTTGACCAAAAACGTAACAACGTAGTTGTTTCACGTCGTGCAGTTATCGAATCAGAGAACAGCGTTGAGCGTGACGAGCTTCTAGAAACTCTACAAGAAGGTTCTGAAGTTAAAGGTATCGTTAAGAACCTTACTGACTACGGTGCGTTCGTTGACCTAGGTGGCGTTGACGGTCTTCTACATATCACTGATATGGCTTGGAAGCGCGTTAAGCACCCATCTGAAATCGTTAACGTTGGTGACGAGATCCAAGTTAAAGTTCTTAAGTTCGACCGTGAGCGTACTCGCGTATCACTAGGTCTTAAGCAACTAGGCGAAGATCCATGGGTAGCAATCGCTAAGCGTTACCCAGAAGGTCACAAACTAACTGGTCGCGTAACTAACCTAACTGACTACGGCTGCTTCGTTGAAATCGAAGAAGGCGTTGAAGGTCTAGTTCACGTTTCAGAAATGGATTGGACTAACAAGAACATCCACCCTTCTAAAGTTGTTAATGTTGGCGACGAAGTTGAGGTTATGGTTCTTGAAATCGACGAAGAACGTCGTCGTATCTCTCTAGGTCTGAAACAGTGTAAAGCTAACCCATGGCAGTCATTCGCTGAAGCACAAGCTAAAGGCGACAAAGTTACTGGTAAGATCAAGTCTATCACTGACTTCGGTATCTTCATCGGTCTAGAAGGCGGCATCGACGGTCTAGTTCACCTATCTGACATTTCTTGGAATGTTGCTGGCGAAGAAGCTGTACGTGAGTACAAGAAAGGCGACGAGATCTCTGCAGTTGTTCTAGCAGTAGACGCTGAGCGTGAGCGCATCTCTCTAGGCATCAAGCAAATGGAAAATGACCCATTCAATGCTTACGTTGCTGACAACAAGAAAGGTGTTCTAGTTAACGCTACTGTAACTGCTGTTGACGCTAAAGGCGCTACTGTTGAAATCGCAGAAGGCGTTGAAGGTTACATCCGTGCTTCTGAAGTATCACGCGATCGCGTAGAAGATGCTTCTCTAATCCTAAGCGCTGGTGATGTTGTTGAAGCGAAGTTCACAGGTGTAGACCGTAAGAACCGCGTAATCAACCTATCTATCAAAGCTAAAGACGAAGCTGACGAGCAAGAAGCAATGGCATCTATCAACAAGCAAGATGACAATGCATTCGGTAACGCAATGGCTGACGCTTTCAAAGCTGCTAAAGGCGAATAATATACTCGCTTAAGCAAAAAAGGAGCCGCAAGGCTCCTTTTTTATATTTGGTCATATTTAAGTAGTAATACTAATGACAGTAAACTATCTTAATAAAAGGCATTTCTTCATTGCGCATTTTGCATAAAATTTGTCTAGAATTGTCAGCAAGTGTTTGTTGGAATTAGTATTACTTACTATAATAAGTGATAAAGATACTCAAAGAGGGCAACTATGACTAAGTCTGAACTGATTGAAAGACTCTGCGCTGAGCAAACACACTTATCAGCGAAAGAGGTAGAGGATGCTGTAAAAGATATTTTAGAGCACATGGCCTCTACACTAGAGAGCGGTGACCGTATCGAGATCCGTGGCTTTGGTAGTTTTTCTCTTCATTACCGCGAGCCTCGCGTAGGTCGTAACCCTAAAACGGGCGATAAAGTGGAATTGGAAGGTAAATACGTTCCACATTTCAAACCTGGTAAAGAACTTCGTGAGCGTGTAAATATTGGTTAATGCACTCTTATTAGTTTGAAAAAAGCGGCATACGTTTGTGTATGCCGCTTTTTTGTAATGTATCCAAGTTAGTCATACATCCAAGATCGTTTACTAATCTAATTGTGGATTCAGCCGTTTTCCTTGCTGCTTTCTATACCCAAATAACTTTAACTTCTAAGCATGTCTACAAACTAAGCATCTTGAGGTTACTTGGGTATAGATTATTGCTAATATACGTAGTCTGAAGAAGCATTTTCCTGCATAATCTTACCGACTTACTCCTAGAAGGGTGATGTAACATGAAAATTATAAAAATCGTTGCTGTTTTAGCTCTCTTTTTAATTGCATTGGCGTTAGGTTCCCAAAACCAAGAGCTCGTGACTTTTAACTATCTTCTAGCAAAAGGAGAGTTCCACTTATCTACGCTATTAGGTGTAGTATTTGTGGTTGGCTTTGCTTTAGCGTGGGTTATCTTTGGTAGCATCCAACTGAAAACTCAGCTACAGGTCCGTCGTTTAAAGAAAAAACTGAAAAAGTACGAACCAACTGAATCAAACAACGCTGCTGATAAGCCAGCCATTGAAAAACAGGCATAAGGATAAGGCTTAACTTTAATGCTTGAACTACTCTTCTTGTTGTTGCCTATAGCTGCTGCGTATGGCTGGTATATGGGGCATCGCAGCGCTCAGCAAGACAAGCAGAAGCAATCTCATCAAATCTCTCGTCAGTATATGACGGGTCTTAATCTGCTGCTCTCTGACCAATCAGATAAGGCTGTCGATCACTTTATTGAATTGCTCCAAGTTGATAACGAGACCATCGATACTCACCTTGCGTTGGGTAACTTGTTCCGGTCTCGTGGTGAAGTCGACCGCGCAATCAGAATTCACCAAAATCTTATTTCTCGTTCAGGCTTAACACTGGACCAAAAGAACCTCGCCCTTCAACAGTTAGCGAAAGACTACATGGTCTCTGGTTTTCTTGATCGTGCAGAGAAAATCTTTGAACAGTTAGTCGAAGAGCCAGATTACAAAGAGGCGGCTCTTCAACAATTAGTGACCATTTATCAGCAAACACGAGAATGGGAAAAGGCGATTTATTACGCGAACCAATTGGCTAAGTTAGGTAATAAACGCTCAAGGATGCGTGCAAATATTGCCCATTTTTGGTGTGAAATAGCCATGCTCGACCAAGCTGATGGGAATACTAATAAGGCAATACAGCATTTTAAAAAAGCGTTAGCGGAAGACCCGAAGTGTGTTCGAGCAAGTATTGCTTTGGGACGAATTTACCTAGAGTCTGAAGACTATAAGCACACCATCAAATATCTGACAGGGGTACTTGAGCAAGATAAAGACTTTATCAGTGATGTCTTGCCAACTATTGCAGAATGCTATCATCATCTGGGTCAGGAAGATGAACTTGTCGAATTTCTGCGAGCTTGCATTGATAAGAAAGCAGGCGTATCAGCCGAGTTGATGTTGGCTCAATTAGTTGCTCATCACGAGAACGTTGGGGCTGCTCAAGAGTTACTGACGAAACAATTGCTGAAAAACCCAACCATGAAGGGCTTCTACCGTTTAATAGACTACCACATTGCAGAAGCAGAAGATGGTCGAGCGAAAGACAGCCTATCAACACTACAAGCGATGGTGGGTGAACAGTTAAAAGTGAAACCGCATTACCGATGCCGGAAGTGTGGATTTTCTACCCATTCCCTTTATTGGCATTGTCCGTCCTGTAAAGGATGGGGGACGATCAAGCCAATCCGCGGATTGGATGGTGAATAATTCTTAATGCAGCTGGCAGAGTTTCTGTCCGCTGCATTTTTTTAACTTTTTATTTAATAAGAACCAAAACAGTTAGGAGATGAAATGATCGACCAAAAAGTTATTGTCGCACTGGATTATGATAACCAAGCAGATGCACTTGCGTTTGTAGATAGAATTGATCCTGCGTCATGCCGACTAAAAGTTGGCAAGGAGATGTTTACGCTATTTGGTCCTGATTTTGTACGTGAACTCCATAAACGTGGTTTCTCTGTATTCCTAGATTTAAAATTTCACGATATTCCAAACACCTGTTCGAAAGCAGTTCGCGCTGCGGCTGAAATGGGTGTATGGATGGTGAACGTACACGCGAGCGGTGGTGAGCGTATGATGACGGCATCACGTGAAATTCTTGAGCCATATGGTAAAGATCGTCCACTTCTTATCGGTGTAACGGTACTAACCAGTATGGAACAAAGTGATTTAGCTGGTATTGGTTTGAATGTTGCGCCTCAGGAGCAAGTTATTCGTCTAGCAACCTTGACCAAAAACGCAGGCTTAGATGGTGTCGTATGTTCAGCGCAAGAGTCCTCATTACTGAAGAGCGAACTAGGCCAAGAATTTAAATTAGTGACCCCTGGTATTCGACCTGCTGGCTCAGAACAAGGTGACCAACGCCGTATCATGACGCCAGTAGACGCTATCCAATCAGGTTCAGATTATCTTGTGATTGGTCGCCCTATCACTCAAGCGTCAAATCCTGCAGAAGTGCTGAAGTCGATAAATGAGAGCTTATCTAAAATGTAAGCACTGTCTCGATTGTATGGAGAAAAGTGAGGCTAAGGTGCCTCACTTTTTACATCGAATGAAAATACTGATCGCGGTAAACAACCATTCCTTTTAACCAGCTATGTCTGATCATTTACTCGCTTTAACTGGTATATCGGGGCCAATTGAGATAAAGGTTCTGCGGTTTATTCTGAGTAAAGTAGGGCTTGGTACTATGCCGATCACACTTTTGTAACATAACTCACTGTGATGCCTCGAAAATGCAACCATGTGTTATTGATGGCTTGCGTTACAAATGTCTAAAGAATACTATGGCGAAGATGCATTCACTGCGTTGTAAGGTCTAGGATGACCTAGTGAAACTCTTTGAAATTAATATAGAAGCTGGCAGGACGTCACTTCATATTACGTTCCTATTATTTCCTATCTGCGTATTTTAAATCGCAGCTTTCTGTGAGCTTTCACACGCTGTCTTCCTTGTTACGACCTTAGTGCGCAAACACAACAAGGAAGAAACATGACTAAAAAACTGCCATTTTCAGTACTAGCAACACTGACCGCTGCCAGTTTTCAACTGAGTGCGGCAGAATTGCCAGCTGATATCGAATGGATTTCAAACAACAACGAACCTCTATTTGCCTCTGAAGAGGCGGTACGAGGTGGCACCTATCGCACTTACATTCAGAGCTTTCCGCAAACATTACGAAGTGTTGGTCCAGATGCGAACTCAGGTTTGCGCCAATACTTAATGGATGGTTCACCAAAACTGGCTCAGCGTCATCCAAATACTGGCAAATGGATCCCTCAACTTGCTAAGTCATGGGCATTTGGAGAGGACAACAAAACCGTATTCTTTAAACTCGACGAAACGGCCGAGTGGTCAGATGGTGAAAAAATTACAGCAGATGATTACGTCTTTATGATGAAGTACTACACGTCAAAAGACATTATCGATCCGTGGTATAACGACTTCTTCACAAACAGTATTGTGAGTGTTGAAAAAATTGATGACTACATGATCAAAGTCAACCTTGCTGTAGCTCAAAGTCATGACTCACTTATGGTTATGATTAACATGCCAAGTAATGGTTTTCAGCCTCGTCCTGAACACTTCTTTGAAGGAGAAAAGGACGCAAATAACGATGGCATGCCTGATAACTTCGTCAGAAAGTTTAACTTTAAATCTGAGCCAACCGCAGCGCCTTACTACATTGATCAAGTGAAGAAAGGTAAGAGCGTGACATTCAAACATGTCGGTGAAGATTGGTGGGGATACAACAACCGCTACTATAAAAACCGTTATAACGTTGAAAAGGTTCGCATTAAGGTGATTCGCGATCCTGATATTGCCATGAAGCACTTTGAGAAAGGCAACTTAGACTACTTTGAGATGGTGCTACCAAGCTTTTGGCATGACAAAACCAATAGTGATGTGTACAAAAAAGGCTATATCCAAAAGTACTGGGGCTTTAACGAAGCACCGCAAGGAGCTGGTGGTCTTTGGATGAACACAGCGATGCCGATGTTGGATAACCTAGAAGTGCGTAAAGGTGTTATGGCAGCCACTGACTATGACGGCATGATTGAAAACATCATGCGTGGAGATTATTCACGTAAACCGCATGGACTCGGCTTTGGTCATGGCGAATACGATGATCCTAACAATACACCGCCAAAGTTTGATGCTGATGCGGCGGTTAAACACTTCGAAAAAGCGGGCTTTGACAAAGTGGGCGCAGATGGTATTCGTGTTAACGACAAGGGTCAACGCTTGAGCTTTGCCATCACCTACGGATACAACTCTTGGACACCGCGTATTGCATACCTGAAAGAGCAAGCGAAACTTGCTGGTCTTGAGTTCACGTTAAACTTGGTGGATGGCTCATCTGCGTTTAAATACATTCTTGAGAAAAAGCATCAGCTAGCGTTTTTGAATATGGGCTCTGGTGAGATCCCTGCGTATTGGGAATACCTACACTCGGATAATGCAAATCGACCACAAACGAATGCTCACACCAACTACAGCAGCCCTGAGCTAGACAAGTTAATTGAAGCGTATGACTCTGAATTTGATCAGGAGAAACGTTACGACTTGTCGCATCAAATCCAAAACTATGTCAGCAAAGCGAATATCATCGTTCCTGGCTACATGGTGCCTTATTCTCGAGTTGCTCATTGGCGCTGGGTTAAAATTCCTAAAAATGGCATGACAAAAGCGACAGAATGGGTGCTTCATCCAATGGATATCGGTAATTTCTGGATTGATAACCAAGTAAAAGAAGAGACAGAAGAAGCGATGGACGAGGGTAAAACCTTCCCAGAATTAACGGTAATTGATGATCGTTACAAATTGTAAATCAGTAGTTTAGATAGAAAATGATAGCCCCGGTAATGAATTTTATCGGGGCTTTCTTTTTTACTTAATAAGGTAAGACGCTTCTAAAAGGTAGGTTTTTGCATCACCAAGCAAAGAGAACGCTTTATCGATGGTTTTAAATCGATCATCAAGCGAGTCGCTTGATATCAGCTGGCTGAATGTTTGCAACGAGAAAGCTTCGTTTGCTTTGAAGAACTGATGTACGTTTTCAAGCTGCACTTTATGAATATGCTCCACCTTATTTAGGGCGGTGGTTAAATCGGAAATGTTAATCGACATTGCTATTCGGGAACCTTATCAACAAGACCTATATGAGGTCATAGAGTGGGGTTTTATATTTTGTGACAGAGAGTAGCACCGAAGAGCAATTTATAGTCTGATGAAGATCAATTTGCCTTATTTAAGCATCTGTAACGTGGCACTAGACGTGTACCTAGAGTTGGTACAAGTTACAACGCTTGAATATAGGCTAGGGTTCAACCTAATCAAAAGTAAAAGCCAAGTCCGACTAAAAGCCCTTGAGAAGCCGTATCATATTCAAATACCTCTTCATTTTTGTAATCGACCCAGGTCGACTTGTAAGCTAAGTTGAGATCAGACCATTCGTTAAAGCTATAACGAACACCAGTTTGAATGGCATAAGTGAAGTGAGTATCGTTGCCAAGTCCGGCGTCGATGCTGGCATGAAATCGCCAGTTTTCGCTCAATTCATCAATGAGTCGCAAGCCAACTAAAAAATCGACCCAATCTTCTTGTAATGACAGTCTATCTTCTAGTACCCGGTTGTCATTACGATACAGCTTGCCGGTGATGTCATTGTCCCACCAACGTAATCCAAACATATAATCCAGTTTACCAAATGAATATTGTTCGCGTTGGAATGCCTTTGCTTCTAGAACACCTTGCCGTATTTCGATGTCCGCACGATAACGAGCGTTAGGCAGAGCGCCCTTGATATTATTAACATCACCACTTAAGTTCATGAAACTATAATCTATGTAGTAGCCCCACTTACTTTGGTAAATACTCTCGAATCGCAACATCGCCCCAATATCGAGGTGGTCTACGATGAACTTAGGATCGACATCCACCTCTGATGAAAAGCGACCAATACTGGTATCCCCGTGGATATTCAGTCCTAGCATGTACACTTCTATGCTATTTCGCCAACGAGATTCTTGTGTCTCGGCTGAGAGCGCTACTGATGTAGGTAATACAAGAATGAGTGAGGAGAGTGATAGCAGGTTACATGGTTTCATCCAATTTCCTTTTCGGCTTTTCGTCAGCTTTCAGCTTAGTAGAAGTCGCTACACTCTGCATAAAAAAGGGAAGCAACTTGCTTCCCTGTAATTAACATTGACTTAGAGTTGTTTGGCAATGTCTGAGGTTAGGCTTTCTAAGCCTATGGATAAAGCGTTGACGAGCGCTTCATAGCCCTCATCTTGAAGCGGCTGTGAGATTTGTATTGGCGCGCTGTTTTCTACCTTACCTTCGGCATTAATGAGTAACCATTCCCCCTCAATTTCGATATTACCTTTGTAGCTGCCATTAAATTTATTTAACGTAAGCTGGAGTTTGGCTTCACCGCTTTGATCCAACAGATTATTCATTTCAGTCGGCCAGTAATGACTTTGCTTGTGACGTAGTTCCGCGACGACTCTCTGAGTGATTTGCTCAGAAATACTGTGCGCCCATTGATTGTGCTTCGCCTGAATAACTTGGGTCTCAGAGGTTCGATAAACAATGCCATTATCATTCAAATAACTCGCCAATGTCACTGGACGAACAACTAAAGTTGGGCGCTGAGCGATATCAGAAGAGCTCAGCGTCACTGGTTCCGCCTTAGGTAGAAGGTACATAGCTCCTTTAGTTTGCGGAGCGCTACTGCAACCCGTTAGACCGACAAATAGCGCGATAGACAGAAAGAATACTCGTTTCATTAGTTTTTGCCTTTAACTGGTATTGGGTCACTGATTTCATCTTCTCCAAACACGAGAGAGTTTGGCTTTTCGTTTAGCTGTTTAAGTACGGGTTTAAACTCTGTCATCACGCTTTCTAATTCTTTTAGCGTGGCTTCCATTTCGCTGTACATGGTTGAGTTGGGCCCATAACCATCGAGTGTTTTTTGTAATTGCTGTAAGCTTTGGCGAATATCTGTTGGGATCTCTTGCGTCTCTTTTTGATTCAAAAGTTTATCAATACTGTCCGCCACGCGTTCTGCTGAAGCTAACGTTTTTTCAGACGTTTTTAACGTTGAATTGAGAGAGTCTAGTGTTTCTTCCATTGGTAAGTTATTAATCTTATTTAGGAAGTCGTTCACTTGGCGCTGAACCTGCGCAAAACCACCACGCATGGTTGGGAAAACATCTAAATCAGCAAACTTACTCGGTACGTAAGGCTCGTCGTTTGGATAGAAGTCGGCGTCAACATACAGTGCGCCTGTTAATAAGTTACCTGTTTTTAAAGTACCACGTAGGCCTTTAGCAAACTCACTCTTCAATTTATCTTTTAACATTGGTAAAGATTGGGATTGGAAATCGCCATAAACACGGCCGAGCTCGATACGTACCAATACAGGGATTTTTTTCGCAGAAAAGTTCTCTTCTGGGGTTGGAAGTCGCATTGGTACACGCATCACAGTACCAATTCTCAAGCCTCGATATTCGACAGGTGCCTTACGTTTAAGTCCTCGTACCGATTCATCAAAAAGCATAACGAATTCAATATAATCATCGTACATGCCTTCTCGAAGTTGTTTAATATCATCGTACAAGCGGAAGTTGACCATATTTTCAGTGAGCTGTTCACCGGATTCAAGACCTGGAACGGTATCGAAGGTAACACCACCCGTTAGCATGCTCTCTAATGAGCCAAACTTGACTTCGAACCCTTCAGCGTTGAGCTGTAAATCTACGCCAGAATTCAGCCAGAACTTGGTACGAGTGCGCACTAAGCTGTCATAAGGCTTGAAAATAAAGAGTTGGTATAACGCTTTGCGAGTGTCAACATCAAAGCTGGTTTTCTCTACACGACCAACCGTAAAGCCTTTATAAATGACGGGGTCACCAACGCCTAGCTTACCAGCCTCGCGGTGTGTTAACACAAGGCGTAACCCCTCTGCATCAGGAGAGGCCACTGGGGGAACATCTAAGACCGTAAAGCGCTCTTTCTCTATCTTAGATTTACCCGGTTGAAGTTGGATGTAAGCGCCAGAGAGCAAGGTCTCTAAACCTGAAACGCCATCACGGCCAATACGAGGCTTCACCACCCAAAACATGGTGTCATCTCGCAGCATGCGTTCTGCATCCTTGTTCATTTGTGCCTTAGCGATGATGTGATCGTAATTTTCACTGAGAGTGACTTCAGTAATCAGTCCGACTTTTACATTCAATGCTCGGATTTCGGTTTTGCCAACCTCAATCCCATCTGCGGTTGGCAGTTGGAGAGTAATTTGTGGGCCTGTACTGTTGATATATTGGAACAGCATCCACGCTCCCATGGCTAGCGCAAGGATCGGGACAATCCATATCGCAGAAATCTGCTTTTGCGGTTTTATTTGAGCGGTTACGTTGTTCTCATCACTCATATTTGGCTTTCTCGTTTAAGTTGTCAGAAATCGGCTCCTGCACTTCGTTTTGTGGCAATTGCCACAACAAACGTGAGTCAAATATCATTGCAGAAAGCATAGTAAAAATGACCACTGCCGCGAAAGAGAGCGCAGCAGGACCTGGATAAATCGCCATTAAGTTTTGCAGTTGAACCAGTGCAACTAAGACCGCGACGACGAAGATATCGATCATAGACCAACGACCAATAAACTCAGTTATGCGGTAGATCTTTAAGCGTGAAATACTCTCTTCGTGCGGAAGATATCGCGCTTTTTGCGCATTGTAATACAGCCACGCGAGTGCCAGCATTTTCGCCATTGGAATAAATACGCTAGCAAAGAAAATTACCATCGCAATAGGGTAAGAACCTAAATGCCAAAGCAATATTACCCCCTCCATGATAGTTGAACCTTCTGCATGTCCAAGGCTTACGGTGTACATCATAGGGTAGAGGTTTGCAGGGATATAGAAAATGACTGAAGCAAACAAAAGCGCCCAAGCTTTTTGTAAATTATCTGCGGGGTTGTATTTGTGAATAGGGCTTTTACAACGAATGCAGTGTTGGTGTTTTTTAGCTTCAATAGGGTTGAGCTGGTGACACGTATGACAACCAATATGGTTGTGGTTATGGTGCGTGTCACCCTCTTTTACATCAGAGAGCTCGATAGCTGGAATAAAGTGTCCCCAGAGCCAGCTTTTGTCGACCATTGATATGCATTTGACTACCAGAACGGTATATACACAAAACGCCCAGAATGAAGTGCCCATTCCTATGTCTGCGAGGGAAGCGATTTTAATTAAGCTGACCAACACGCCAATCAAAAAGACATCCACCATTAACCAGGGTTCGACTCGAAACAGAAGACGGCATAAAACTTTTGCCATTCGTTGCTGCTTTTTAGAGGGGGTATGTTTACGTGCTTTTAATGCTTCAAGGTGAAGAAAGAGAATGAGGCCAACATAGATTGCAGGTAAAACGATAACTGTTGCGAGTAACAGCACACCCAAAAGCACATTTTGAAACTCAGCCAGCATTTTGGCAGCGTGCAACAAGGTGATCTCTTGCGACAACCCTTGCACGCTGAACGACATAAAAGGGAAAGAAATGCTTAGCACTAACATGATCAAACATGCCGATGATATGGCGATCACGCTTTGGTAAGGCTTGGCATTCACCTTAGTCAGCGAATGCGAACATCGAGGACATTGTGCTTTTTGCCCCTGTTCGATATCGGGAATGCGAACAACAAGGCCGCACTCTTCGCATGAAATTAACTGACGGGAATTAGGTTGAATACTCATCGGGTAGGTTTTAGATTCATTTGCTTTAAGAATACTCTTTTTTCACTAGGCACGCTTGTTTTGATTCAGGAGTTTACGAGTTTCTTACTTTTGGCATTAGAGCATATGGGAGAGCTAAGACATAAACGAAGTCGCGTTTGGTACAAGATTTTACGGCGAAGATGAGTATGTTGGAAGCCGAAAATAATGTGATATTGCTTGTCTGTGGAGGGGTAATTACTTGTTTTTAAGGGTAAGTAACCCTGCCCAGATAATCTGAGCAGGGAAAAAGAGCATTTTATTTAAGGTGCTTAGTTGTACTTTACTTGACCGTTCCGCTCTTAAAGGCATTGGCCCCGACTTGCGTACCGTTGAGCGTTTTGCCGTAATAGCCTTGGTGCTGGTGATATTTCTCCGCGTTTGCGGTGACATTGCCTTTGAATCGAGGATCTTGTGGACGCTCATGGCTGTTGACGTATGCTGCGACATCCCAAGCTTCTTGCTCTGTCAGCTGCACACTTTTCCCAAGCGGCATGTTTTCGTAAATAAAATAGGCTGCAGTGTTAATCCGGTGCATACCTGCGCCCCAGTTATACGCATATTCGCCCCAAAGTGGTGGAATGTATGAATAGTCGTTGGTGTCTTTGATGCCTGAACCGTCGGCGCGATGGCAAGTTTCACAGTTCTTTTCGTAGACCAATGCGCCTCGCTCTATTGATGGTTCTTGCTCAGGGGCGGCGATTTTTGGGTAGCCACGCCCAGAGAGGTTACCCCGCTTTTCAATTGGTAATGCTTGTGCGATGGCTTCGGGCAACGGGAAGTCTCTTGCTTTTCCACCAATTTGCAACGTTTTTGCGTCTAGCTCTGGAATGGGTTCATCCGCCATACCATGTTTGTCAAGCAAGCCGCCCATTGCTAACCAGTAGGCGTAAGCACTAAGGGCAACAATTTCTGTCGAATCGTAAGCGGGCGCTTTACCGTTCATGGAATACTCGAAACAACCCTGGATACGGTCAGCATAGCTGTTTACGCGATCGTTTTTCTTACGATATGCCGGGTATGCCATGTAAGCTGCCCACAGTGGCGCAGCGTTTGCTTTTCGTCCTGCCTCCATATGGCAGTTCACACAGTTTTGTTCGTTGCCAACGTATTTTCCGCGCATTTGTTGTGAGTTAACAAAGAGCGAGTAACCGCGTTTTACTTGCTCACCAAATGCGGTGTTTGGAATTGTACTGAGATCACGCGGTTTTAAGTATTCACCGTGCTTTTCTTTTTCTATCGCAGGTAGCTCTTTCTGGCGGTCCGGTAACGGATCGTTAGCTAGTACGAGCGTAGAAATGAAAGGCAATGCGAACAAAGAATAGAAACGTTTCATGTCTGCTCCTAGTAACGTAATGAGGCAAAGTAGTACGAAAGGTTTTCAATCTCTTCGTCAGTGAGATTTTTTGCGATGGTCCCCATCATATTGAGCGGGTCACCACTGCGAGTGCCGTTTTTCCATGCCATCAATTGCGTTTTTAAGTAATCAGCATGTTGGCTTGCGAGGCGAGGGAACTTGTCGACGCCCATACCGCTGGCTCCATGACAAGTTGCGCAAGCTGGAATGTTTCTATCCCAATCGCCTTGGAAAATTAATTTACGATACGGGTTACGAATATCAGCTTGGTCGCCGCGTTGTTCTGGATTCGTGAACTCATAGCTCGGGAGGTTAGCAAAGTACTCCATCACTTCCTTCCGATCTGCGGGATCGCTGAGTTCCTTCGCCATGCCTTGCATGACCACATTTTGGCGTTCGCCACTAAGGAATAGTTCGATTTGAGTGTTGAGATAATTCGCGTTTAAACCAGCGATCATAGGCGCGATATTTGGCTGTCCCATGCCATCTTGGCCGTGACAACCGCTACATACGCTGGCTTTTTCCGGAATAGACGAGGCGCTTGCGCCCATAGTGGTTGCTAACAAACAGGCCACCACCACTGGAAGAATTTTTGACATGCTGACTCACTTTAATTTTTATTAATATGTCTAAGTGCTACTTGGTAGTCACATGGACGATATTGTCGGCCTTGCCAATAATGAAAGGTATTGTGGATTTCCACATATTTAATAAGTGTAAATGGCCGTATTTGTTTTTATTGGTTGTTCTATAAGCGATAAAAACAAAGTGGTGAAGAGCTGCACAAATCGGCAGCTCTAAGTGGTAGAGACGTCTTAACGTGCGGCGTTACGCTTTGCGGATTTTGGCCGGCAGGGACTGACGTGCCGCCGCGCCCACTACCCAATCCAACAATACACCTTTACCTTCTCGGGTAGGATCAATTAAGCCAATGTCGTTAATGTTGACGCCATCTTGGCTGCGCGTTTTTACGGGTTGTTGTTTATCGCCGATCCAGTGCGAGCGTTGTCCTAGCTCTGTATGACCAAACCCATGTTCAAATCCGAGTGTGCTAGGGCTAATCCCGCTGACTATCATCGCAAGTGCTTTGGTGCTTGCAGATGGTGTCTCGATAACAAACTCATCACCCGTTTTAATGCCCGCACGCTCGGCATCGATTGGATGGATGTACACTGGGTTTACGCCTTTAATCGAGTTCAACCTTGGCGATAGGTTGGATACCGCACTGTGAATGTTGGATTTAAAGTTCGTCAGGCTGAAAGGCCATTCTGAGCTTGGGAACTGGTCTTCCATTGATGTGCCATCGGCCAGTTTTTGTGGATGCCATGTTGGGCAACCCGTGTAGAAATCACCGGTCATGGTGTTTCTTGCGCTGCCGACACGTTCATTCCATATCGCGACAGGTCGTGTCCATTTGTGCTTCATTTGCTCACCTTGATACGCTTCGGTTGCATTTTCAAAACGTCCACCGCGAGCAAAAATAAACGCCACACGTTTCATCTCATCCGCTGTCAGCGTCTTCTGCATGGCTGGCATTAAACGCTCTAGGCCGGACCACGCAATGTCTTCTGCCGAAACTTCAGGCACCCCGCCTTTCACATAAGCCAAGTTTGCCGCGGAACGTAAGTAGAAATCTTCAGCGCTGTGGAGAGCGTGCCAATTCCCTTGCGCATCTTGAATCGCGTTGTCACCAAAGCCGCCTAGTTGCATTTTCTTGGCGACATCAATCAAAAAGTTTTCTAAGCAAATCGAACGACCATCGGCGGTTTTCTCTGTTCGCGCTTCCACAATCGGCCAACGAGCGGTGACGGTTTTCACCGGAACGTCGTGCCAAGGCGTTGCCATACCCCAGCTTTCGTAGGTGACCGTGTCAGGTACAATATAATCCGACAACGCGGTGGTTTCGTTAATGAACGCATCAACAGACACAATCAAACCGAGTTGTTTTGGATCTTTAAGCTTGTCTTCCAGCAGCGTTTTCAAACCGGGTACACCATACATTGGGTTCGCCATGTGGTTGATCCACGCTTTTACGCGGTATGGATACCCATCAATAGCCGCAGATAGGTGCTCTGTCAGCAGTGGCGCGGCAAACGGATACCAAGGCGCGCGAGTTGGATAAGGGGATTCACCAGCCTCAACGCGACGTTTGTATTCGCTGGTTTTGTGGTATGGGAATTTACTGCGCGATAAAAAGACGCCTTTCGGGCCGACTTTGCCAACAAATTTGGTGAAGTCGTAACGAGGACCCGCAGCGGAAGTTGGATAGCCACCCGCTTTGGCCATCGCGCCGCCTTTCATGTTGATATTACCAATCAACGCATTGAGCATCATGATAGTAAACGAGTTATAGAACCCATTGGTGTGCATGTTGCCACCGTGGGTATCGACCACCGCTTTTGTTCCGTGACTGGTAAAGCGCTTTGCTAGTTCAACAATTTGTTCGACAGGGATTTCACATTGTTGGCTGTAGAACGCAAGGCTGTATTTGAACGCCTCTTCTTTGAGTCTTTGTAGAGACGATTTTACGCGCACTTCGCCCGATGCAAGCGAAACCGTTTTATCGACAAACAGTGCCGCTTCCTCAGCTTGGGTATGAACACCAAATTCGCCGCTTTGCTCATCCACGATGACGTACGGGTCGGAGTCAGACAACGCTTCGCCCTCGAATGGCAGATTCAAGTCCGACGCGCGTAAAAACGTGCCGTTTCTCGGGTGCTGATTATCGCTTATCACGAGATGCGTAGCATTACACCAGTGCGCGGTGCCGGCTCGTTTCATCGCGTTTGCCCCCGGCTGCGCCAAGAAGGTTTTGTTGTATCGTTGGTTTTCGATGATCCACTGGATCATACCAAGCACGAGGGCAGAGTCGGTGCCCGGTTTGATTGGTATCCAGCGGTTGTTGTCACCGGCAGCCAAGCTCGATGAACCCGCAGGCAAACTTGGCGTGATGATGGAGTATTCCAAGCTACCTTCTGTTCGCGCATTGGCGAGTTGGCGCGCCTGACGCTTAAAAGGGTTGCCCGCTTGAGCTGGCGACATACCGATGAAGATGATGTATTCCGCATTATCAAAATCTGGCTTTAAGTGTGCGTTCTTATCTAAGTCGTTCATAAATGCGCCGCTGCCAGCACGAAATGCGTAGCCGCAGTAAGAGCCGTGATGCCCAAAGTTACGTGTACCATAGCTGTTGAACGCGAAGCGTTTGAATATGTCGTCTCGGCCTTCGTTACCGGCGTTGGTCATTAACAATTGGTTGGCTTTCGGTCCATATTCTGGGTTTTCAGGATCTACGGGCGTTGTTAAATCGTGAATGTCGCGTAAGCCATCAACATGGCCTTCACCAAATAAATCACCACCTTCTACGATTTCTTCTATCAATTGCTCGTAGCTGATCGGAATCCATTTTCCTTCGCCGCGTTTTCCAACTCGTTTCAGTGGCTGAGTAATGCGGTACGGGCTGTTGCGAATTTCTAGCATCCCATTGCCACGTGCGCATGCTGTTGAACGACCGTCAAGGCCCGCTTCTCCTGCCAAACTTAAATAAGCATCTTTGACTGGCGTTTCGAACGGAATGTGTTGCTGATGAGAGAGTGGGTGATATGGGTTGCCAGTAATACGCAAAATCTCGTCGTTGCGGTTATCAATGCGTACACGCAATCCGCACAGTGACCAACAACCAAAGCACATCGATGGTGCAACGCGCTGATTTGGATTAGGGATTAGGTTGCCTTTGCTGTTGACCGTGTACTCTGGTTCAAGCGAGTTACCGTGGTGAATATCACGCGTTTTTTCTCCCGCAGTGCCTTCGAGCGCACCCTCGACCATGTGTTTGGTGGTGGTGGCGTAACCCGCAGCGAATGCGCCAAGCCCACCCACTGCAATGCCTGATTTCAAAAACTGACGGCGTTTGTTATCCATGATGAAATCCTCTTTGATTAGCGTTCAGTTAAGGTGGGTGATGAGGCTTTTACTTCGATCTTTTGTTTTGGCTGAACCAGCTCCGAACCGAGCAGTGCCAGTGCAAGCCATAATCCGAGCATGCCGATAATGCCTATCCAGCCATTTCCATCCATAGTGAGTTGGTATGGATACAGCCCTGCATCGAACTTGGCGATGGTTTGCACTTCCATGATGGTAAACCAGCGAATCAGCCATGCACTTTCCAGTGCGGCAGCAGACACAAAACTGAGCCCTATGACGTGACGAAATCTGGCTGATGCGGACTTTTTGGTATCGCGCAAGAAGATGAAAGCGAGCAAAACACAACCTAAAACGACAAAAGTGAGCAGGGCAATGTTGTGCATCCATTGTTCGCTAGAATAGAGCGAAAATGCGGAATCGTTGGATGCCCAAATCGGTAGCAGTATCAGCGTTAATACACCGCTGGTAACCACTGATTTTTTCAGTAAATTAGTATCGCCAGATGTCAGCGTCTTTGACTGACTAGGCAGCAGTAACCAAATCAGCAGAGAAAATCCGACCGCGCCCATAAATGCAGTGACAAACCAAAGAATTGGTGACGCGGGTTGGTGCCATAAAGAGCGCGATTTAACGACCGCAATTTCAGCCCCTGTGTAGACTGCAATGGTGATGCCTGATAGCACTGTGATGGCAGATACCATAAGCATGGCTCTACGAGAGAGCACCCATTCACCCAGTGACAGCTTTGAAATTAGAGGCAGTACTTTCCCTGGCTGATTACGTAAGTTGATCAGATCCTGGCGGAGATACAGCCATGCAGTCACTACCGCTAAACCTGAGAAAACAGGCAAGAAAAGAGATCCTAAAGACATCCATGACCACGGTGTGATGTGCGCGTAAAAATGCCATGCGCGTCCCGGTTGGTGTAAATCACCAGTTAACGCTAATGGCCCCACGATGGCGCCGATGGCCAGCGTCAGCACAAGCGCAGCGCGCAGTCTGTGGCTGGTGTGTTTTTCAAATAATAGGGCGATTAGGAATAAAATAGCAGCCGCATAAGCCGAACCGATGTAGAAGAAATACTGTACCGCCCACGGGAGCCAAGCCATCGCTTGAGGTTGGACTAACACTTCGGTGATGTTCATGCTCGCTCTCCTTGTGGGTCGTAAATAGCTGGCTGCCCGTCGATGTGGCTGGTGAAGCGTTCATCCATGCCGATATAAAACACGTGTGGATTGGTACCTTCATTGGGTTTCAGCACTTTGATGTCGTCCTGATGTTCTGTGATTAAGCGGCGAATCTCGCTTGTTGGATCATTTAAATCACCAATCACACGCGCACCGCCAACACAGGTCTCCACGCAGGCAGGCAATAGGCCTTGCTCTAGACGATGCGCACAGAAGGTGCACTTATCTGCGGTGAGGGTGTCTTCATTGATAAAACGAGCATCGTAAGGGCAAGCTTGTACGCAGTACGCGCAGGCGACGCAGCGGCTGTTATCCACCATGACAATGCCATCTTCGCGCTGAAAGGTTGCTTGAACCGGACACACTGCCACGCAAGGTGGGTTGTCGCAGTGGTTACAAAGGCGCGGTAGCATAAAGGCTTTTGCTTCTCGCGTGGCTGTAGAGCCATCATCTAACGTAACTTCGTATTGCTTTACGGTGGTTCGGAATTGACCAATTGGCGCTTGGTTCTCGATGCTGCAACCCACAGTGCAAGCCTGGCATCCGACACATTTACGCAAATCTATCACCATGGCATAACGCTTGCCGACTTGCCCTTTTCGGTCAGCGGACTGGTTATTTCGAATAATGTTTCCCGCAGTTGCCGTGCCAATGCCTGCGACTGGAATTAACGCGGCTCCGGCTGTGACCGCGCTGAGAAAGCGACGTTTGGTGGAATCCATAACTCACCTGCTTTTTTTGTTGTATTTGAATTGACTGATTCCATTGTGAGAAATGCACTGCGAGGCTTATATTGTGGATTTCCACATACTCAGATCAAACTTGATCTAAAACAAATGTGGTTTAGGGAAGGTAGCTGTTATTCTTGTCGTACTCTCTTGACGGAACGATTCGACTCATCATGAAAAAAGCACTGTGGCTTCAGCTTTGGATTCTTTGCTTAGTTGCCTTTGCATCTTTGGCTCACGGCGCAGTTTCTGAACAAGCAGATCTGCAAGAGCAAAAAGCAGAGCAGCCACAGGTCAAGAAAAAAGTCGAAGTGGGCGTGTTAGCGATACGCGGCCATCTTTATGCCGAGCAGAGATGGCAACCGACCATTGATTGGCTCAATCAGCAAATTTCCGATGTGCATTTTGTCCTTCATCCCCTTAACTTGGATGAAATGGGCGAAGCGGTGAAGTTTCAGAAGATGAATTTCATCTTAACCAACCCAGGTCAGGCAGTGCGGTTGGGCAGGCAATACGCGCTGTCGTGGATGGCAACGCTAACCAGCAGAGCACCACAAAACTCGAATTACGGCATTGGTTCGGCGCTGGTGATTCGAGCCAATTCAAGTTATCAAACGGTGCAAGATGTCTCAGGACGTCCTGTTGCGGCGGTATCAGAAAAAGCGTTTGGTGGTTATCTGACCCTGCGCTATCAAATCGTGGAAATGGGACTCGATCCGAATGATTTTTTTGCGGATGTTCGCTATCTCGGTTTCCCAATTGATGCCAATCTCTACCAATTACGTGACGGCAATGTTGAAGCCGCTGTCGTGCCTGCTTGTCTACTGGAACAGATGCAAAATGAAGGTCTGTTACAGCACGGTGATTTTCGAGTCTTAAACCAACAGCCAAATGAACATTCTTCGTGCGCTGTTTCTACGCCGTTATATCCAAACTGGTCGTTTGCCAAAACAGAACGCGGCTCGTCTCTTCTGGCGAAAAAAATCGCGCAAGTCTTACTTGCTATGCCGCCAGAGCACCCCGCCATTATTGCCGCTGGCGCGTCAGGCTGGACATCGCCAGTTAGCTTGTTGAGCATCGATAAACTCTATCAGGCGTTGGATCTACATCCATTGCAGCAACCTTGGTGGAGTGAGGCGCTGCGCTGGTTGCGCAGTCATCAAGAATGGGCGTGGGCACTGTTCATGTTTGTGATTGTATTGAACGCGTACCACTTTTGGCTTGAGTATCGTTTTAGCAAAAGCAAACAAGCATTAGAACTGACATCGCTAAGGCTGAAAGAGAAAAGCGAGCAGTTAGAACATTCGCAAAGAGTGGCGATTGTCGGGGAAATTGGCAGCAGTCTGGCTCATGAATTAAATCAACCGCTGGCAGCCATTCGTAATTACAGTGAAGGTGGGTTACTTCGCTTGGCCAAAAAGCGCCCTCATGAAGATATTGTCCCAGTGCTTGAGAAAATACAGGGCCAAGTTGAACGAGCCGATGCAATTATTCAGCGCTTAAGAACGTTGATCCGCAAGCGTAGTGTCGACAAAGCGCCGTGCGATCTTCAAGTACTCATTGATGACACGATTGAGTTACTCCATTTTCGGATGCAGAAGCAAAACATTTCTCTTGTGGCCAGTACAGAAGGGAACATTCGTCCGTTACTTGTCGATGCAGTTGGCGTACAACAGGTTTTAGTTAATGTGATCAGCAACGCGATTGATGCGTGTACTTTGTTCCAAGAGAAATATCACTCATCAGGTTATCAAGGTAAAATTGCCCTGCATTGCGATTACCAAATCAATCAACTCTCTATTCGAGTGTTAGACAATGGTACAGGGTTGCAGCAAGAGAATCCGACTCAAGCGTTTGTGAGTAGCAAAGAAGAAGGGCTTGGGCTAGGGTTAACCATTTGTCGCGATGTGATGGAAATGCATGGTGGCGAGTTTGTCATCAGCTCGACAGCACCACATGGTTGTTTGGTTGAGCTTGTGTTTCCATATCAAACTAATCTGAACTAGGCATAGGAGCATTCAATGAGCAGCGGTGAAAAGCAGCTACCTGTTTTTGTAGTCGATGATGATGAATCGGTGCGTGACTCGCTCGCTTTTATGCTGGAAGAGCATGAGTTCAAGGTGACGACTTTTGCTGATGGGCAATCTTTTCTCGATAAAGTGAACATTCATCAGGCCGGATGCGTGATCCTTGATAGCCGAATGCCCAACCTTCGTGGTCAGCAAGTGCACCAAGTTTTAAATAAAGCCAACAGCCCGTTAGCCGTTATTTATCTGACAGGGCATGGTGATGTCCCGATGGCGGTCGATGCATTGCAAGCTGGGGCGGTCAATTTCTTCCAAAAGCCAGTCAAAGGCGATGAACTGGCACGAGCCATTTTACAGGGACAGGCGCAGTCTGCCACAAACCTCGATATGGCAGCAGCTAAATCGGCTTATGAATCGCTCACACCTAGAGAAAAAGACATTTTACGTTTGATCATTGAAGGAAAGCGCAACATTCGTATTGCTGACGAACTTTGCATAGCAATGCGAACGGTTGAAGTACACCGAGCTAATCTATTGAAGAAGTTCTCGGCAAAAACCGTCGCAGAGTTGGCATATATTTATGGCAAGTTAGATTAAAGCTTAGCGAGTGAAGCCTCTTAAGGCTATTTAGAGGATACAACTTGAGCTTTATGACGACTCGCGTATTATCTTCTTCGTTCTTACTTTATCTGAATTCTTATGAGTTTGTTGACTAAACGACATCACACGCCACATAAGCGGGCAAAATGGCTACTGGCGATTATTGGCTGGGTGGTCGTTGTGTGTCTGATGCAAAATTCAGGTTTTGCATCGTCATGCTCTATGAAATATGAGACGGAATCGCCCGCGGTTTCACTTGCTGATGAGCGTTCGAGCGTCAAGTCGATTGATACTAAAGAAACTAGCAAGTGCGAATTGTCTGAAAAGTTAATTCAGTTTTCTCAACATCAACTCGATGTATTTATTGTTGTTCTGTTTGTCGGTCTTTTTGCTTCGGCAATTTGGTTGTGCAGTGCCTATATTGGTGCGCAACATTGGACGGAACCGATAGGCCGTAAGTATCGAGTCCATCTGACTTTCTGTGTGTTCCGAGAATAAAAGCGTGCTTTCTGACCACTAGCGTCAGTTATTTAGCACCTTTGTCTTTTAACTAGGAATCACTATGAATCAAATTACTAAACTGACTCAGTTTGCGTTCATGTTTTTTATGACGCTTGCTTTGAGTTTGCTCTCTCTGAGTATTTCAGCTCAAACTACTGATACAGGTTGGCTAACCAACCCACAACATCCTCCAGTGCAAACGCGCTTTGTGCTCACTGGTCAACAAGATCCGCAAGCCAAAACACTTACAGGTTATTTGGATGTCAAGTTAACCGGAGACTGGAAAACTTACTGGCGTTCACCTGGTGAGGGCGGCGTAGCACCATCTATTGATTGGCAAAATTCACAAAATTTATCCAAAGTGGATTGGCAATGGCCGCACCCACAAAAATTCGAACTATTAGGTATCGAGACTCTTGGGTATAAAGGCGATACTTTGTTCCCCATGACGCTGCACGTCGAAGACATGTCCAGACCTGTCACGATTGATGCGGTACTGACACTTTCTTCTTGTACGACGATTTGTGTGCTGACCGACTATCAAATTCAATTGACGTTCTTGCCTTCTGATCTAACAGTCGATGAAGGCGTGATGTTCAGTTACGCTCAAGCAGTGAGTAACGTGCCGCAGCCATCGCCGTTTATTGATGTTACTCAGGCGAGTTGGGATGCGAACCAATCGAAACTACAAATCAAGCTACAGAACAGTCAGGGTTGGCAACAACCACAAGTGCTGGTGGATGGTGTCGATGAAGCAACGCGAGACTATAGCTTCAAGCTTGAAGGAATGCATCAAGAAGGAAACATCGTCACCGCGAGCTATATCGTTGATACTTGGCTGGGCGATGTGGAGTTAGATGGTCAGTCGCTGTTTGTGACCATCAAAGACACCAATTTACTAGCAGAAGAAACCACTCAAGCAACTGCTGAGGCAATAGTTGAACCGTTGCCGAGCACGTCTCTAACGAGTGTTTTTCTATTCGCGTTGCTCGGCGGTTTAATTCTTAACATTATGCCTTGCGTTCTTCCGGTTTTGGGGATGAAGCTAAGTAGTATTGTTGCCGCTCAAGGTATCGAGCGTCGTCAAATTCGCGCTCAGTTTGTTGCCTCGTCACTTGGTATATTAACGTCGTTCTGGATTCTCGCTGGTTTTATTTTGGTGCTTAAGCTAACAGGTAATGCCATTGGCTGGGGCGTGCAATTTCAAAGCCCTTGGTTCTTAGGTTTGATGGTGTTGGTCACCACTTTGTTTGGGGCCAATATGCTGGGGCTGTTTGAAGTCCGTCTATCATCGGGTACCAATACATGGCTGGCCTCGAAAGGTGATAACTCCCTAGTTGGTCACTATGTTCAAGGTATGTTTGCTACATTGCTTGCGACGCCTTGCTCCGCGCCTTTTCTAGGAACGGCCGTGGCGTTTGCCTTGGGTGCCGACGTATTAACGTTATTTGCAACCTTTACAGCATTAGCATTGGGTATGGCACTGCCTTGGATTATGGTGGCAATTTTCCCAAGTATTGCGCTTAAATTGCCGAAGCCGGGTCAGTGGATGAACGTGGTCAAAAACGTATTTGGTGTGATGATGTTGGCCACCAGCGTTTGGCTACTGTCTTTGATGGCCAATCACCTCCCAGTGTTTTGGGTCATTTTCGCCGGTTTAGTCGCGTTTATTGTTCTGATGATTCGCGTTAAACGCGTTCATGGCGATAAAGCACTCGTGCTATCCGGCTCTGCATCGCTTATCTTAATTGCTGGCGGGCTGCTACTTGGTAGTATCACTGCCGACCAATGGGCGACACCGCTTCCTGAGGACTTGGCGTGGCAGAAGCTTTCTAACTCGGCGATTGAAGATCACGTCAATAATGGGCGAGTGGTGTTTGTGGATGTCACTGCGGATTGGTGTGTCACGTGTAAAGCGAACAAGATCGGTGTGATCTGGCAAGATCCTGTCTACTCATTGCTACAAAGCCCTAATGTGGCGACGTTAAAAGGGGATTGGACACATCCGGACGGCTCGGTAACGGACTTTTTACGAGCTCATGGGCGTTACGGTGTGCCGTTTAACATCGTCTATGGCCCGGCGGCGCCACAAGGTATCCCGTTACCCGTGATTCTGACTGATGATGTTGTTTTAAGCGCCGTGAAACAAGCGAGTGGGGGATCCATTCAATGAGTTCGACAAAGCAGCGTAGAACAGTCCGATATTGGCTCGTTCAAATCGTACAGATGGTGCTCATTGTCACCGTTATTTCTATCGCGATGGATTGGTATCGCACCAAAGATATTCCTAAACAGGAGGCTCCACCATTGAGCTCCGTATTGAGCGATGGTGAATACTTCGATGCAATCGCGCAAAGTTATGAACAACCTGTCGTTGTTTATTTTTGGGCGACTTGGTGTCCCGCTTGTAAATTTGTAAGCCCAAGCGTGAGCTGGCTGAGTGATGACTACACCGTAGTTGGCATTTCTGGCTCGTCGGGACCGAATGAGCGTGTGGCGCAGTTTATGAGGGCAAAAGAATATCGTTTCGAAAATATAAACGATCCTTCAAGCGATATTATGCGTGAATGGAAAATTAGCGTGACCCCAACCATTTATGTTTTAAGAAATGGTGAAATTTCCTCCGTCACAACTGGCGTTACTACTCCGATAGGAATACTAGCGAGAATTTGGTTAGCTCGATAACGCAATAAAAATCCGATATTCAAAAATATCGAGTATCGGATTTTTTTGTTTTCAGCCCTAAACCACCTACTTCAGTAGGTGGTTATCATCCGTTTCGGCTTTGCCTGTAAAACTACTCA